>NZ_JACHDC010000017.1:0-229695 GCF_014200875.1 Paraburkholderia sp. HC6.4b
CGAGCGCAATCCGGCCCGCTGGTCGCGCCACACGCGCAACTGGACACCGGTTGGTGCCGTGACGCTTAACCCCGAACGCGACTCAGTCGTCGAGATGGCGTCGATCAGCGCAAATAAACAGCCTCTGGCTGCATGAGTGAGGCGACAACTTGCTTGACGCGCGCCGCATGAGAGAAGCCGTAAAAATGGCGAGTACACCTTTCTGCAGGCGCTTGTGGCAGATCGAATCGTTACTGTCGTCGGTCTAACCGACGCTGAGTATCTGATTTTCCACGAACTTACTTCGACGTCTCCGTCGCTGGATGATGGTGAGGCCGCGACGATTGCCATCGCCGCCTCCAGGCAACTTCGACCGGTTATTGATGAACGAAGGGAGCGAATACGCGCCGGCACACTGCTGCCAGCGTTAGTGCCGCACTGGTCGCTAGACCTTCTTTGGCATCCGACGGTCATCGCCACACTTGGTGTCCAACATGCTGTAGACGCGCTATATCACGCCCTACGCGATGGCCGCATGCGGATTCCCTCGGAAAATGCGGATGAAGTTATTGCACTCATAGGCGTAGAGCGGTCGCGCGACTGCACTTGTCTCCCCGGGTATCGCGAACGATTTTCTGGCAGTCAAAACCATCAAGATGGTGACGTCACCGCGTTGACGGAGCGCTAAAAATAACTACTGCGCCAACTCTTCACCCACGTCGATCGGCCTTTGCAAGCGCATACGGCGGGAAGGCAGATGTCGAGGTCGAGGGAAAGCAAGGTGATTATCTTCGCGCTCAGGCAGTTGAAAGACGCCTCAGGAAGTACGCTGCGCACTCCTTCTCGAAGTCTTTGCTGTTCCGTCCCTGTGGCACAATGAATTTGTCTGGAAAATATATCTTGTCCCCAATGTCGCTCGATACACCCGCCGAAACTACCAAAGCCAGTCCGCCCGTTGAGCATCGTCCTCCCAGTGGGGCAATCGCCTTGCGACCGGTCTCCGGAAATGTCAGACCTAGTGAGGATCTCCGCGCGATACAGGGGAAAGTCGTGGTTTGGTGGTTCGGCGGCATAGTTCAGAACCGCCGCGATGAAAGCGTGCCCAAAGTCGCAGTGTTCCTCCGAACGCTCGACAAGGACAATGTACCCCGAGCATGGCAGCAAATTAGCGTGGCGTTGACCCACTTGGGCATTCTGCGCATTGGGACGGTTTGGCAAAATGGAGTTTGTATTGGCAAAGCTGAACAAGACGATCTGCGTGCCGAGATCGAGTTTACTCCAGGGGAATGGAGTTTTACCTCTCCTGACGAGTGTTTGTATAAAGGTGAACCGAGCCCCCTGTCCGGCTCCGACTACCCGCTCCGGTATCAACGCGACAGGAATTGGTTGATTAGCTTCCGCTTGCCCAACGGAGGCAATCTTCTTGTCCCATGCATCGAGTTTTTGACCCGATGTTATGGCCGCTCCCAGGAAGTGCCTCGCATACTTACAACGTATCGTTGGGAAGAAGCTGCGAACCGCTTTTTCGCTCCATTCGACGCGACAGCGGTCGAGCCAGGGTACTGGCCGATCAGATTACGCAAGCGTCTGCACAACGGAGACACGGTATTCCTCGCCCATGCATTGCACGACGATTTCGCGCGAAACGCAGCAAAGAGCATTTTCACTCAGATCAGCACTGCATTCAACCGCGGCGACTCGTACGCTTTCCCCAAAATAGGCCCGTGGTTCTCGGGCACAGCAACGATCAAGGTCCGTGGCCACTGGATAAACAATGGCCGGACGTTTTTGGCTCTTCGCGTCGATGGCTTGACAGAACCAAGCGGCATTCCACTACAGCGCGATAGGGAAAATTCGAACAAAGTGGAAAATCCGGCGACAGGCAGCGGCATCGGAGAAGCGTGGAAAGGAGCACCGGGCCGTCACATCGTTCGCCCCCCAGAGATCGTGGACCTCACTGATGCTAATGCCCCGCGGTTCGGGGCCGCGTCGACCGACGTGGTCGAAGACGACTTCGAAGTATTGGGAGAAAAGCGGGCAGTTAAGGATTATCGCCGCTACCAAGCGGAAACATCCGCAGGGAAACGCAGCGATGGGCGCAATCCAGACTCGTTCTCAAGTGGAGAAGTCCGCGGTGCCGGGACTGACACCGGCCATGCTTCCATTCACGCGCATGTGGCAATGGAATCCGAAGGCACACTACGTGACATGTGGAATGCTCTCCGAAAACTCCCAACGTCACATCCCGATCAGGTTCGCAGCGTTGAATGGTACACGCACGAGAATGGTTTCAGAAGCAGCGAGCCACCACAACTCGTCGCGCTTACACCGTTTGACAAAGACGACAAGGACATTACAACGAAGAAGCGCAACTGGCTTTTCTTCGATGTCGAACACCGCCTTCCTCGCGGCATACTTGTAGCGCGCGTTGTTAGCCCCAAAAAGGTAATTTACATCGTTGAAATTCAGAGGCGTCCGCGAATTGCGAAAGGAGATGATGGCACGGAAACTGGTGCGGAAGAAAGTTTCCAAGGTCTGGTTTTCGAACTTCACGATGAACTTACGTTTCTCGACTGGCTGAATTACTTGCTGTCCGAGATTAGGCATGTAGTCGGTATCGTAAAAAATCTGACAGCTCCATGCCCTGGCAATGCTTTTTCGTTCAGGCACGTACGGTCCGGCGACAAGCATCCAGGTCAAGCTGCAGTGAGAAATGCTCTCGAGAAACTCGACATCAAAGTCTGACAACAAATCAATCCTTGCATTGTGCAAGTCAGCGTAACATTGGACCGGCTGACTCCAGACTCATTTTTTTCCAAAAAGCATCCAACGGGTCCTGCATGTGCCAAGCGACGGACACAGAGGTCAACTTTCAACGCGAACTGCTGGAGCAGGTAGAAACTGAGAATCCCTGCCCCGTTTGATCGCGAATTGTTTCGCTCCACGTACTACTGCATAGCCCGGTCATTATCTTCCCCTGCCCGACGTGCATGCTGGCCGGGAGCGACCGATTTCACGCCTCTATTAGGTCTGTCCGTCGCGCGAGCACACGCCACCGTCCGCGTGTCTTCGATCCTCTCGCCACGCACGTAAAGCGTTCAATGGCTCAACAACAAGCAAAGCCGTCAGTCATAACGCACTCCACACTGCCGCCGCGATGACGAGGAAGTACATTTCCGGGTTTGTTGTCAATACCGATTCCCGTGCATTCGCGCTTGAGCCATATGCTCATAGCTTGCAAACCCGCTAGCAGGCCATACGGATCGCCAACTGGCGCGCTCGCTCCCGGAGCTCCATGTACAAAAAGCAACACGGATTGTATCCAATCATAAATCTGCCTTTGGGTCGCCGCATCGAGGTCTTTCAACAGTTCAGTTTCCGTTACAGTGTATGGATCATTCGATCCTGAGATGAAAGGTCCGAGCGGCGCTCGATGACAATCGATTCTCGGAAAGCAAGGTAATGACTGGGTATGGACGAATCGGACAAACTGATCGTAGGCTTCGTCTTGAGAGATCTTGACCGCTCTCTCCGCTGCATGGTTCAGAAGGACGAATGACCCCGTTCCAGAATGTGTCGAGATTTCTTCGTACCCGGCGGATGTGTAGTGGGTTCGTTCGCTTGTTAGATACATAGTTTGCATTTCTGACGTGACCTCTTGATACGAGAACCGCTACCCCCAAACAAGACAGCACAAGACCATCTGGCAATCCGCCTGCATTTATTGCGGGTGAAGCTATCAAACCGAAGCGGAAGACTCGACCTTTAGTGGTTTCGACGTATACGCCACCGCGTCAATATGAAAGAACTGCGGCCTGTCGTGAAGCTTCACTGGGAACGTCGGCTCGTGAGTAAGATCGTCCAGCAGCGCCGAAACCGCACTATCGCTGAAAACAACAAAGTTGGTACCACCCGCATGCTGAACGGAGGAGAAAATCACACCACCGAAATCGCCCGCGAGTTTGTGACGAATAAACTCGACCATCGCTTGTGTCGTGATATAACCGGTTTCGCCTTCGCGCACTGGCTTAGCGATGACCTCCGGCAGATGGAGCAACAATTCACGGCAGATCTGTCGCTCTTCATAGTCCTCGTACCAGTAGCCCAGCTTCGTTGGAGCCCTGAAGTTCTTAAAATTTCGGAAATCAAAGAACCTGATGGGACGTGTAGTCTCGAATAGACCAACCGCTACCGTCACGTCAAGGCGCCCAGTCGTCGCGTCCCTCAAACCCGCGTCGCGTCCGGGTTTCGCATTTCTTTCGGAAACGAAAAAACGAAAATAACGGGATCGTATGCGATATGGATACGACAACGTCGTCACCAGCAGTACGGGCTCTGCCGGGCAGCACACTCGCACGACTGTGGAATGCTGCGCCGGATTGCTTGGCATCTCCCCTGGAATCGTTGCCGCATTTGCTTGTTTCCTGATACTGTTCTGCGCGAGAGCGATGAGGTTCACCCCAATCCAAATATAGAATTCCCATGGGACCGAGCGGCGAGGCCAAATCAACAGTGCGTGCACCGAGCGCGCCCAACCCTGCAACGAAACGCAATACCAGCGACCCCGGCGACGCCACGGAGCGCAATTTCCGGTATCAGCATGCGTACGGGGTCATGCTTATGGTTGCGGCCCGGCTTGGGACGCGACCGTACACCGCGCTGTGGTGCGAACATCATGAGGACTTTCTCGCCGAGAACGGCCAGGGCATCTTCGATGCATACCAGATCAAGACATCACGCCCGGAACGCGGCGCCTGGGACTTGGCCGATAGCGAACTGACAAGGTCGATCGGGCGCTTCGTTGATCTCATAGCGGAATTCGGCGACCGGATTGGTCACGTCTACTTCGTCTCCAATACAGAGTTCGACGAGCCAACGCCGGCGAGTACAGACCAGAAACGACGCGGGCGCAGTCCACGTCTATTCCTCGAGCATATCCGCCAGTGTCCCAGCAGGGCCGAAATATCATCGCCCTTTGACGGCGCTTTCGACGAACTACTGGCCACCTGTGGCTGTGAGGTCGACGAATTGCTGCTCACCCTGCACCGCATGGATCTGATTCTCGGTCCGTCGCGTGGCGAGTTCGATGCCGCGTTGTCACACGAACACATTGCCCGGCTGCCGATCTGCCGCGAGTTCATTGCTGAACAGCTCGATACATTCAGGGACAGCCTGGTTGCACTCGTCCATCGGGCCGCATCCCTTCAGGTGAGCGACCCCATCAGGCATCTGCGTGCACTCATCGATCCTGTGGATCCCGATCCAGTCCTGCTGGCCAAGCGTATCGACATCGCACAGGCGCTGCTGGCTGTACCTTCGTCAGCCGGGAAACCCTCCTTCCGGTTTCCGGGCAAACCGACGATCGATCTCAATGCGGGCCTGAAGACCAGCGTGCTGGAACAGAAGCTCGTTGCAGCTGGATTGTCAGAGGATGTTGACTACATGCTTGCGCGTGCACGTGCGGCCGAATATAACCTTCTCGAAGAAGCAACCCGATACCCTGAAAAGTTCCCCGAGCGACTCCAGCAGATTGAGCAGCGCGTGCATGGGGAACTGTCTGAAGCCAATCTTCGCGCGCGCCAGCGAGACGCACCCTACGGCCCCTCGATGCTGATTGACGTCCAGGATCGTCTTCGAGATCTTGCCTCGCAGCACGCGGGACAAGTCTTCAACCAGAGCTATGAATGTCTAGTCGGCGTCGCAGGCCTGCTAACCGGGGAATGCCGGGCATGGTGGGGTCCACGGTTTTGGACTTGCCCCTGCATAACCGGACATGCAGTCACGCTTAGGTTGGTGAATTTGCTCGCTGGCGAAACTCGCGTGGTGAGCAGTATTTCAGGGCGCTGTGCGGATGCGACTCGTTGTAGTGGTCAAACGCGATGGCCAGGTTCTGCAACGCCGTTCTCGCGTCCGGCTTGGGCATCCCTCTCTTCATCGTTTTGACGAAGCTTTCGACCATCCCGTTGCTCTGCGGACTTCTGACCGGAGTCGTGATAGGTTTCAGGCCCACTTTTTTCGAGAAGGTGAGCGTCTCCTCGGCAATGTAGCAGGAACCGTTGTCGCTGAGCCATTCGATTTCGTTGTCGGCCTTCAGTGCACCATCGAAACGGTTTTCCACAGCCTGAAGCATAACGTCACGCACCATGTCTCCGGTGTAGCCCCCGGTGGTCGCAGCCCAGCTCATGGCCTCCCGGTCGCAGCAGTCCAGTGCAAAGATAACGCGCAGCGGCGAGCCGTCATCACAACGGAACTCGAAGCCGTCCGAGCACCAGCGCGCATTGCTCTGGTCCACCGCGACCCTGCCGTCGTGCCGGCGAGTTGACTGGGGATGGCGCGGCCGGCGTTCGAGCAGCAGACCATGGGTATGCATGACCCCATAAACCCGTTTTGCATTAACGCGAGGCTGCCCATGTGCGTCCCGATTTCGCCGTAGCAGGGCCCAGGCGCGTCGGTAGCCGTAAGTAGGCAAATCAGCAACCAGCCCTTGAAGTTCCGCCACGAGCGGCATGTCGTCGCGGGTGGGCGTCTTGCGCCTGTCGACCCATTCAGCGTCGCGCTTTGATTTCACCGCGAGATTAGAGCGCGACACACCCAGGACTTCACAGACCGTCTTCATCGGTCGTCCCCCGGCGGCAATGGTGAGCGCGCAATCAATTTTTTTGCCCGGCCGTACTCCACTGCTTCGCGGAGGATTTCCACTTCCATCGTCCTCTTGCCCAGCAGCCGCTGGAGTTCACGAATCTGCTTCATCGCTTCGGCCAGGTCCGACGCCGGCACCACCTGCTCGCCGGCACTGACTGCTGACAGGCTTCCGTCCTGATAGAGCTTGCGCCAGGCGAATACCTGGTTTGCATTCACCTGATGACGACGGGCGACTCCGGAAACGGTTGCTCCGGGCTCAAAGGTCTCGCGCACTATCGCGAGCTTCTCCTCGACAGAGCGCCGACGGCGCTGTTCGGGTTGGGTCAGAACTTCAATGGGTTCCACGTTAGAGCTGGGCTTAAACATAGGCGTAAGACTACCTCAAAGTTTAAGCGTTACCTTGTGTCCGGTTTTCGCGGGGGCCGGCCCACCTACTTCGTGCACGTACTCACCGAACTACCGCAACGCGAACCGCGTGCCGACGTGACTGACCTCCTGCCGTTCAACTACGCAAAGCTCACCGCAGCCGCTCGTTGAGCTTGATCTGGCCGACGCATTCGAAGCGCCTTGCCGATCGATGCGCTGCCGTATTGCATGTCGCCTTCCGTATACCCCTATGAACTCGGTGTGCTAAATCGCGCGCTTACCATTGATCACGCGCGAGCGTGAACTTTACGCCCTGTTCGATTTCTCGCGCTTCACCTCGCGGCGTCTCCTGCAGTTCGGTTTCTTGATGGGCCACGCGCCGGTCGTAAAATTCCAGGTCGAAACCACCGAAGTGATTTGCAAGGTCTTGACCGTAGTCATTTGAACCGGGATGTGTGTTGGACTGTGATTTAAAAGAATAGCTCATATCATTTACCGTAACTGAGTGCGCCCTCTTCGTCAGACACTTGAAGGAATGCCTGCAATCGCGCGAAGTCGCCCAAGTCCCGACGCTGCGCCGATATCGCCTGCACAGACGCGGACAGGACCATGATCGGCTTGAATCCGAACTTCGTTATTGCACGATCAACAGCATGGCAAATAATGCACCCCGAATGTCGCTACAAACTCGGCTGAATGACAAACCGATTTAAGAAGTAGTAACCTTTTTGTCGTTTGTTCCGGAATATCGCGAGATACTTACACAAAAAAAGAGCTACGTTGCCGAAGCAGCATAGCTAAATCCCTCACTTCAAAATCCGAATTCAGACCAGATCAGCAGCATCTGGTTTGAAAATTTTGGACAACTTCTTCCAGTCGCTGATGCGGCCGATCGTCGTCTTGAACGTCATCATCGGCAGGTAGTAGCGGATATACCAGACCAACAGCACCAGGTTGATGTAGAGACACCCGACGCCCATGTATGGCGTGAACATCTTATCGAAACGATGGTTCAGGATGATTGCGTTGTACCAGACCACAAACGACACCGGCAGCAGGACCAGTAGGCCGATCGGCACGAAGAGGCCAAGCACGAGAGACAGGCCGCCCAAGATCTCAAGCGTCTTCACGATGTGGAAGAAGTGCGTGTGAACCATCGTGACAAGCAATTCATTCGACGCATGGAGCGTGCCGAACGGCTGCGGAAAGATTGGTCCCATCCCGAGTACGGTGCGCCAATAGCTGGTGCCGCTCACCACCATCCAACCGCCGAGATACAGGCGACAGAAGGTCAGAATAATTTTGCCGACGAGTTGAGCCGTCGTCCTACGATCATCGTTAGACATATATGCTTTCACCGTTTTGTTTACGACCCGCTTATTTGGAGCCCCGCTTTTGCGCGGCAACCTCAGTGTTCGCCGCCTGTTCTTGCACCGGAGCCGTGAGACGATCACGTCGAATGATCCAGCCCGACCCGTCGAGCTGGAATACATCAACGACGTCTTGTGCGGCCTGACCGCGCGCGGCGCCAATCGTGTGGTAGACAGCGACGTCAAAGCCTTCAACGATAATCTTCTTCACGTGATCGGGGATCGGCTCGCCATCCCGGTGATCGACGGTCTGGGGCGCGGTATCAATCGCTTTAGCCGAGAAGTATTCCTTGTAGGCCTCGCTCCCATGGCCCTGCGCATAGGCCATGTCCATAAATTCGTGAACGACCTCATGGGGAAGTTTGCCGGTGCCTGCGTGCCACTTCCAACGTGGATCCGAATGGAGATCGTGCGCAATCCAGCCGACGAAAATGAATCCGACAAGCATTGCTGCTACACGTCCCGTCCAACTATCGAGCCATCCATCTGCTTGCGCGATGAACTCGGGCGACGAAAGACCACCCTGAATGTTTGACATCCTTTCTCCTTGGCACATTGCAATAGGAACCTTGAGCCCGCTGCCCGGTCCGTGTTTTGTATTCAATTTAGCATATCTAATGCTATAGGCAAACAAGAAGCCTTGTAAACGTGGGGAAAACCCGATTTTGACTTCCGACCCTAAGAAAAATGAGTCCCTATTGCACATTACTTTGCATCGCTAAGTAACAAAGTCATGCCAAATGGATCACGCGACTGTCATCTAGTGGATACCCTTAAGCAACATTTTGGTGCTTTTTCCACACAACTTATGCAACAAAGAATATCATTTTGAATTCGTACACCCCATATCTCGGCGTGTCACGGTGGGTCGGCAGCCCGCCCTACGACCAATATCAATTTTTGGAGGCTTCCAGTGCGTAAACTTATTACCTGCGGCGCAATTGCCGCAGCAGCATTCGCGCCGATGATGGCTCAAGCGCAGCAGAGCAGTGTCACACTGTATGGCGTGGCCGATGTGTTCATGGGTTATTTTGCCAACTCCAATGGGCAGCACGTCATCAGCATGAACAGCGGTGGTGCAGGTGGTTCGCGCTGGGGCTTGAGGGGCCAGGAAGATCTCGGTAACGGTCTATCGGCAATCTTCACCCTCGAAAGTGGCTTCAATATCAACAACGGCACCTCAGGCCAAAGCGGCCGTCTGTTTGGTCGTCGTGCGTTTGTCGGCCTGCATAGCGCACAGTACGGCGAGTTGATCGCCGGTCGCCTCCAGACGATGGGTTACGATTGGGGTGGCACGTTCGACCCGATACTGCTCGCACCGGGATCCCCGCTGGGTTCGATCGGCGGTGAGAATCCGCGTCCGTGGCTGTTCAACATGCTGCAAGACCCGGCACGGTCGGACAATTCGATTCAGTACACGAGCCCGACATTTCGCGGCTTGACCGGCACGCTAACCTATTCTTGGGGTGATCCCTCCGATCCGCTGACGGCTCAAGCCTACCAGCGGCACTTCGAACTCGCGACGCTGCGGTATGAAAACGGCCCCCTGATCACGGAATACGGTTTCGGCCATAGCCTTCAGAACCAAGCTGCCGTGGCTCGCAATACGTACGAAAATGTCCTTGGCATCCGCTACAACCTGAATTTCATGGAATTGTATGCCTCGGGCCAAATCCGTACCAACGATCCAGGCTTCGTTGACAAGGGGTGGCAGGTTGGCTTCACGGTCCCGACCAGCCCTTTCGGCACGGTCCGCGTCTCGTATGGCGAGCTGAGCGACCAGAATCTCACTGCGAGCGGCACACAAATCACGACGCCGGTTAAAGTCGGAGACTGGTTCATCCGTTCCGCTGCTATCGGCTACACCTACTCGGTTTCGAAATCCACTATGCTCTATGGCTTCGTCAAGAAGCTCTGGAATAGCGGTATCGCAAGTCAGTCGATTTACCCCCCGGGGGGCTTGGCTACTACCGGTCAGCACTCGAATGTGACGGCTATCGGTCTGGGCATGTCGACGCGCTTCTGAGCGTAGTTGCTGTTGCAATTGAAAACCCGCCGAACGAACTGACCCCGCGAAGTCGGACAGTTAAAATCTGGCGGGCCATCAAGGCCTGAGTCCTTTTCTGAATAGGACTTAGGCCATTAATTTTTCCTGACGCGTTCGTGGTTGTTGTAGTGGATGTATCTATCCAGCGCGCGTGCAATTGACCGGCGCACCCAAAACGTTCGAGCCCGGCGGATTCAGACTGAGCGCGCCGAAGAGGCTTTCCATGGCCGCCTTATCGAGGCAATCGCCCTTGCGGGACATGCTTTGCACGTGGCTGCGGCGGTCCTGCAGTTGACGATAGGCTGACGTGCAGCGGTGTCAGCACTGGTCTGAACGCTGCAGTGGCCACTCCTTGCGTGGGAGTGCGGTCTGTGCGTTCTTCAACCTCCGCTGGCCAGTTCGTAGCTGAGTCGCTGATCCATCCGGAAGCAACGATTTCTCCGTTGTATGAATCCATCACCGGCGACACATAGAAGCTTCGGCCCGTCGACGTTAAAGCCGGCTACATCGGAACCCACTTCTGGACGGGCCACCGGCGCGGTACTTGATCAACTGTCCAGCCTGCCGGATCGCCTCCATGACATGCACATCGCCGTAACGCGCCCGTGATGATCATAGTCGCTCCGGAGCTCGACTGTGAGGTCCGCGTACCGGACGCTCGTCCCCAGAGTAGCGTCCCTGAAAAGGCTCGATGCGCTGCTGCAGGCAAAGCACCGACGGCCTAAACCGGGCATCGTGGCCAATGACCTTAGTGCACTGGCCGGCCAGGCGATGTTCCCGGTAGCTCGCCCCCGGGTCGGATCGCCCTGCCACCCATGCCATAACGCGCGGCCGACGTTCGTGTGCTCGCGCCCGGCTCCAGATACCACTGAACTATCTGCCGCCGAAACTGCTCGTTGTACTTTGCATCCAAAGGCCGGATCAATATCCAACTACAGGGGCGCGGTTCACGCGAGCGGTCTTTCCAGTCGAGGATCGCCGCGGTCAATGGCGCGCGCCACCCGCAGGAGTGGCAGTCTCTGCACGCCGTTGTGCGACGATCGCGCCTGCGCGTAACGCGCTTTCAGGGTAGTGAGACCAATCGTCGGACTGATCGTAGCCCGCCCGCTGCCATTCGATCACCTCGGCGCGCACCTGGGCGCGCGTCAGCGGCGCTGTGGAATCGTACGGTTGGGCGAGCGCCGCAACGGACGCAAAGCAGCACGCTGCGGCAAGGGCGCCGAGCGCAATACGCGGAAGAGAGGTCATGGCAAGGCCTTTTTTATCGGGGATATCCCTGAGAGTATAGGCGCTGTCTTGACAAAAAAAAGGCAGATCGAAACAACATTCATTCTGCCTGATGTGTACCGGCGAGACCCTCGAAATGTGGCTCCAGCAAGCGGCGCGCCGACTTGGTGCCCTACTTCCTGCGCCGCCGAGGCAAGCTTCGACAGACCGCCGGCTTCGCCGCAGTCCTTCGTCCAGGCGCGAATTTGGACCTTGCGGCCATGGCCGGCCCGAGGTGTTTGATGGATCGCCTAGCATCGAGCCACGCCGCAATTGTCAAAGGAATACGCGGCGCAATCTTCTGGCTGCCGTCCATCACAAAGGGACGTGAAGGGCGGGAAGCCCGCGTCGAGTCTTCAATGCGGCGGAGTGGATGTCGGGCACCGTCGTCGCTTCTTCACGACATGCGACGCTATGGAAAACGTCGGGACGCTTGAAATCTGCTTCGCCAGTTTCGCATTCCGGCAATACTGCTTCTCGATGACCGTCAGCGAGATGATCCGCACCGTTCATCCCCCTGCAATTCGGAAAGGCGAACGAGGTCAAACTGAATCCGTGAAAACAGATCTTCTGCTTTCGCGTTTGTAATGTCTCTTGCAAATTGCTTCCAGAGTCGCCGCTCGATCTCACGCCGACGCGACGGTGCACCTGACGAGCGCATCGCCCCTCGCCGCGTCAGCTTATGCATCCATCCCGCTGGTCGCCCCATAAACACCAACATGATCAAAGATTGCGACGACCGGATGAATCCGCCTTTCCTTTCCTGCTCTACCGCTCTCAGGGCGCGTTCAGCGGCATGGTTGTCGATCTCGACTATCCCCTCGTCGACGTACATTGTAAGCGCGGGCCACTGGTTGAGCGCGTAGTTGATGGCTTTGGCGGTATCGCCTTTCTGCGAAATATGACTCAATGTCGAGCGCAGCCAGGTCTCGAGGGCGTCGAGTAGCGGACCCGCCTGCTCCTGACAGACACGTCTTCGCACGTCCGTGGCTTGCCGCGGATCGCGGGCTCAATTGCATACAGCTCGCCTCCGGTGTAGCGCCCAGCCCTTCGGTATTCCGCCTCCTTGCACCATCCGGTTCTCCGGGCTCAGTTCAGTGCCTGGGCTTTTTCTCTTAACGGTTAGGCCCGACGGTATCGTCCGCAAAGTCTAGTCGACAAGCAGATCGGGCCGAATGTGAAGCATGCGAAGCGCACATCGCGATCGTGGCCATCATAATGGCTAGCCTAAACTCCGCCCGAAATTGTCGCTGACTGCGGGTGCGCATCCGGCGCTCATCGTTTTAACCGAGGTCACTTACCGCAGCTCGGCACCTTCATCGTTCGGAAGACGGAGGAACGCAGGCATTGACAGACAACTCAACGCCCCGACGATAAAGAACATCATCGGAAAATCGCTCATCGTCAAATGCTCCGCACTATGCCCGTGAGCCCGCGCACTAAACGTCAAGCAGGAAGCGCATAGTGCGACACCAATACTCATCGACGTCTGCTGCATCATAGTTGAAAGTGCTGTTGCCTTGCTCATGATGGCCTTCGGGACGCCGGAATATCCGACCGTATTCATCGTGATCATTCCAAGCGAATTGAAGATGCCAGCCGCGAAGAGCACGGCGCACATGAAATAGATCGACGTTCCGGGCGAGAACAAACCATAAGCAGCAAATGCGGCACCTGACAGTACCGTCGCTGCAATCATAAGAGGTTTGAATCCGAATCTATTAATCGCCCGTCGCATAATTGGCCGAATCCCAAAGGCTCCAACCGAAAGCCAGGCACTCGTCAATCCGGCCTGAATAGGCGTGAATTCCAAACCGACTTGCAAAAGCAGCGGAACGAAAATCGGAGACGATCCGACCGCTATTCTTAATGGCATACCGCCGATATTTGTGATACTGAATGCTTTATATCGGAATAGGCTGGGCGGAATGATCACGTCAGCACGATCTCGACTATAGATCCAATAGGCGATTGATGCCACGATACCAATGCTTGTAACAAAAATTGTAGCGCTTAGAGAAACAAAATTGTGCCCGATAGTTTCCAGGCCGCAGACCACTCCAGAAAGTCCGATCGCCATCAAAACAAAGCCGGTGACATCAAACGGTTCCCTTTTTTCTGATCGCGAATCCGGCACAAACTTTAGTGACAACAAGATCCCCAGCACGCCGAAAGGGATGTTGAGCAGGAATATCCAGCGCCATGACGCCAGCGTGACGATGAAGCCTCCGAGGAGCGGTCCCAAGACACGACCGATGGTCCCAGGCACAGTAAACCAGACCATCGCCATTACCAAATGTGCAGGCGGAATGCTGCGCAAGAGAATCAACCGGCCGACTGGCACCATCATTGCGCCGCCAAGGCCCTGCAATACCCGGAACAGAACTATTTGAGTGATAGAAGTTGCGGCTCCGCACAGTGCCGACGCCACCGAGAATATCGCAACTGCCGAACAGAAAACACGGCGGGTACCGAAGCGATCCGTGAGCCAACCGCTCGCGGGCAGAAACAGCGCTAAACTTAAAAGATACGCGGTGATGGCGAAGTTGAGGTGAAGTATCTCGACGTTCAACGACGTAGCAATCGATTGAAGTGCCGTGCCCAATATCGACGTATCGATTGCCTGCAAAAACATCGGCACAGCGACGATCATAGGAATCAGTCGCGTCTGCCGAGAGGGCGACGCCGTTTTGGCGTCCTGCTTTGCCCCGAGGATTATATTTTCGTCACTCACCGAATTATCTAACGCTTTGCTATCTGACGCCGATAGGTATCGAGAATTATGGGATCGTAGTTCCGGAAGAATTGCTCTCTGACGGGCTCCGTCATAGATTCCATCCTTGCAATTTCCTTTGGCGAGAGGCTCTGAACGATCATTCCATGATGTGCAAGTGTGGCTCTATCTGCCTCGGCCTGTTCTCGAACCAGGTCGCGTTCATAGCGCCCTGCTTCCACCGCTGCGTGTTGCAGAACATTCCGGTCCCCAACCGACAACCTTTGCCATATTGCGGAGTTAGCAACGACTGCAATCGCGCTATAGGAATGATTCGTCACCGTCACGCTCGACTGAACATCATACAGATGGCCAACCAGGATTTGGGAGTAAAAGTTGTCTTCGGCCTCCACTCGTCCCGACTTCAGAGCCGGATATAGATCGGGATACGGAAGACCAACGACCTTGGCACCTAAGGCCTTAAACGTCTCCACAAACGCCGGTTCCGGAATCACACGAACCGGACGGTCAGTCAGATCATTAGCGTGTTTGAACGGCTGCCCCGACGTCGTGATCTGCCGGAATCCGTTTTCCCACCAAGCGAGACCCGTCAGTCCATGGCCTTGGAGACGCGACAGCAATTCCCGGCCAAAGGGACCGTCCAGCAGTTCATGCGCCTGGCGATCGCTGTTGACCACGAACGGAAGGTCCATGATTTCGAATTCGCGTTCGAGATGACGCAGCGCCGGCGTAACCAGCAGCATCATATCGGGAGCACCAGGCCCCCCCTTTTGCAATGCCTTGATCTGGTCTTCGGGCGATCCAGGAACCGTCGCTCGACTTACTGTCACTGCCAGGCGTCCGTTGGACTCCTCGTTGACGAGTTCCGCGAACCGGATCATGCCGCGCACTGTCGGTTGATCCGAATTCAGGGGCGACCGATATTCCATGATCGTAAGCGTTTGCAGCGGCTGTGCATGTACCCATATCGGCTGTGCAATCAAAAGCGTTCCGAGCAGCGCCCCGGTAATGTGATTGCAAATATGCTTTAGCGACCATATCGACTTGGAACGTGTAAATCGCTTCGTCATGTTTCCAGCGTCCTTCGAGACGGTGAAGTGAAGGTACGGGTGCGCTGTGGACGGCGCGTCAATCTTTATATCGCCTTGATACCGCGGCCCGGATCATCATCGCCAAAACAATGATCCCGGCGCCCAGGGGCGGACCATAATCATAAAGACGTAGATGACGCACGAAGAAAATTGTCGAAGTGGAAATTACAATCAGCGTGACCGCCACTACAACCATAAAAACAACAACGAAATCCCTCTTCACGACTCACCCCTCGGCTCAAGTCCTTCGCGTTTCATCCCGTCCCAAAACCAAAACGGCTGCGCCTTTATACGGCAAAAATTTGCATAGTATCCACCGTATGCCAGCAAGAGTGCGCCGTTCAGGAACAACTCCTGAAGGCCAGTGAACAATTCACGCGGATCAGGCGAGACAAAGAGATTCAGAAAGACGATCGTCGTACTGATACCCGCCATGACGATCAGCGCAAGCGGCACCCCTATATCGAGTAGCAGCGACGTACCGAGTATGACCTCAACATACTTGATCATTTGATAGAACCCGACGTCCGCCATCGCACCGATATACGCACCAACTTTGCCTGCGTGGCTGAAATCCGGCACGTATCTAAAAATTACGTAATAAAGTCCTGACTCAAGATAGTGGAACGCGAAATACAACCTCCCCCACATGACTAGGTACTTCCACGGTGATTCGTGTGCCATCTTCATCGTACTTTCCTTTGATACAGATAAAAAGACTACGTCACCTATGCGAGGCAGCGAACCCTCACTTGGGGTAATCAGTTGCAATTTCGTATATCCGATTTACAGACTTACGCGACGTCCGGCCAGCAAATGCTCGACAACGCCTTCCAGTCGACGATACGGCCGATCACCGGCTTGAACATCACCATCAGGAGCAGTGCCTGGTGTGCCACACCATCATGTACTGGCACCTTTGCGGAAGCCTCGTCCATGAACTCCGGTAAAGATTTCATGCCGGAGCTTGCCTGTGTCCGCGTACCAGTGCCAATGCGGGCCGAAGTGGAACTCGTGAGCGATCTGCACGATGAACAAGACCCCCAGAAGTGTGACGCCCCACATCCATGCAAACTGTCGAACCAGGCGCTTACTCGGGTCGCAGTGTGCTGCTCGAGCAGAGTTCCCGGTGGCGAACCAAACATACTCCCCGCGGGCTCAACGAAAGAAAATCGCCCGCAGCTTTTGTATTCAATTTAGCCTATCTAAAGTATAGTATATCGTCGCGCCGCGTGGACACAGGGAAAACCCCCATTCTAATTCCGACAGCTCATTCCGGGGGCAGGCGCAGGTTTGGCGAAAAAATTCGCTCAAATTCCGATACTCCTCGGGAATGTTAACCAGGTTAAACCTTGAGGGCCGGGCCGTGCGTGCATGGTATATCTTCTTGCCTACGATATTGCCGGCATAAAGAGCTCGCTATCGAGTGTGTCTGCGGTAATCAGAAGCAGGCTACTTACGGATTCGATGTGTTTTCGATTTGGTAGCGAACATATTCGATTCCGCAAGCCGCGAAGTGTCGTTCGGCAGTCCTGCCCTTCGGACAAGCGTCAAAATTAAAACGATCAGGAGACTATCTCTCGTGAAAAGGACCAGGTACAGCGCGCTATGCGCAGTCGCTTTACTCGCGGGCACCAACTGGGTTTATGCCCAATCCAGCGCAACCTTGTACGGCATCGTCGATGACAGCCTGAGCTACAACTCCAACTCCAATGGGCACTCGCTCTGGTCACTAGCCAGCCAAAAGCGTTGGCCGAACATGTGGGGGATGACCGGAACAGAAGATCTGGGCGGCGGTCTGTCGGCAGTCTTCCGATATGAAACCGGTATCCAGTTGAATACTGGCGGTTCGTACACGCGTCAAACCTGGGTTGGCCTGTCGGACAAGAAGTACGGTGTGCTCACGTTGGGCAAGCAGTATGACGCCGCTTACGGTATCGTGCCGTTCACCACGGCGATCGACAACTCGACGACGGCGGCGCACGCCGGCAATTACGACCGCGGTACCGGTCTGACGCTGAACAATACGATCAAGTACCAAAGTGAGCCGATTGCCAACACGCGCGCGATGCTGTTCTACAGTTTCGGCTCGCCCGACTCCGGGACGACGAACACGGGCCGGGGTGTCGGCGGCAACCTCGTCTACTCCAACGGTCCGTATAACCTGTACCTCAGTTATCAGAGCATCAACGGCACGACGATTAACCCGGCGACTGACATTGGGGTTCATCGCATGTTCGGCCAGAATTTTTCGGCGCGAAGTTTCCTCCTCGATCACAGCAATGTATTGGGTGTCGGCGCGATGTATCGGACCCAAGACCTCAAGGTTACGGCGACGTTCACGCAGACGAAAATGGCGTTCCACAACATCACGGAAACGATGTCGAGTTACGAAGTCGGCGGTCGCTATAACGTCATGCCCGACGTCATCGTCCAAGGCGCCTATTCCTACTCGACCATGGACCAATACAAGTGGGACGTCTTTGCTGTGTCATCGGCGTATCTTCTGTCAAAACGCTCGCAACTCTTCACCACGCTTGTGTATCAACAAACGGGCGGCGATGGTCAGGTCGCTGTCCTAAATGGAGAATCGCCGTCCACGACGAACAAGCAGCTCGTGTTGCGTGTCGGTATCTTGCATAAGTTCTGATTTGCTGAAGCCCCGGGGCGGCCGTGGAGGCCCCGTCGTAATACGTTCTAAATAGAGTGAGAAAGCGTCATGGCGCCAAACGAAAATTCAGTGGCTTTCAAGCCACCGATCGACAATCCCACACTCGAAATCGTGAAGATGGCGCGAGGCGTTGGGATCGAAAATCTGCCACAGCAAACACAACGTCGCGTCAGGTCGATTCTGCTGGATACGATCGGCTGTGCGGTTGCCGGCGCAACGACAGAAGTTGGACGGATCGTCGCCGACTATTGTGCTGGAGAGCACGGACCTCTGGAAGCCACTATGTTGGGCCATAAGCCCGTCAGCCTACTGAGCGCCGTTTTCGCAAACACGATCTTCGGAAACGCCCTTGATTACGATGCATTCGGTCCTGAAGGACATATGGCAGTCGTCGTTGTACCTGCCGCCCTTGCAGTAGCGGAAGCCATCGACTCTTCCAGCGACGACTTGATCACCGCTATTGCGCTTGGAATGGAAATCGGGGGCCGTCTCGGCGCCGCCCTTCGCAGGCCGACTCAATCGAAGGCTCCGCTGACGGGACATACCTTTGCAACGATCGGTGCTATGGTCGCCGCCGGTCGCCTTTTGAAACTTTCTGAAAACGAATTTCTGAACGCGTTCGGTATCGCAGCCTACTCCGCCCAGATACCGACCCTCCGGCGGTTCTTCAGCAAGTCCCAGGATGCGATGACCAAATATGATCATATCGGTTTGGCGGCGCGCAATGGAGTCGAGGCTGCACTGCTGGCCCGCCGCGGCTTTACCGGCGATCAATCTGTCCTTGAGGGCGACTATCCGTTTTGGCGATTATCCGGCGCCGAGGGCTGTGACTGGGACCATCTTCTCACGGGGCTCGGTGAGGTCTGGAAACTCGATACTGTCGAATTCAAGCCCTACCCTGTCGGCACCGGGTCTGTACCGATCATCGAGCTGTTGCTCGGTCTCATTTCCAATAATGATCTGACCATAGGCGATCTCGATCATGTCGAGGTCCTGACAAGAACACACTATCTTCATCACGAGAAAGATGTCAGCACCCCCATCGAAGCGTGGACCGACTTGCGATACGGCCTGGCACTCGCGATTCTTCGCGTTCGTCCCTATCGCGATTGGTATGAGGCTGAAAACATCTCAAACCCCGTCGTCCAGTCGATGATGAAAAGGATTAGCATCTTGCCGCTAAATACGGGCCCCGGACGATGGTCTACAGAGATTACTCTGCAGACCCAGGACGGGCGTTCATTTACCGGTAGCCAGCACGGAGCTTCTCCCGTAACAAGGGCGCAGATCGTCGAGAAGTTTCGAGACAATCTCGACGGATTCGGATTTGACACGGCCAAGGCTGTACGCCTCTGTCAAGACGCAGATCGATTCTCAGTACGTTCTCTCGCGTCCCTCTTCTCTGTCGTGTGAGCAACAAATGGTAGAAAATCTCGACGTTGCAAGTCTTCTCGGAACGAAGATCGCGATCTCCATTGGGGCCGCTGAAATTCCGATTACGCCTTTTCGCGCGCTATCCGGTTTCCGCAATCATGTAACCGTGTTCTATGCATTGATCCGCGATGGAAATGACCGGTGCGGATTCGGCCATGTGCAGCACATGACGCGCGAGGCTTCGTTGGATGCGGCGCATGCCGCTCAAGAGCTATTGAGAGCACAGAGCATTAAACTCTCCACCCTGATCGCTATCGAAAGAAGCGAAGAACGGCATTTCGGTCGGGATTCGGATAACGCGACTCGCGCGGCAGCATGCGCTATTAGTCTTGCAGCGTGGGACCTCTTAGGTAAGATCCTCGATGTTCCGGTTGCGCATCTTTGGGGCGGTTTCGCTCGTCCGGTGCCCTGTTATAGCAGTTACCACCTCGCATTTGCAGCCGACGACGATCTTGAAGCGGCGGCCACTCACTGCTTTGAAGAAAACTTCACTCGCGCGAAAATGATCGTCGGAGCCCAGCCCTTCGAGGTAGATATCAAGCGCGTCGAGCGCATGCTCATGATGTTCGGTGCGGACAACCTGGCGATCGACGCGCTTCGTCGCTGGACGCCGCAACAGGCGAACGATTTCGTCAAGCGACTTTCGGCCCCGCTGTTTTGGGTAGAAGATCCCGTTGCCTATCCAGAACTTAACCGTGTATCGATCGCCTCGCCCGTTGCCGTTGGTGAGATTAGCACGAGCGTCTCCGAGCTGCTGCTCCTCGCCGAGTCAGGCGCTACCCATATGCTGCTCGATATGGGACTCTTGGGCGGTCCATTGCGTCAACTCGAAGCCGCCCGCATTCTAAACCGCATCGGAACTCGCGTCGGCTCCCATGCCTATCCGTACTACTCCGCGCATATCGCCTGCGGCGTGGACGATCATCTGCCCGTAGAAGTATTGGACTGGGGCGACTGCCTGTTCCACAAGGTGCCGCGTCCCGACGGAGTTGGTAGCCTGGCCGTTAGCGGACCTGGGTTCGGCCTGGACGTGGATCGTTCCTTCTTGGAAAACCGCTGCTACTGGTCCGTTGAGTTTTAATCCATTTAGCATTTTGGACTATTTGCTAACAGAGGATACCCGTGATTGAAAATATATTAGGGCGAGTAGACGTCGATAAGATGATCGAAGGCGCGAAGTTTCAAGGCCTTTTGATCGCGGTGTCGATCTGTCTGTTCTTTACGCTATTGATTGACGGCATGGACTTCACGACACTCGGCTACCTGATGCCGGTCGTGGCCAAGCATTTCGGCGCGAGTCGTAGTCTCGTGACGCTGGCGCTGTCTGTCAGTCCGATTGGTGGCGCTTGCGGTGGATTTATCGGTGGCTCGCTTGGTGACCGGTGGGGCCGTCGCCGTGCATTGATCGCAAGTGTGATTCTTTTTGGTAGTGCAACGGTTGCGATTTCGGCGGCACCCAGCATGCAGGCTATCATCGCATTTCGCCTGATTGCTTCCGTCGGACTTGGTGCCGCAACTCCGAATATCGCATCACTCCTGTCCGAACTGTTGCCACAGCGCATTCGCAGTCAGGTCATGGCCACGGCATTTATCGGATTCCCGCTCGGTGCATCGCTGAATGGTCTGCTGATTCCATTGGTCTTGCCGCATTTCGGTTGGCGCGGTGTCGTCATGTTTGGCGGTGTAGTGCCGCTACTTCTCGTTTTCGTACTTTTCGGACTCGTGCCGGAATCTCCCGGCTTTCTTACGCTGAGAAAATCAAGAAATAAGGAACTCGCGACCACGCTACAAAAGTTGCGCCCGGACCTTACGGTATCAAGCGAAAGCCAATTCTTCGTTGAACGTCCCAAGTTCGGTCGCGTTGGTGTTCGCATGCTATTTTCGCCGCAATATCTCCGGGATACGCTTTGTCTTTGGGTCAGCGGGGCGTCCAATCAGTTTGCGGCCGTCTCTTTCTCCAGTTGGGCTTCCTCGGCACTGACGGGCATGGGCTTCAGTTTCTATGTCGCAGTTCACGGCCTGATGGTTTCGAATTTTGCCGGCGCAATCGGCGCATTGATCGGCGGCTGGCTGCTTGGCCGGTTAGGTTCCAGAAAATCGCTGCAGTATACTGCTCTGCTCGGCGTATTCGTTGCCCTCGGATTGTTCGCGCTCACAATCAACCACGTGAACGGCCCCTCGACACCGCTTGAGGACCTGGCGTTGATTGTCGGCATGGGCTTGACCGGCATTTCGATCGCAGGCATTCAACTCGGCGAATATCCTCTTTCTACCAATATCTACCCCCTCGAATTTCGTGCGTCCGGAGTGGGGTGGGTGGTCGCCGTCTCGCGCGCGGGCGCCATTTGCTCCGTTTCGATTACTGGGTGGGTGATCAAGAGTTTTGGTGCGCCGTATCTTTTCTTGGGCGTTGCAATCTCCATTGCTGTCACGTTTATCGCGCTTGGTTTGCTCAAGACTCATATTCCGAAACGATCTGTAGAACAGCAGGTTACGGAATCCCAAGCATCGCCCGTCTAGAGTTCGCTGAATGACTCACGGGATGACTGATCGTCATCCCGCTTTTATATTTGGAGAATCATATGAATACTGTTATTGATGACCCCTGCGACTGGCGCGGCGCCGCTATGGGGTCCGCAACAGACTGGATTCACTCGTTGACGCCGGATGAAATTGACGAGATCGAACGGGCAGCAGCGCATGCCCATTCCCTCGGAAAGACAATCGATACGTTGACCATGGAAGATTTTCCGCTTCCGAACGTCGGCGTCCGCTTGTCTCACCTAAAGGAGTCACTGGAGAATCAATACGGGCTGTATGTCCTTCGCGGATTTCCAACAGAAGGCAAATCAGTCGACGATCTCCGTTATATCTTTTGGGGAATCGGATTGCATCTCGGGACCGCCGTTTGCCAAAGCTATAAAGGAGATTTTCTCGGCGATGTCCGTGATTTTGGTACAAGCGATGGTCGACTTTACAATACCAACGCCGCCGGTGGATTCCATGTCGATACCTGCGACGTAGTCGGTCTGTTTGTCGTGCGTCCGGCGAAGTCTGGCGGACTGTCACGAATTGCCAGTACCGTCGCAATACATAACGAAATCGCGCGGACCCGACCAGATCTGTTGGAGGTGCTCTACCAGCCGTTCTGCTGGAAAACTACAATCCCAGCTCCGTTTAGTGCAGGTCATCCGCCCTACTTCCAGCAGCCGTTGTTTTCGCGAGTAGCCAACAAGCTCTCGTGCTTGTGGCTTCCCGTGAAGATCAATCTCGCCCAAGGGTTGGAAGGCGTTCCCCATCTGACGGATAAGCAACGCGAGGCCATCGACCTGGTCACCCAACTTGCCGAAAGCGAAGAGTTTGCAGTGTCCATGATGTTCGAGGCCGGTGACATGCAGTTCGTCAATAACCATGTCTGTGTCCATGGACGTACGGCGTTTGAGGATTACACCGACGAAGCGAGGAAGCGCCATCTGTTCCGCCTCTGGCTCTCGGTGCCGAATTCTCGTGAACTTGATGTGAGCCTGAAGCCGACATATGGGGAGGTCGGCGCTGGCCAAGTCCGTGGTGGCATTGGCCGTGAATGTGGGCTGCGCAAGTATCGTACATACGAGGCGCTGGTAGATTAATTTCGTAGGAAATGCGAGGTGGTACCGCTCGCCGCGCTCCTCGCGTTTCTATTCCTCTATAGTTCTACACGAATTTGACGCACGTATCTTCTCAAGGTCCATATGGCGATGGACACTTTGGCGCTGTTGCCCCCCGTGCATGTGACGGCAGCCAACGAGCCGCAGACGTGCCAGTTGGCCAACTGGCGCGTCGAGTTCAGAAAGCCGCCGGTCAGACTGTCCGGTGGCGCTCGCCGGTGACAGCTCACCGGCGAAGAGCCTGCCAGGCCGAGTCGGGCAAGGCATCCAGCGTTAGTCGTCAGGCTACCGGTCGCGAAAAAACTTTCGCTCTGTTGCGGAGCCGCTAAATGGTCGAACGCATCTTCTGCTGGCTCAGCAGCTTCGTATTCTGCGAGCTTCAGCGCATCCACTTTCGAACTCTCAACAGCACCTTTTAGCGATACATTTCAAATAGAAAAGCCCGGAGAGTCGTCTCCGGGCTCTTTTATAGATCCACAACCGAGGCTCAGGCTTCACCTTTGATCTTGTCGCGGATGAGCACGCCGATAAAAAGCAGCCAGGAGATGCCGAGACCGAAGTAATCGAAGTTACGCAGCGGACGGTAGTCCGCCCAACCCCAACCCGTTGATCCGTCGATGGCCAGCAGCGTCAGCGCGATACAGATGGCGATTGCGATCCAGGTATTTTTTTTCATGCGAGTGCTCCTTAAGCCGATACTTTTTCTTCGACAGACACACCGACCAAAGTTGGGTCGGTTTGCAATAGACCACCTTTACCCTTCAGGTTGAAACCATTCCAACCGTCCCACAGCCACATAGGGTTCAGAGTCGGGCGGAAGCATGCAGCCATATAACCGCTATACGCAAGCAGCAGCAAACCGTTCATCAGCAGTTCTTGCGGGCCCGAAAACAATTGACGCGGCGTTGCGGAAATGAACGTATTCAGCCAGAAAATCGTAACCGTCGTCGGCATTTCGAGAATCAGCGTCAGTAAGACAAAACGGTTCGTCAGAAGCAGGAAGCCGTAAATCGCCTCCATATACTTGACCCAATGATACATACCGATTGCATCGGCACCGGCCAAATACTGACCAGCAAGACCAGGAACCATCGGTACGTACCCGTCGATCACGAATCGAATGCCTGAGAAGAAAAGGTGTGCGCCGAAATACAGCCGAAGCCACGTAATGACGTACTTCCACGGGGAAGAATTAGCGCTTTGCATAAGGAAATATTTCCAAAAAGTTAGTGCAGTACAGCGACGAAATATGCCTGCGGCAGGCATACCCCAAAGGCGGTGGTCCAGACCACTGCCTGAGAGCCCGTTAAATGATGCCTTTGCGTCGATCCCGAATTAAAACGGTGATGACGCAGATCCATGGAATTGCCAGGCCAAACATATCGCGTGCGCGCAATTCTCGATATTCTGTATAGCCCAGTCCTGTGGATCCGAATAATACCCAGCACGTCATGATGACGCAGCATGCAAGGCCAATATAAAGATTCCGGTTACTTTTCATCTTCGATCTCCCTTATGCGAAATCGCTTGATTTCTTAATAGCGGACGTCGATTCGGCGCCTTTACTCAGCCTCAAATGCTCTTTCCAGACGTCGACCTTGAAGCCCTCCCATAGCGCGAGCGGCTTGTTTGGCTTAAACACACTTGCCATATAGCCGCCATACGCCACCAGAATGAGGCCATTCATTAGTAGTTGATTCGGACCCGAGAACAATTGACGTGGAGTCGCAACGATAAAGGTATTAATCCAGAAAATCGAGATAGATGTCGGGAACTCGAGAATTGCGCCGAGCAACACGTATCGGTTCGTCAGCAACAGGATGCCGGCCAGCATTTCCACTGCTTTAACGGCATAAAACATGTGAATGGCATCGAGCGCCTGCACGTATTGGCCTCCGATGCCTGGAATAAACGGAACCCAGCCTGTCGAAAGATAGCGGAAACCCGACCACAAAAGATCGGCGCCGAAATAAACCCGGAGCCAAAGTACAGCATATTTCCACGGTGGCGAATTAAGTCCGTGCATCGAATATCTCCTATATTGGATTATGGTTATGCAACGCGCCGGAATCGAGCCCGCCGCCTTGTGTTCCGCTATTACGCTTCGACAACTCGATGCTGCTGTCCCGGCGTATGAATCTTGGCCAGTAATTCTTGATTCAATGCAAATCCGAATCCGACGCCTTCACTCGGATACGCAAAGCCGCCGCTAAAGCGCTGGCCGCCGATAGCCAAGTCCTGATCGATGGGGATCTCACCACTGTTCCATGCTGCGTGGATCGCGAGAGGGCCCATGCTTTCGCTCATGAACTGGCATGCCCACTCGTTTGCGACCATGAGATGCGTGCTCGGCCCGGATTCGACACCCGATCCGATCAGCGTGCTGCAAAAGACAGGAATGTCGTACATGCGACATGCGGCCAGGAATCGCTGTGCCTTGACCAGCCCGCCGACCTTCTGAATCTTGAGAACGACGCCATCGGCCGAACGGCGTTCGGCGATTTCGCGGAGATCGCCCAACTCTTGCGCTCCCTCGTCTGCGTATATCGGTGTGGTGATACGCTCGCGCAGTTTCGACAGGCTGTCGCGGTATTGATGCGCCAGTGGCTGCTCCATGAATGAGAGGTTGTATTGATCGAGGCGCTTCATCGTCGCCAACGCCTGCTCGTAGTTCCATGAGCCATTCGCGTCCAGGATGATCTTGGCATCCGGACCGAGCGCGGCTCGCACTTCGCGGACCGTAGCCACGTCGTTATTGAACGTATGACGGCCGACTTTGAGCTTGAACGCCGAGAAGCCATTTTCGCGGACCTGGATCGCGAGCTCGGCCACCTTTCCGGGCTCACCCGCCGACAATACCCAACCGAGCGGAATCTTCTCGCGAGTGCGGCCACCCAACAGGCTGTAGACTGGCACGCCCAAAGATTTGCCCTTCAGATCATGCAGAGCACAGTCGACCAACGCCTTCGCCTGATTGTTGTCGCGTGCGAGTTGATCCATCATGCCGACGATCTTTTCGATATTGCTCGCATCTTCACCAAGCAAAATTCGTGGCGCGAAAATATCGGAAATCATCGCCGTCATCGACGCTTGGCTTTCACCGCGATACCACGATGAAGTGTCCCCCGACTCCGCATAGCCGACGAGACCGTTGTCGGCTGTAATAGCCAAGAAAAGCGTATTCAGGCATGTGATTGTGACATTCGGAAGCTTAATCGGCTTCTTCAGCGGCATCGAAATCGGAATGCACTCAACGCGGGTTATCTTCACTTGATTTAAACCTATAGATATTCGTGGGAAGGGACGTCAGAAATGACGCCCCGACGCGACGACGAGTTATTGCACAACTGGCCGACGCAATGCACCGCTGACACGGATCAGCAGAATCACTGCCAATGCCACGGAGACCACGTAGCAGATGACGAACGAGGCGCCAAGTGCATTCGCACCGTCGAAGAATTTAGCAACGAGCGCCACCACGGTAGGGCCGAGTGCCAACCCGACGAGATTCGTGATCAAGTAATAGAGGGCGGTGATCTTGCCCATCATGTTACCCGGCGTGAACTCGGCATTCGTTGCACCGCCTGCCACCGCGAACATCGCAAACATGAACATTTGGACGAAGTAGAGGACGATACCCGCGCTCATCGTATGGACGAGCGGGAAGCATGCCGTAACGACTGCGGCGATTGCCGTTGTGACTGCCGCTACCCGAACAGGCGCATCGACCATGCCGCGCTTGCGCAACCGGTCCGCGATTCCGCCGCAAATCAGGAGACCGAGTGGGGAAGCGAGCAGTGCAACGCCGCCTATCGCCTTACCGATTTCCGGACGGGCAACATGTAGCGTGCGAGCGATGATTTCCGGAAGCCATGCCATCTGGGAACCAATGGCAATACCGTATAGGCAAATCGCAGCCCAGAGTTGAACATACACGCCACGATTCTTCCAGACGAAGCACATGGTCTGCTTGTACGTCACATCGGAAATATCGGTCTGGAAACGACGGGGCGGCTCACGCAGCAGCCAAAGCAGAATCGCGAACGGAACCCCAATGATGCCCGGCACCAGCAGTACAAAGTGCCAGGGCTTCATGCCGCCGACGACAGGTAGTGTATCGAATGCGCCTGCAGAAGCTGCCTTCAACAGGACGGCACCGAGAGCCATGGACAAACCAGTACCCAACATCGGACCGATATTGTAGATACCGAAAGCAATACTGCGACGATGCGGCGGAAATGCGTCACGAATCATCGACTGCGATCCGGGTGCTAGCGCCGATTCACCAACACCGAGACCAACACGTGTGAAGAACAACTGGAGATAGGTCGTACTCAGACCACAAAGCATCTGAACCACCGACCATGCCATGATCGCGCCGCCGAGGAGCGTCTTCCGTTGGTATTTGTCGACCAGAATGCCCATCGGAATACTGAGCATGCTATACAGCAACATAAAGGAAAGGCCAAGCAACAAACTGACCTGAAGATCGGAAATTCCGAGGTCTTCCTTAATCGGTCCGACAACGAGAGCAAGCGCGCCCCGATCGATAAACGAGATGACGTAGGTGGACGTCAAAACGATAAGCATCCACCATGCACCTTTGGTCGTCTTTGAATCTTCCACGTTGTCGGCGGGGGCCAACTTCGTTTGTACATCTGCGATCTCACTCACTACGGTGTCTCCTTGCTAATTATCCGTACAACTATTTAGCGCCCTTCTCCCGCCCACTATCGGCGAGTGCGGTCTTTGCCGCCGTCACGCCAGATACGATGAACTCGGCGATATCGCCCATCGAGTTGTAATACGGTCCCCATAGCGATCCGCATTCTCCGATTGCATAAAGACCGGAAATCGGCTTGTTCTGATGATCGAGAACACGCTGACCTGCGTCGTGTTTCGGACCGCCGTGCGTGTTCAAATAGGTCGGGAGCATTGGCCCGATCGCGTAGTACGGGCCTTCATCGTTGAGCGGCACGAGGAACGTTTCGCGCCCGCAATCGCGATCAAGGTTGTTGCGGCACTGATCGTTGTAACGCTCAACCGTCTCGCGAAGTGCGGCCGGATCGAGGCGGCCGGCCTTGCACACACCCTGGATCTCCGGCCACTGGCACTTCAACGCCAGTTCTTCAAGCGTATCGGCCTTGATGACGAGGCCTTCTTCGATTTCCTTGAGGTTGTCTTGCGACCATGGCGGCACACGCGAATTCAGCGTCGTCATTGCCGCACCGCCCGCACGCACCTTTTCATCGAAAATGTGGAATGCCGGCACGTTCGTGAATTCCGGGGTGCCCGGCGTCGTTGCCAACCAGGTATCGCGATTGGCCAATCCATGTTGGACAACCGACGTGTCCACCGTTTCGTTATGGAAGCGCTTCGCCTGGCGGTTGACCCACAACAGACTGCCGCCGTCCTTGAAGGCGCCGCTTTTATAGCCGAAGCCCGCGACCTTGTTCAGGTCGTAAGTCACATAGACGTAGCCTTCCTTCGTCTTGATGCCCATGTTCAGGGGGCCCGCTACGGCGTTCATGTGCCAGAGTTGCGCGCCAACCTCCTGCGCCATTCGAATGCCGTCGCCGGTCAGATTCGGGCTACCAAGGAAGTAGATCGGGCAAGCAGTCAGGAATTGTTTGCACATGGCGTCGTTCGCCTCGAAGCCGCCACTGGCCAACACGACTGCCTTGCGAGCACGCACCGCGATCGTCTTGCCGTCATGTTCGGCTTCAACACCGAGAATCCGTTTCGTGGCCGGGTGCTGAACCAACCTGGTGACGCGAGTGTTGCACTGGACGCGGCCACCCGCCTTCTCCGCTTGTGCGGAGATCGCATTCCAGAGGCCAGCTCCGCCCGGTGCGGCGACGACGCTCATACCTTTGATGCTTTCCCCGCCGGGAGCCCCCGGGAATTCGGGAAAAAATCCCGGTGCCGAGAACGGCTGCGGGTTGTCCTTGAGCGGCAATTCGAGTTTGTGCTGCCAGGCGGGTATGTTCTTGAGGCTCGACACGAAATGGCGAAGAACGCTTTCATCAGTTTGGCCTCCACACAGCCAATTCAGATATTTGAACGACTCTTCTTCGTCGACAGAGGTCATGATCAGACCGCCCGCGACGCAGACCGAGTTGCCGCCGCCCTGCGCACCCTTTTCGAGAATGAGCACGTCGGCGCCCTGCTCAGCAGCTTCAAGCGCAAACACCGCGCCGGCGCCGCCGTAGCCGACAACAACCATATCGGCCTGGTCATCCCATCGGGGCTCGGTCCAATTCAATTCCATTTTCGTTATTCCTCGTGTCTCAGAAAACATACCAGCGCGGTTCGATCTACCTAGGCTGCGGGGGCAGCAGCGGCTCGCTCAGCCTCTTCCGCCGAGCGAAGACCGTTGTAGATTTCGTTGTAACGCAGCACCGGTTGATCCATCACCAACATGATCATCTTGCGCCCCGGCGTTTTCGAGATCGTTGCCTGCTGCGTCTCGATGATTGCCTTGTCTTCAGCGAATGCGGCTTCGGCGATCGCGAAAGCGTGATCTGCCAGATCGGCATGCTCGTGATCAGGACCGAAGTTGTAGAAGAACATCGATTCCGTATCGTTGATCGGCGTGATCATCTGGCATGTGCAACGGCGGAAGATCGGCTCTTCTGTGGGCCTGCCATCGACGAGACGATCCTGAACGCCCGGGGCGTACGAATGGATCTTGAGGATGAAGACGCCCGGCACGAGGAACGTGCTGACGACGTTGTCGTCGGAAGGGATTTCACCGAAGTATGGATTCGACTGACGTCCCAGGTGCCAGCGGTCAGCAACGACGCCACGCTCGACCGTATCGATGCCGCGCTTTGCTTCACCATCTTTCTGAATCTTGAGCGACACTTTGTTGTTGGCACCGAACGTCGCTTCGTGAACATACGGTGCGTGCGAAAGGTCGAGCAAGTTGTCAGCGACAATTTCCGCGTTCCCCTTCCATACCTTCTTCGAGCATTTCATCGCGAAGACAGCGCTGTCCGGACCTTCGATCGGCGGAATCAGCGCGGGATCAGCCTTTGCAGCGTCACCCATCCAAACCCATGCAGCACCATGTTTTTCTTCGATCGGGTAGCTACGAACGCAGACCTTCGACGAGATACGATCGGTGCCCGGGATTTCGGTGCAGCGTCCGTCGGCGGAGAATTTCAGACCATGGTACATACAGCGCAGTTCATCACCCTCCTTACGGCCGACCGACAGCGGAACCAGGCGGTGCGGACACAGATCTTCGAGTGCTACGAGCGTGCCGTCTTCCTTGCGGTAGAGCGCCAGTGCCTCGTTCATCACCGTGAACGGGACGATATCAGTAGCCGAAAACTCGCTCGACCATCCAACCATATACCAGCAGTTCCGGAGGAATTTCATTGTCAGTCTCCTGAGAAAGGAATCGAGAACGGATAAATCGGAACAAGGTGCGACACAATAGACCTGCCAGTTTGCGCATGCGACCTCTGTGACTCAACCGGACTGGCATCCTAAATAGTATTCAATTCAGTATTCATGGCATCTTATCGCGTTGCTTCGCGCGACATGACTCGGGATAACCCTGAAATGCGCGTAAACGGCGTTCCAGTCAGAACGCCGTTTATGTTTGCAACTTCATTAGCTGAAGTAGACGCGCTCAGCCGTCGTATGCAGCACCTTGCGCTGATCTTCAGCCGACAGGGTGGAGACGGAGTCCTTCGCCAGCTGGACCATGTCCTTGTAGTCGCCCTTCGATTGAGCGATGTCGGAACCCCACATCACACGATCGGCACCGAACGAGCGCACCACACGCTCGACAACCGGCGCGGACGGCAGCTCGAGCGCTTTCAACTTGCCGAGGTTGATCATGGAATAAAGCAAGAAGACGTTCGGACTGTCGACGAATTTCAGCAGTGCTTCATCCACGCCGTAATCCGGTCCCGGGCCCTCGCCGACAATATTTGAAAAGTGGTCAAGAATAACCGGCGTATCAGGGAACTCCGTCACCACGTCTTGAAGCGCTTCGAGTGCTGCCAAACGATTCCAGCGGTAGAAGTGCAGACGCACGCTGCCGCCGAGATCCGTCACTGCTGCCCATGCACGACGCGCTTGCGTCGAAGCGAACCAACTGCTGTCTGCACCTTTCTTCGGTTCCGTCAGACGGATGCCGACCGAGCCGCGCTCGCCGACCCAGTATTTCACCGTTTCTTCGACGTTCGGTGCCAGTGCGTCGAGCATGCACAGCGAACGCAGACGGTCCGGATATTTCTGTGCGGAATCCACGACGTAGTCGTTGTGGAAGCCGTAGAGGTGCGCGCGTTGGACCGCGAGCGCCTTATCGATACCGAATGTGCCGAGCAAGTCGATCAAGCGCTCAGCCGTTACCGGATTGTCGAATGCGTTTTCTTCCAGAACGCCGCTCAGCGGCGACGGCGGATATTTCTCGCGGTCGGTCGAAATAAGGTGTGCGTGGCTGTCAATCATGACGTTACCTCTATTAAATTCAATTTAACCAATGATCTGCGGCATTATTTCCACGGGTCCACGCACACGTGGATCGCACCTTGAATGCCCCGACCTGCGGTGGCCAGAATTGCGTCGTGCACCTGCGACAGGCCGAACGTGTGCGAGCACACTTCATCGATCGGATAGCGGCCTGAGCCTACATAGCGCAGTGCCAATTCGACCGCTGCGTAGCTACGGCCACGCGGTGCACGAACCGTCAGATAGCGCTTCTTGATCTCGCCGATCGGTACGTGCTGCTCCAGGCCGTTCAGGCTCAGATAGGCGCCTTTTGCCGCCAGTGCGATCGACTGCTTGACGATCTCGCCCTTGGGGTCGCCGGTCGTATCAACCACGACGTCCACGCCCCGACCCTTGGTGATACGCATCACTTCGGCTTCGAGCTCTTGCGTTTCGACGTTGACTGCATAGTCGGCGCCCAGGCGCAGCGACAGATCGAGACGACTTTGATCGCGCGTCATGCCGGCCAGAATCACCGTATATGAGCCTGCGGCCTTTGCCGCCAGCACGCAGCCCAAGCCCTGCTGGCCCGGTCCCCAGACGAGTACGACCTTACCGGGACCTGCGCCGCCGTCGAGACACGCCCACTGCACGCCGTTACCGAACGGCACTGCCAGTGTTGCGTGCGTTGCCGGCATGTTTTGCGGAATTTTATGCAACACCGTGTTGAGCGGCAGATGCATATACTGTGCGTAGCCACCCCACAAATGCGGTGCCTTGTTGGCGGTGGACATGCCGAACCGATCGGTATTCAGGCGATCCTTCACATTGAAGAAATCGACGTCCATACACAGACGGAAATCTCCCTTCATGCACCATTCGCAGTGCCAGCACGGGAGATATTCGTGCAGAGCAACGCGATCGCCGGGCTTCACGCCCCAACGCTTGGCCGCGACTTCACCGACTTCTTCGATGGTCCCGACGTTTTCGTGGCCCATGATGACCGGAACGTGGCCGGCCTTGCGGTAGAGCTCGGGATCGCTGCCACCTACGCCACTCGCTTCGATGTGCAGAATTCCGGTTTCAGGCTTGACAGTCGGATAATCGAATTCACGAATTTCCGTGGTTTCGACATCCGTCTTAACTGCTGCCAGTACCTTCTTCGTCATGTGTTTGTCTCCTGCTCGTTTTCGATCTCAGAGTTTCCCAAATACGCGAAGTGCGTTACCACCGAAGATCGCGTTGAGATCCTCATCAGGTAATCCATTGAGTGCAATACGGGTGAGATCCAATGCATTCCCGTAGCCCTCGCGAGAACTCACGACTGGGAAATCGGAACCCCACATCAGGCGATTCGCGCCGAATGCGGCTACCGCCTCGTGGACAAGCGGCGACGCCGCGTCCCCGAAGGGACGGCCCAGATGCCACGTTTTCGGGTCGCGAGGCATCAATTCGCCGAGCCCCGGAACCTTGAGCATGACATTCGGAAAGGCGGCGAGCTTGAACACCTGGCGACGAATAGCTAACTGCTCATCTGTCGTGACGGGCATGCTGGTGCCACCCAGATGTTCGAGGACGATGGTCGTCCCTGCCAACCTCGCAACCAGTTCGATAAACCCCGGCGCGTTGAATGCTTCCGCCGACCCCACGCAACTGACGGGTAATCCAGTTTCCTGGACTGCACGCCATGCTTCCGGAAGACGACCATCCGGAAGACACGAGGAGGGGCGAAGCCGAATACCCGACACGCCACCGGCTGCGAGGTTTTCGATCGTCATTGCAACGTCCGGGGCTTCGACATCAACCCAAGCCACGCTCGACAGACGGCCCGGATATCGCTTGACGCAGTCTTGCTGATATCGGTTATCCGTCTGTCCGATCATCTGAGTGAGAATGGCCATATCAACGCCATACTCATTCATTTGGTCGATCAACGTCTCGACAGGCTCATACCAATGAGGCGAAACATGCGCGTGACTATCGACGATCATGTGGACCTCAGGCCTTCAGAGCGACTTCCGGATTGAGGGGTACTTCTTCTTTCCACGTACGGTCGTTCGGGAAAATCACCGTCGAAGCGTGAATCTCATTCCACGGAATCGTGGTCGTCAACACGCTCGGCAATTCGCCGCTTTCCGAGTAAGCACGAGCCGCACGGATCATCTGACGACGCCATGCAACGACCGCGACATCCGATGTGCCGAGGTGTTCCTTCGTGCGGTCGAGGATGCGGCCCTGAGTTTCACTGACTGCGTGGTCCTGCGTCAGGATGCCCTTGATGCCCGACATCGACGTCGTCTTCATGGCCTCGCGATCCTGCTTGTACCAGTTGTCGATGTTGAGCTCCTTGCGGAAGTTTTCATCGAGCCAGTGACCGCCTTCCTGAATACGATATTCGATATCGACAGGCTGCGTTTCGTCGAAGAACCACTGGATATGCCACGTCGATTCGTCATCGCGCGGAACAAATGCATTTGCCATGCGACGGTTCTTGCGCACGCCGAATCCATCGGGCGGAATCAGCGTGAAAAACGGCAGGATCACTTGCGTGACGCGGGCGTGCAACTTGCCTTCTTCACGGAAATTGCGCACGCCTGCATAGCGCAGGCCGTAGTGCGTGTACTCGACTTCGATCTTCGGACGCAGATCGCGTTCGTGTTCGTACTTGGCCGGCGCTGCCCACGGTTGTTCACGGTGCAGGACGCCTGCGTGTGCGGAGTCGATCGTGCCCTCGACGGCTTGGGCGTAGTTGCAGTCTTCGAGTACCTTGAACGCAACAACCTTTTCCGCCGGGTACGATAGGAAATCGAAGTCGGGGAATTGGGGAACCTTCGCGGGATCGCCCATGTACGTCCAGATCACGCCAGCGACTTCTCGAGTCGGATACGCCACTGCCTTGATACGCGAGCACAGCTTCGAATCTTCCGGCTCCGTCGGAGTGTCCATGCACCGACCATCGACGGCGAACTTCCAACCGTGATACAGACAACGCAGGCCGCCGTCCGAGTTGTCGCCCAGCGCGAGCGACGCACGACGGTGCGGGCACTGTTCTTCGAGCAGGCCAACCTTGCCGTCGCTATCGCGGAACGCCACAAGGTCTTCGCCCAACAGACGCACCCGCACGGGCTTGCCGCCCGGCTCGCTGATTTCGGACGCCAGCATCATCGGAATCCAGAATTGGCGGATCATGTCGCCGTTCGGCGTGCCTTTACCAACCTGGGTCAGAACGTCGTTATCTTCGCGGGAAAGCATGGTTTGCTCCTAGATTTTGTTTATCTGTGAATATGCGCGGGAGATAAATGCGCTCCCACTAGCGTTAAACGAGTTCGACGGCCTTCAGCAATCGATCACGCGCGTCTACGGTGTTGCTGTCGTTGCCAATGAAATCGTGCGCTTCGACAATCAGGTTGCGCAGAGCAGCAAGGTTCTGCACTTCCCGCACATTCGAGCCCTGCCGTGCAGCAGCGACGATATCGTTATCGAGCAGCCGCCAGACTTCATCGAGCTCGGATTCGCGGTAAATCATGTGCTCGAACGTACTCGACTTCTCCACGCGCCCGATCAGTTCACGCAGCGTTTGCGGTGAGTAATCTTCGATCGAGTGAATATCATCCACGTTCATGGCTCATCCTTATTTCTTGGGACCTGGACCGAACTGCGAAGGTGGGAGGCCGAGCGCATGGCGACCAAATGCCGTCAGCGCCGAATCCCACGTGAAAGCAAAGTGCTGGGCGGCGGAATTGACGTCGCGCCAGATACGTTGGAGCTCCGAAGCGTTGTAAATGCTGGTGCCGCCGGCAGCTTCGAAGACACTGTTGGCGGCGCGACGAGCGGTTTGAGCGGAATACGCCCAGTCGCGCGGTATACGTGACCATTCGAGCGCCGTCAGTGACTCTGCACTTTCTGCCGTATCGACGCGGCGCGTGTCTTCGAGAATCAATGCGTAGGCCGCGTCGAGATCTGCCGTCGCGTGTGCCAGGCGTTCGATCGTAGCCGACTGTTCCGCCATTTGAGCGGCCGGCATTGCCTGAAGACGCGGCGCCAAACCCTCAGCGAACGAACGGAGTGCTGCGCGTGCCATGCCCAGCGGCGCGCCGATGAGCGAGAACGGCGTGACGTTCTGGAAAGGCATCCGGTAGATCGGGGCACGCATTGCGTCAGCGCCTTCGACGTTGCCCGTCATCATGTCTTTGACCGACACCGAACGATGTTTCGGGATGAACGCTTCCGCGACCTTGATCGTGCGGCTACCGGTGCCACGCAGGCCAGCCGTGTGCCAGTCATCGACAATTTCGATATCCGAACGCGGGATCACGAAAAAGCGCGGTTCAGGCGGCCCATCGGAACGCTGCACGGCGTTTCCGATGATGACCCATTGCACGTGGTCGATACCCGAACAGAAGCGACCGTCGCCGTTCACGAGTTTGTAGCCGCCGTCGACTTCGGTAATCGTGCCGCCCAAGCGGAACACGGTTGCCGTCAATACGTGGCCTTTGCCAAGCACGTCTTGCTGTGCTTGCAACGGGAACAGATTCAACATCCAGCTATGACCCGCCAGAACGCCGAAAACCCAACCCGTCGAGCCACAGGCCGATGCGATTTCTGCCGTAACTTCGACGAGCGTAGTGAAACCTAGTTCGGAACCGCCAAACGTCTTCGGTGTGATGATGTTGAAAAGACCCGTTTCGCGCAGTGCATCGATCGTTTCTTTGGGCACCACGCGGTCGCTTTCGGTCTGTTTGACGCGTGAACGAATCGCGTCATGCAAACCACGGGCAATATCGAGGGCTTCCTCGCGGCTGTTAATACGGCTCAAGACATTCTCCTGGGAGGACTTGGTGCGCCGGAACGTGGCCGGCGTGCAGAATGGTTTTTGCTTAGATATCGCTCAGTGTTCGTTGCGACCATAACGATCTTCGACGGTCATACGTTCCTTGGCGTCGAGGAACCAGCGATAGTGACCGCCCTTCGAGATCGGCGGAACGTCTTCGGAGACGACGTACCAGCTTTCGCCGTCGTTTTCCGTCGCATAGATTTCGCCCGTTGCCGTACCGGCGATGAGCATGATCTTGTCATCCCACCGGTACATACCCATACCCTCGATGTTGCCGATAATTTCCTCGGGCAGACCGTCACGCATATGTTTCCAGGTAACACCACCATCGGTGCTCTTGAGAACAGTTGCGTTCGCCGACTTACGGGCGCCCCAATCGCGCGGTGCGTTACCCGGTCCACCGAGATACAAAACGTTCTCGTTGCGCGGGTCGATAAACATGGCGTCGGGATAACCGATAAGGTCTTGACGCGTCATCAGGTGAACCCAGGTCTCGCCAGCGTCTGCGCTGTAGTGCAGGCCTTCGCCGCCGCACATGAAGATCTGTTTCGGATTCGACGGGCGGATCACCACGCGGTGGTTGTCGTGGTAGAACTTGTCGTTTTCCGATTCGTACGACCGCGGCTCGTTCCACGTCTTGCCGTCGTCGGTAGTCTTGAGAAGCGCGCCCTGTTCAATACAGACATAAAGCGTTTCGGGTTCGGCCGGGTGAAACGAAATATTCTTGACGTGTGCGATATGCGGGGGCGGCGGGAACGTCCACCTGTCCTGGTCCGGCACCGTCATCATTTCGGGAATTTCGACCCACGAAGCACCCAGATCGTCGCTGCGATAAAGCGCGGACGGCTCAGTGCCCAGGAACAGGACGGTCTTCCCGTCGCGCTCCTGCTGCGCCATCGTATAAATATGCGTGCTCTTCAGGCCATTGTTGGCTGGTTCCCACGTCAGGCCCAAGTCCTTCGAGACCACGAGACTGCCTTGGCCGTGTGCGCCCGCGAACAACAGGCCCGCACCCGGAACATAGAGCAACGCGCTCACGTGGCGATCTTCCAGCGTCGTGCGCGTGAGATCCCACGGGGCACTGGCGTCTTCACGCTCGAATACGAGCATGCCGCGAATCGTAGCAACCAGTAGCGTCGTTGCCGCGCCATCACCGTGCGTAACGGTTCCACCGTTGGTGGTCAAAACTGCAATCATTTCTCCTCCCTAGGGAATACCCCATGTGATGTCGCCTGTCTTTGACTTTTTCCCGCTCAGACGAAATAATATGCAAAAAAGAATTACGCGTCAAACGGTTGGCAAGAAACTTTCAATGATTGGTGACTGAGGAAGCGTGATGTGTGATGCCTGCCCCCCATTCGCAGGGTTCCGCGCGTTCTATGATTTTGGAGGTGAGATGACTGAACTTAATGAAGTGATGACTCTGCGCTTGACGGCGAGTCAATATTTAGCGCGCAACACGCTGGCTCTGACCTTTGAAGACCCCGAGGGCGAGCGTCTGCCCGCCGCTGACGCGGGTTCGCACGTCGCACTGATCCTGCCGAACGGATTGACGCGTCAGTACTCCCTCCTTGAGTCCAGCAATAGCCTGACGCAGCGTTCGTACGTGATTGGCGTCAAACTCGACCCGCGGTCGCGTGGTGGCTCCCGCTACATCCACGAAACGATGCGTGTCGGCGACCTCGTGCAGGTCGAAACCCCGCGCAACAACTTCCCCCTCGACGAAGACGCTAAGCACACGATTCTGGTTGCCGGTGGTATCGGGATCACGCCTATTCTGTGTATGGCGCGTCGCCTGAAGGAAATCGGAAAGTCGCCGCGTATCTATTATTCGTGCCGAGACCGGGTTGACGTCGCCTACGCTGAAGAATTGAAGACGTTCGAAGGTTCGCTCGTTCACGTCGACGCAGAAGTCGGCACGTTTCTGAATATCGAAGACGTGGTGAAGCGGGAGCCGGCGTCGGCCCATTTCTATTGCTGCGGCCCCGGCCCGATGCTCGAAGCATTCGAAAAGGCTTGCTCGACTTTGCCCCCTGAACAAGTCCACGTCGAGTACTTCAGTGCCAAACACGAAGCCGCACTCGATGGCAACTACGTCGTTGAACTGCGTAAGAGCGGCAAGACGCTCACCGTCCCTCAAGGCAAGACGATTCTCAACGTCGTGCGCGAAGCCGGTGTACCGATCTCATACTCGTGCGAAGAAGGCGTATGCGGTGCATGTGAAGTCCGCGTGCTGGAAGGTGAGCCGGATCACCGCGACGCCATTCTGTCGGAGCCCGAAAAGGCTTCGAACAAGACGATGATTATCTGCTGTTCTGGCTGCAAGGGCGATCGTCTCGTCCTCGATCTGTAACAAACACCCGTGTGCCTACGGGCACCCACCATCACGTTAATCAAGGAGACACGTAAGTGATTATTGATTGCCACGGTCACGTCAGCGCACCCGCAGAATTGTGGGTCTACAAGGCACACATTCTGTCGCATCGGGGCGAACACGGTCGCAAGATGCCGGAGGTGACCGACGAGGAAATCCTGCACTACGCCAACAAGAAGGAAATGGCGCCGGTTGGCCACCTCGACATGCTCGACCGCGTCGGCACGAACGTCCAGCTGATGTCGCCGCGTCCGTTCCAGATGATGCACAGCCAGAAGCCGGGCAAGCTCGTGCACTGGTTCACGGAAGAAACCAACAACATCATCTCGCGCACTGTCAAGCTGCTGCCGAAGCGTTTCATCGGAGTCGGCGGCCTGCCGCAAGTGTCGGGCGACCCGATCGAGGTCGTGCTGCCGGAACTGGAGCGCTGCGTCAAGGAACTGGGCTTCAAGGGCGTACTGCTGAATCCCGACCCATTCGAAAACAGCGGCGTCGAAGCCCCCGGTCTCGGTGATCGTTACTGGTACCCGCTGTACGAGAAACTGTGCGAACTCGACGTACCGGCGCACATCCACGCTACTGGCTCGCAGTCGGCTCGTTCGCCGTACACCGTTCACTTCATTAACGAAGAAACGATCGCGGTGTTCAACCTCGTCAATTCGAACGTCTTCAAGGACTTTCCGAATCTGAAGATCATGGTGTCGCACGGCGGCGGTTCGATCCCCTACCAGATCGGCCGTTTCCAGTCGGGCGCCTCGCGTGCCGGCCGCAACTTCCTCGAGGGCATGCGAAATCTGTACTACGACACCGTGCTCTACTCCGAAGAATCGCTGCGTCTACTGATCAAGACGGTTGGCGCTGACCGCTGCATGTTCGGCGCTGAGTGCCCGGGCGTGGGTTCGGCTATCAACCCGGACACCGGCCGCACTTTCGACGACATCAAGCCGTATATCGAAAGCTTCGACTGGCTGTCGAAAGCAGAGAAGGATGCAATCTTCTTCGGGAACGCTCGCGACTTCTTTAAGCTCAACCTCGCGGATTACGAATAATCCCGACGCCCACAGGACTCGAAATCATGGCAAAAATCGTATTGGGAATGGGAACTTCGCATGGCCCCATGCTCATCACTCCACCGGAGACCTGGGGCGCTCGCGTACCTGATGATCGACTGAGCAAGCATGATTTCGAAGGCCGCGAATGGGCCTTCGATGAACTCGTTGAATATCGCCGTAGCGAGAACCTCGCGGATCAGATCACGCCGGAGAAGTGGAAGGAGCGCCATGCCCAGTGCCGGGCGGCTATCGAGGAAATGGCGCGGGTGCTGGCTGAGGCCAAAGCTGACGTCGTTGTCATTGTCGGCAACGATCAGATGGAAATTTTCACCACTGATTGCATTCCCGCATTCGGCGTCATGCACGGCCCGACGATCGTGAACAACATGATCAGTCACGATAAATTGATGCAAATGCCTCCGGGCGTGCGCCATTCGATGCCGGGTTACAAGCCGGAAACTGCCACGCATGAAGGCGTTCCAGAGCTTGCAAAGCACATTATCAAGAACGCGATCGCCGACAACTTTGACGTGGCCGCTCTTGGCCGCTTGTCAGAAACGGAAACGCCGCATGCATACGGCTTCGTGTTCCGCCAGCTGATGAAAGACCAGGTCGTTCCGACCGTGCCGGTGTTTGTCAATACGTTCTATCCGCCGAATCAACCGACAGTCGCACGCTGCCACGCTTTCGGTGCATCGATTGCTCGCGCCATCGAATCGTGGGATTCGGACGCACGTGTAGCTGTCATCGCTTCCGGTGGTCTGACGCACTTCGTCATTGACGAGCGCGTCGACAATCTGATTCTCGACGCGATGAAGAACCACGACCTCACGCCGGTATTCGCGTTGGGCGAAGAAATCTTCCAGGCGGGTACATCGGAAATCAAGAACTGGATTCCCGTCGCCGGCATGATGGATGAACTCGCCTTCGACATGACGGTGGTCGACTATGTGCCCTGCTATCGCAGCGAAGCCGGTACCGGCAACGCCATGGGCTTTGTGTACTGGAAGCCGCAGTCCGAATAAGGAAACATCAAATATATGGCAACCAAAGACGAATTGATCCACCGCCTTCGTCGGCTGGACTGCTGCGCAGTCTCGGACGCACTCGATAAACTCGGCTTGTCCGGCGTCGTGAGCGGCGTCGCCCAAGCCTCAGGCACGAAGCGCATCGCAGGTCGCGTTATCACGATGAAACTCGGTGTTGGTGATCCGCCTCCCGGCCCGCCGCGTCATCTGGGCACCACCGCGATCGAACTCGGCAACTCCGACGATGTGATCGTTGTCGAGCAGCGCACCGGTATTGAAGCCGGTTCGTGGGGCGGCATCCTGTCGCTGGGTGCCAAGGTTCGCGGTATCGCGGGCGTGATCGCTGACGGTCCGGTTCGCGATATCGACGAATCCCGCGAGATGGGCCTGCCGGTGTTCACAAACAAGTTCACGGCGCTCACCGCTCGTGGCCGTATCGTCGAAAAGGGCGTGAACGTCCCCATTGAAGTCTTCGGGGCCGCAGTGGAAGCCGGCGACTACGTGATCGCCGACAGCAGCGCCGTGATTTTCATCAGCAAGGCAAACATCGCCAGGGTGGTCGAGACTGCTGAATCGATCGTCGCACGCGAAGCCTTGATGGCGAAGGCACTACTGGCGGACACGCCGATCCATGAAGTCATGGGTGGCAACTACGAATTTATGCTTAAGGATTAACCATGTCCGAAATCGAACAAGACAAGAATGTTGCCCGCGCAGCGAAACTCGAAACGGCGACCCTGAGCGACGCACTGGACCGATTGGGCCTGAACGGTCAGTGCTACAAGATCAAGCCGCGTGATTCGTCGTTCCGAATGGCCGGTCGGGCATTCACGATTCTCTACGGCCCCGCCGCTTCGCCCGCAGGCACCGTGGGTGACTTCATCGACGACGTTCCGCCGGGTTCGGTCATCGTCCTCGACAACGGTGGTCGCGAAGACGCAACGGTATGGGGCGACATCCTGACCGAGATCGCTCATCGCCGTGGTATCGCTGGTACCGTAATCGACGGCATAAATCGTGACGTACACCTGTGCCTGTCGCTCGGTTACCCGGTTTTCTCCAAGGATAACTGGATGCGCACGGGCAAGGATCGCGTGCAGGTCGAAGCCACCAACGTTCCGGTGAATATCGGTAACGTGCGCGTTGCTCCGGGCGATCTGCTGCGCGGTGACGCGGACGGCGTGATCTCGATTCCGAAGGAACACGAAGAACGCGTGCTTGCTGCTGCTGAAGAAATCGATGCCGCGGAAAATGCAATCCGACGGTCTGTGGCAACGGGTATGCGGCTAGACGAGGCTCGCAAACAGTTCAAGTACCATCAACTGCAAACGCGTCGGACTGGAGAAGAGGCATGACGGGCCCGGTTTTCAATCGTCATGAGACCACGCGTCTCGCTATCGAGCGACCGGACGTCAATTTGCTTGACGCCGCCGCGAAATTGCCGGCAGCAACGCTTCACGAGGCTGCCGGAAAGATCGGCGTCCTGCCTTATGAAATTAAGCCTGTCGCGCCCGGCTTCAAGATTTGCGGCCCAGCTGTGACCGTCCATTCGCCCGGTGGCGATAACCTTTGGCTTCACCGTGCGATTTACGGAGCACAACCAGGTGATGTCCTGGTCGTCTCCGTAAGCGAAGCATATGAACACGGGTACTGGGGCGAGATCATGTCAACGGCCGCAAAGGTTCGGGGGCTTGCCGGTCTCGTCATTAACGGCTGTGTTCGTGATCAGCGACTGCTGTCCGAGATCGGGTTTCCCGTTTTCGCTCGCGGTCTTTGTATCCGTGGCACAGGAAAAGATTTCGGCGCCAGAGGTTGGATCAACGCCCCGATTCGATTCGACGATGTCACTATAAATGCAGGTGACCTGATCGTTGGTGATGAAGACGGCGTCGTGTGCATCCCGCGTGAGCGAATCGCCGAGGTGATCATTGCATCCGAAGCACGCGAAGCAGCAGAAGCACAGCAGATGAAGCGAATGGAAGCGGGCGAGAGCACGCTCAGTATCTTCGGTTGGGATCAGTAAACCGGCTGAGACTCGCGTCTATAGCATGGGTGGCGCCCCGAAAAAACGCCACCCCTCCATTTTCTCCGTCTGGTTTTTTGATTGGAGGGTGAGGTGAGCATAGAAGAATCCGAATTCAAACGCGCCATGCGCTGTTTGACCGGGCACGTATGTTTGATCACTACCGGTTCGGACACGGACGGACCGCTTGCCGGCATGACCGCAACCGCTGTGACGTCTGTTAGTGCAGCGCCTCCTATTCTGCTGGTCTGTATCAATCGTGCAAACTCGTCTCTGGCGCACGTGCAGGCCACTGGCAACTTCGTCGTCAACGTTCTGGCGCGCAGTGAGCGGGAATTGGCGCAGCGGTTCTCGCGACCCATTTCGCCGCAAGAAAAGTTTCAGGCAGGGACGTGGAATCGTATTAAGACGGGGGCTCCGGCTTTGGCCAATACTATGGTCAATTTCGATTGCAGCGTCGAACGCATCATTGAGATTGGTACCCACGCCGTGATTTTTGGGCATGTCGAAGGCACTGCCATTAATGGCGACGCAACGACGCCGCTGCTGTATTCCCAAGGCTCTTACGGCGAATTTCAGGCGAATAGAGCCGTCGATTTCCATGATTTACTGTGGATCTCCAACTGGGGGTCCGACTAATCCAAAAATTTCAGATGGAGGTACGGCCCGCATTATTCCGCACGCAAGATATGATGCGATTTTGTTGATCACAAAATGCATTATTGTTAGCCGCCTTTCAGGCATCCTTTAGAATACTTGGAGACAATTGATCTTGAAACTGAACCGGAAACTCTTCCTCTCGGCAGTCCTCGCAGCGGGCGCACTGATCTCGGGCGTCGCCCTCGCGAGTACACCTGCCAAACCGGCACCTGCACCTATTGCTGCACCTGCGGCTAAGCCGGCAGCGGCAGCCCCGGTTGGTGCGCCCACGGGTGTTGTTCTGGTCGCTGAAATCGGCAAAGGCGTGTCCGGAACCGACATCAAGGACTACGCGGATCTGATTAGTCGCCTGAAAGATAATCCGGATTGCTACACCTTCGGTACGACGGCTGACGGTACGCGCGACCTGACCGCGATGACCACATTGCAAAAGCGTAACGGTGTTCGCATGGTCAAGTTATCGTACAAGGACACCGCAGAGGAAATCGACGGTTTGATGAAAGCGAAGGTGCAGGTGATCCCGGTTCCGTACGATGTCGCAGCCCCGTACATCAAGAAAGGTCAGATGCGTCCCCTGGTGGTCTTTGGTTCGGCGCGTATCCCCGAGATCAAGGATGTTCCCACTGCGAGCGAAGTGATGCCCGGCTTCGTGTACTGATCTGAAACCACGGTGCAACATAGAAAACCCCTATCGTTGCACTGAACCCCAAGAATTGGAGATAAATCCGACCCTTGGGGTTTTTCATGGCGAAGCTGGATAAGACGCTTAAACCCAAGGTCGTAATGAGCTGGCTTTTGCGTGACCAGGTTGCAATGAAAGCGTGATCTTGGCGGCGTTTGGCATTCGGATCACGCATGCGCCACCGGTGCCGTGGAAGAATGTTTCGCACTTCGCCAGCAGGAGATTTCGACACACTTGAACATGTCGCGCAGTACCAGCCTACCGATACATTTGTAGCCTACGCAGCACCGGATCGGTGGCGCAGGACGAACGGGGAAGTTTCTGTTTGGGGCCTCGACTGCTACATCTGGCACTGGCCGAAATGTCTCTGAACAGACGTACTTTCATCTATGCGGACATAAAGTCCTTCACGCTTCTCCACATTGACAGTGCAGCGTGGCGAATTTGCGGGCGGTGGTAACCAAGTTTTTTGCGCAAGCCAATTCCAGGGTATAAATGACTGCGCGTCTGGCTCAGCCAGCGGACGCAGTTGAGCCAGCAAAGCTGCGTTCGCGTGGACCTCGCCGCCGCATTTTCGTTTGTAGCCGTCGTGACCCGCACGTGGCGCTCTCGCGTAGGTCGACCGTCCACAAAGACCGCGCTCGATTTACCACTGCGCTCCTGCGCGACCCGGACGATCGAACACAGGTCATTGTCTATCGCATCGAGACAGCCTCCTCAACCCAGCGCTGCGTCTGCTGTTCGACGACTCCCACGCTCGAAAGTCATTGGGCAAGCAACAAGCGTCACGATGCACCAGCCCACAACCCAGCAAGGAGTGTTGAACATCTCGCGCGGGGCATAGCGACGCTGTGGCGCGTTCTCGTTCATCAACGTCAGCTATACGGCGCGCAGAAGTACCATTCCTCACCCGATTATCTCCGTTGGCCAGGCTCTGCGCTTTTCCTGGCCGGGAGTTTATAAGACCTTCTAACGGTCGATCACCGAATCGCCTGACAACGTTGTCAGGCGAAGATTCTCAGATATAATACTAAAATGAATGCGATTCCGACACCAGGCCGAACTCCTATCGCTACCGTCCCGGAAGTGGATGGCATTGACTTTCCAGCTCAGGTGGCGTCAGAGACGCGAAAACTGATCAATAGGGGAACGCTCGCGCCCGGCTTTCAACTACGACAGTCGGACCTCGCGGAACGTTTCGGCATCAGCCGTGTGCCGGTGCGTGAGGCATTGAAACTACTGGCGGCGGAAGGCATCATCGAACACGATCCGAATCGTGGATTTTTCGTCGCTCAGTTGTCGAGCGGTGAGGCCCGACAGTTGTATTGGATGCGCCAACTCCTCGAAGCAGAGTTGCTCATGACGGTTGAATGGCCCACATCCGCGCAGATCAGGGAATTCAAGGGCTTACTGTCCCGGCTTGAAGAATTGATTCAAGCCGGTAATCGTGAGGGGTGGATCGAATTACACCGCACACTTCACGATAAGATTTTCAACCTCTCGCCTAATAAAGTGATTAAACGGGAAGTCCTACGATTGTTGCGACTCACCGATCGTTATCGGGCGCTGGCTGCCGATATTTCAGCGCATCCGCAAAATCGTAACGCTAATATCGAAGCAAAACTCGTGAACGCTTTGGAAAGCAAAGACCGGGAATTGCTGCTCTCAACTTATGAGAAAGGGCGAACGGTGGTTCTTGACGGGTTGATGATAGTGCTTGCGGCCCGGGAATAAACGAAAAAAAACGGCACCGTGAGTGATCTGCTGTCGGAATCCTGAACAGAAAAGGGCTTTTCTTCATTTTGCCAACGAGAGATACTCGGAAGTTCGAATCTTGATATATAAGACCAAAATGTATTTCGTTTTGGTGGGGAGTAGATGGTCACCGCACTTCGCGAAACGGACACCGTTGATTTTCCGGCTCACGTGGCCGCAGAGACGCGCAAGCTGATTAATCGAGGGGTGTTAGCACCGGGCCTCCAACTGCGGCAGTCGGAACTTGCTGATCGATTCGGGATCAGCCGCGTTCCGATCCGGGAAGCACTGAAGCTCTTGGCGGTAGAAGGCATCATTGAGCACGATCCGAATCGTGGATTCTTTGTCGCACAGTTGTCAAGTGATGAGGCCCGACAACTATATCGGATGCGTCAACGGCTTGAGGCAGAACTGCTGAGCACGATCGAGTGGCCTACGCCCGAGCAGCTGACGCTGCTCAAGCGAATGCTTACAGATCTCACGGAGTTGCTGGCGGCGGGTAATCGCGATGGCTGGATCGAAAAGCACCGTGCTTTCCACGACACGATTTTCGAACTGTCTCCACACAAGGTGATCAAGCTAGAAATCCTGCGTTTGATGCGTTTGTCGGATCGCTATCGTGCGCTGGCCGCGGATGTCTCGGCAAGTCCGGAACATCGCCGGGCAGATATCGAAGCGCGATTGGTGCAGGCACTGGAAAGTCGGGACAGAGTTCATCTGCTTGCAGCCTATGATCAAGGGCGTTCAGTGGTTTTGGAAGGACTGGTGAGGGTACTGGCCGCTAGAGGGGCCTAAAAACGAAAGGAGGGCCGCAATCTGTGCCCCCTTACGCTCATTTGATTGGAACGTCGTGTACAGGAGGTGTTCGGCCCCACGGTACCTTGCCGCTGGACACGATGTTGGCATTCATGGTGGCTTCATGGCGTTGTCAGCATTATCCGTGCGGTGATACGCGCTCACCGCCCAGTCCCGCGATTTTCAGTAGTGCGGCAAGCGGATGCCGAGTCCGCAGCCCTTCACGATTTGCGTGTTTTTCTTTTGTGCTGTTTGGTTTTTTCCCCTGGACAGCGCATCGAGCTTTTTCAGATACGCCGCCTCCATCCGCAGATACACGAGTTCCCTGAGTTGTTCTTCGCGTGATCGCGTATCGGCAGCTTTCTCTTCAACAGGCAGGTCACGCCGGGTCTTGGGCATTTTTTGGACGCCATCGTCGGCGGGGCATCAGAGCATCTGCAGCGCCCTCATCATATAGGCGCACCCATTGCGAGACCCTGGCAGGATCGTGGATGTCCTACAGAGCCGTGACTTCGCGCAGGGAAAGCCCCTCACGCGACGTGAGCCTGAGCACCTTCGGCCCGCGAAGTGAACGTCGTATCGACTGCGCTTAGGGCATAGCGTTGCGTCGCCGTGCAAACGATAGGCATCAACCCAGCGACGCAACATCGAGTAGCCGATCTCGTGGCGGGCTGCCAATACTGGCCGCCCAACTCCCCCCGCGCAAATGCGTGTTGCTTAACTTCAGTTTGAACCGCTTATCGTACTTCGCCATGAAAGACACCCCAAAGGTTGGATCCGTGTCGAACTTTTGGGATGCAGTTAATTAACATCGAAGGCTTTTTCTCGGTTCTGTTGCAATAAGTTGTCCGCAGTACCGCAGTCTTCGTCGATATCAAGGAAACCATCCCTCATCGATGGCTTTTTTTGTGCCTGGAGACTCTGATTTAGATGGCGCGTGCGATCTTGAAGTTAGTAACCAGTGTCTGTAGGCGCTCTGCTTCTGCATGAACGCCACGGGCTGCAGCAGCGGCCTCTTCGACCAAGGCTGCGTTGTGCTGGGTCACTGTATCGATTTCGCCGATCGCCTTATTTATCTCCATGATGCCGCGGTGGCCGTCATCGGATGCGTGGGTGATCTCCTCCATCAGAGTCGAGACCCGGGTGAACTCACTCACCACGTCGTTGATTTTGGACCCGGCATCGTTCACCAGTTGAGATCCTTGGACAACGCGGGTGACCGAATTGCTGACCAATTCCTTGATCTCTTTGGCCGCCGTTGCCGAGCGTTGAGCCAGCGTGCGGACTTCCTGGGCCACGACGGCGAAGCCACGGCCTTCGTTGCCAGCACGTGCGGCTTCGACCGCCGCGTTAAGGGCTAGGATATTGGTCTGAAAAGCGATGCCCTCGATAGTCGCAATGATGTCGGCGACTTTCCTCGATTGATCGGCAATGCCGCTCATGGTGGTCACAACGTGTTTCATGACCTCTCCACCGCTGTTTGCCAGATCGGACGTAGTCTGTGCGAGTTTGAGGCCTTGTTTGGCATTCGCCGCGTTGTTCTGCACCGTCGCCGTCAACTGCTGGATCGAAGCTACCGTCTGCTCGAGAGACGCCGCCTGTTCCTCGGTGCGCTGGCTCAGATTCTCGTTCCCCGCGGCGATTTCGGATGCGCCGGTCAATACCGCCTCACTGCCGGACCGGACCTGCTTTACGATATCCACGAGACTCTCATTCATGCTGCGAAGCGCGCGCATCAATTGGCCAAGTTCAGTATCGGAATGTACCCTGACTTCTGACGTCAAATCCCCTGACGCAACTGCCTCAGCAATCTTTACGGCGTCATTCAACGGGAAGACGATCGACGTCGCAACCGTGTTGCAGACATATACCGTAGCAACGATAGCGATACATATTACGGTGAACGTCAGCATCAAGGCCACATCATAGTCATGAATGGCCTTTTCCGCAGCCTGATCTGCCTGCTTCTGAATGAAGTCCATATGGGCGGTGAGCGTCTCCTCCGTGGATTTGAAAACAGCAAAGATCTTGGTGTTGGCGAGCACACGCTCGGTAGCAAGATCCGGATTATCAGACATTGCAAGCGTGTAGAGTTCTTTGTTGATCATCGCGTACGCAGCGATTGCTTTCTTATCGTTCTCGAAATACTGACGATCCTCGCCCGGGCGCGCGTGTTTCTCATAGCGATCGACACTCTTTCTCAGCTGATTCAAGGCTTCGGCTCGAATCGCAGCATTGGTATCTTTGGCATTCTTGGTATCAGACAAGACAAGACCCAGCGTGGAACGACGATCTGTACTGAGCGCCAGACGAAGATCCGCAATCGTTTTGACTGACTCCATCCAATTCTGTTTGATGTCCATTAGATGTGATTGAATCTGATGCGCCTGGAAGAGCGCAAATCCCGCGGCACTGCATAGCAGCACGATAACGATTGCGAAACTTACAAACAGCCGGTTGCGTATTTTGAGATTGCAAAGAAGCAGGAACATGTTTTATTGCCTACATTAATTGTATACTTTGTATTTCGGCATGAGCCCTATGAGTATGGATAGGTGACAACGTTAATTGTGTAATCTGGCCCGATGCGTTATAGCCGCGCCCCGCAAGATCGATAACCGCCCTGTACGCGTGCGCACTGGAAACTCTGAACTCGAGCAGGACCAGCGTGCCGCGCATGCGGCATCCGGACAGTCGCGTCGACTGGGTGAAAGCCGTGCATGGCGCGCAATGCTGGCGTTTGTTCAGACCGTTGCTCGCGGCCGCGACGATCACCGGACACGCGCGCGAGAAGACGTCGTGGATAAAGGCCAACGCAAAGACGCGCTGGATTAGATCATCCGCTGGCCACGTTTTAGGGCGGAGAAGGGAGGTTGCCGTTCACGCCGGTGCGCCAACGACGCTGGAGGGTCTTGGACTGCCCTTCACGGCAAATCTCGAGACATCGATTGAGCCGTGGGCTGGGGAATTAGCAAGCAGGCGCTTAAGCAACGCAATAAAAATATCGGCTTCATCCTCGGTTAAGAGGCCAATCAATTTATTGTCAGCTGCGCCGAGAATGGCTGTAATGTTCGCAGCCATCGCAACTCCGCTTCCCGTAAGCTGAACACACCAGCAGCGACAGTCGTTTGGATGCCGAGACCTCATTACAACTCCAGCATCCATGAGACGCGGAATGATTCTGGATAGCGCCCCCATATCGAAATGCAGCCGGTGCGCGAGTTGAACCTGCGTCATGAATTGGTGCCCAGCCAGGCATGCGACGACCTTCGCCTGTGCAAACGAAATCCCAAGCGATGACTTCAAATGTTGATCAGCAGACTCGGAGATCGCTTTGTCAATCTCAACAATACGGGTGAGCCAACTTAAAGCCGGGACTTCCGCCTCATAACCTAGGTGTAGCCCCTCCTCGCTCTTCATTTCTTGCTGCTTTTCCTGCAAAGGTGGTCGGAACCAGTGGTTGGGCGTGCTCTATACGTCCTAAAACCACCTCGTACTATGGTTGATCATTCGCTCCTGCGCTGCTACTGCTTGCCCGGCGCACCGAATTGCTCTCATCCGCGGGTCGAACGTTTCCGAAGACGTTGGACTTTATTATAGCATTCAAATGTGAATATTATCATTACTTCGGACGAGGGGAAATTGGGGCACTTTCTGAGCTTGACGGGGCGGACTTTCCTACCCAAATCGCAGCGGAAAGGCAAAACTGATCAATCGAGGCACGCTGGCACTGAGTTCGAATTGCGCCGCGCTAACCTTGGCGACCGCTTGGAACGGACGGATGGCAGTATTTGCGGCCCCCGGTGCATAACCCAAGAAGGCCACGACAGCGATGACGAAAACATGATCATCGCTGCCGTTCCTCAATGAAGCATCAGAATCGATGCATCATGCCAAGCTGGAAAACAGTCTGGATATTGCCGCTTGCCACGATGTTCCCGATTTCTGCAGCGTATGCGCCGTTGGTGCGTTGATATACGCCGGCGGCATAGACCGCGGTGCGTCTCGACAACGTGTACGTCAACTGCAACGCGGCCTGGTTGATCACCACGTTCTTCAGCAACGCGTTACCATTTTCGTAGGTATAAGCGCCGCCGAGGTTCCAAGCCGGTGAGAAGTCATATCCGACGCCACCAGCCAGGGCGTAAATCTTGGCCCCCGTATGGGTGTTGCGCGCGTCGCTATACATCCCTGAGACAGTGAAATGGCCGAACTTCGTCCTTGCTCCGGCGAGCAGGTTGGCGATGCCACTATGTCCATTGTTGACCGGCGCATAGTTCTGCTCAGTGTAAACAACAGCAGCACGCGTTTCACCATTCCGGAAGCTGATCGCCGCGCTTTTTCCGGCCCCGTTGTTGAAGTCGCCCGCTGTGCCGCCGAAGCTATACATGACGCCAGCCGACAGCCCGGCATATTCCTCCGACACAACCTTGATGGCATTCGCCATCCGCTTGCCGCCGACACGATCCCAGTTGATGGCCGCTAATCCAGAAATTTGGCCGTTCGTCGTGATAGGCGCGAACGGGCCGCCCGAGACGGCGCCAGCAATCTGCGCCGGCCCTGAAACGCCGAGCAGGTCGGCACCGAAGCTACCGGTCCGGAAGTTGAGCATACCGCCAGCGATGCCCGTTGCCGGATCGATACCACCGATCAGGTAGTAGTCGAAGGCGAAGTCGTTTTGGCGCCCGAGGCGGAAGCTGCCAATCCCTGCTTGACTGAGTCCGACCCACGACGAGTTCTCGAACATCGCGCCGCGGGACTGCGGATCAAGTCCCCCTGTGCTCAGGCTGATCATCGAGTCGAGGCTGAAGTTTGCGCGCAGGCCCCCTCCCATGTCCTCGCTCCCGCGGAAGAAAAACTTGGTGGGAAAGATGGCGGAATCCTGCATTTGATACAAACGGGCCCCACCTGAATCACGATAGGTGGCGACACCTTCGTCAAGAAATCCCCCAAGCATGACGCTACTTTGCGCACGGGCGGCCGTAACGCTCATGCAAACTGATGCACATGCAAGCGGCACCGCGGCCCACCGGTGTTTCCTCCACGTCCCCTGGTGTTTCATACATTCTCCTGATTGTTATATGTGGTCTCTGAAACCGACTGCTATTGAATTAGAAACGCGAGTACGTCAATTTGTTACGCTGGTCCGTTGCCCTCCTGGAAATGTGCAGCATCCAATGCGACGTCGGGACCCGGCGGGACGCCCGAAGCAATTCTTGAATGGCGAGCGCCTGGGGCGGTGCCAGTTGCCCGTAGGCACCGACCAAATAGAGAAAGGGGCCGGCGTCGGCCCAGTTGTCGACCACCCCTAGTAGCCATGAGCTTGACCACACCGTCTTCCGACTTCCTACGGCCATCAATCACCTTCTAATCCGTCACTCCGTGAGAGTCCGCGGATCAGCCTTCAGCATCATGTTCGGCTTCGGATTCGCATGATCTCGATAACGCTTTTCTAATGCATCCTGATACCACCTAATGCGCACCAATAATGCCGATCGCAACCGCCGCCCCGACGGAAACGTAAGCAGCAACCGACGTCTTGACTGCCAATCCGGCGGTCGATACCGCGCTAATCGCACCGACATGGGAAAGAGTCACCATTTATCCCACACCGGATCCCCGGAACGTGTTGGATAGATATGGGTCGACAGAGGATATTCGCCAAGCTGTATGCCTGCGATCGAAATGCCTTTCAGTATCATCCTCCCGAGCAAAGCCACGTTTTCGGCCGTCGTAATTGCCCCGCCACCATGACCCGGTGACAAAAGAAGAAGAAGCGCGCTCGCAGCCGTGACCCCGCGGACCGCGAAGAGCCGCGTGTCACGAAGATACGTGGCGGAACGCAGGGCGCGCATGCCAATGTCTTCCACTGGAAGCGCTCACCTAAAAGCAGGCACAATAGAATTCGTTGTCCTCAGTCAAAATAGTATTTATAGCGGCCTACAATGTCAATGAGCCATATTCTGGTGAAAACCCTTGGCTTCCCCAACTGGCGCAATTTGCCATTCAATGGTGGCGGTTCGCGACTATTGAGTTGCGCGTTATAACCTTGCGCACGTATCACGACCTTGTGCTGTGATGCCGCGCGATGTCGCAGCAGCTAAGGCCTTTTTCACCAAGGCAGTCAAGCATCAGGGCGACCACGGGAGACGGCCACGCCATATGGGTATGCAGCGTCGCACCGGGCTGGGCGTGAGATGAAGTCCTATGGACTGCTTCCAAGGATACGAAGGTGCGCTCCTCGAAGTACCTCAATAACCTGATCGAACAAGACCATCGTCACATCAAGTCCAGGGCGAATGTGATGCGCGGTCTCAAGAGGTTCATAAATGCCCAGACTACGATTTCAGGCATCGAGTTGATGCATCGCATTCGCAAGGGGCAGTTTGACCTGTCCGCTCTTGCGCTTGAGGACATCACTGCCCCTCCGTCTGGAATGCCGTCATTTTCAATTGATAAGGCATCCATATCTCAAGGCATAACGGACCCACTATCCACTACCTATTTGCACCAGATCCTCCTCGATCACCAGAGCACATTCGATGCGTTTGTCTGGCAGTTTGACTGCCTCAAGCTGCAACGGATCATTCCGATACGAGGCGGGTGGTCACTCTCGGTACACATTCCGCAAGCTCCCCAGTAAAGCCAGCGACCTGCGTAGTGGTCGGCTTCCGCGCGAAGGCGCTTGCCGATTAAAGTCCCGGCTTCTGATGTGTCACGCGACTCCGGTCACGGCGTGCCGGAGATAGCGGTTCGACCAAAGGGCGCAAGCCCCGTCGGCTGGACGGCGTAAGCCCCGATTTTCTCATCCCTTGCCGAGCGGCGGCCGACTTGGGAACCCCGCCAGGTTGCTCAACTGGACTAGCTCATTGGCCGCCTCGCCCAGCAGTACCGAATACTCGTGTATTTTTCCCACGGTCAGCCGTCCTCTCGGACCGGCCGGGCTGATGACGCCAACGCAGCGCGAGCCGCACGGGCGTGGTAACCGCCGACATGCGCGGCGCGAACACCTCGTCGATCATCGCATAGCCACGGACCCGTGCAGCGTGCAGAAAACCGAGCAGCGCCCTGAGCGTCGTCGGCGCATTGGGTCCGAATTCATTCGGCTGTCCGAAGCCCTGTTTCAAGACCAGCGCGGCCGCCTGTTCATCGGTCATCGTCATGAGCCATGCGTGTCCGGTCGACGTGCATAAAAGTCGTGCTGCCTGGCCCACGTCGGGATCGTAGCAAAAGGCCGTCCGCTGCCCGTCCGCCTTCCCCACCCAGATGATCGCTATCATCGCGTCCGCGCATTTGACGATGTTGGCGATGACGTCGATCGTCCAGATAGACTGGCCGCCGAAGCTCGCGATTGTCTCGTCCTGCATGGCCATCGCGAGCGCGAGCAGCGGAAGCATAGGCCAGAGGTGCCGATGCATGCCATGCGAGCGCGTGTCAGTCGGCCGGGCCGAGGTAACCCTGGAACCCCGAGCGCAGTTCTGCTCTCTTTGCGAGCTTCACCGCCCGCTTGATCAGCGACGCGTATACAGCGTCGCTCTTGGGTACAGGCAGAGGCAATTGCGCTTGCGCTTCGACTATGGAGTACTGCTGCCGCTCGCCGAAAAAGTCGGCGATACCATCGAAGCGTGCATCCGACAGCACCGGATCGTGCTGCGCGCCGTTTCATGTACCGGAGAAGCATTCATTCGCAAACGCGGGAGATGCGCGACGCGCATCCACGGTGTACGCCGAACAGCTTATTGACCGCAGCGCGCTCGGCCAGTTGACGCCGCTCGAGCAATGACCCTAAGCGATCTTCCTTACACGATCAAAGTCGGAGAACCGCGCCCGGGCATGGTTACGAATCGTCGGTAACTGCATGCCATCACGCATCGGCCTCCTACCTCAAGCCCGTTCCGAACCGATTGAGCAGTACCAACGCACAGAACACCCGCTCAAATTAAACTTAGTTACCGCGTAAATAATCTGGAAAGTCTGCGGAGCTTCAATCACTACGTGGTCTACCAATGCCATAGCTGCGCATTCTGTTGCGTTCGGAACGTAATCCTTATTTAGAACCTTTTGACAAGCAACACGTAGCTTCGCGCATGTAGGCGATGCGGTCGGAAGTGTTCGATTCATCTTCGACACTGATTGCCCGTGGTAAGAGGCGGCACCCCAAAAAGGAAAGTAACCATCTCGAATGGCAACGTGACGGCGACGGCCGACGGCCGACGGCAGCTCACCTTCAGCCGTGACCGTCTACGGTCACCCGAGCCGCAGTGGCGTCACGCAACGGTCATCCAGCGGACCGCGCTTCTACACCCTTCCCTGCTATTTACTCGAGCGGCGCGACAGAGGCACCTGCAATACGGTGGCGTTCAAGCGCTTGCGCGACGAAACCGTTTCGTTTCATGTCCTCAACGAACTCACGCAACATCTTCGCAGCCATTTCGCGCCGACTCCTGGCGACACCCATCGCCTGCCGGATGACCATGAAGGGCACTGTCAGGTTGGTGGGGAGGCGGCGGTAGAATGAAGTGATGAAAGAGACGAAATCACCTTATCACGGCCACCGATTCCCTGCGGTCATCATCAGTTGCGCGGTTCGCTGGTATTGCCGGTTCAGCCTGAGCTTGCGCGACATCGAGGAGTTGATGCTCGAGCGTGGTGTCGTGGTCACGTATGAAACGATCCGTTGCTGGTGCGACAAGTTCGGCGCTCGATTCGCCCAGTGCGCGAAAGCGGCGCGGCGCAAGCCGGGCAGCACCTGGCATCTGGACGAGCTGTTCGTGACGCTGCGCGGCGAGCCGTATCTGTTGTGGCGTGCAGTGGACGAGCATGGCGCCGATCTCGATGTGCTGGTGCAAAAGCGGCGCAACAAGGCCGCGGCAAAGCGCTTCTTCAAGCGCCTGCTGCGTTCAAACCCGGCGCGGCGCCGGATCGTTACCGACCAGCTTCGCAGCTATCCGGCGGCGAAGGCTGAGATTCCCGAGCTCGCTCATGTGAAGCACGTTTTCGTCGAAGCAGCTGCATGCGTGAACAACCGCGCCGAGAACAGCCACCAGCCGACCCGCAGGCGCGAACGCCAGATGTGCGGCTTTCGCGATCCCGTCGCACGCAGACATTTCTCTCATGCTTCGGCCCGATCGGGCAGCACTTCGCGTCGCCCGGACATCGGATGACCGCGGCCTGTCATCGTGCCGTACTCAGAGAACGCTTCGCCGCATGGCATGCTTGGACTGTCTCTGCCGCAGTCGAGAAAATTATTTGATAAGGATAACTACTCTTGAGCGACACAGGTCAGTCTGTGCCCGCCAAGCTGACAAGAGCCCTACTTCGCGGCCGCTGTATTACGGTCCTCGACGACCGGCCCTGCCTCGATTATGCGTACAGCAGGAATTTTGATAATTTCCTGCTTGTACGCGGGGTTGTATGCCTCGAACACGAAATTACTGACAGGCCCGATTTAGGCTACCCAAACAGACGCTCCAAAGCCATCTCTGGCAACGCCGCAGCAGGAGGAAAGACCTTCCAGCATCCGTCGTCGTGCCGAAAGAAAAACAGTGCGAGTCTTTCGCTGCCGTGTACGGTCTCGACGCACACGAAACGCCCTTTGCCCGAGCGCGGACGGCCCAGTGCCGTCACCCTTGCGCTCTCTGGAGGTTGCAACCCGAGCCACTTTTCAACTACGAAACGTAAAGATTGCTCTCCGGTCTTCATCACTTTATCCTCTCTGTCCCGCGAAAAGGCGCCTGTCGATGCACTGTGCCGATGTTGGGTGCCCGTGCGATGCGTATGCCAGTGCTCCAGCGCAAACCATCGACAAGCGTGCTATTTCCACATTCTCTGAACCAAGAATTGACGGACGGAAAGGCGGATGATCGCCCGTCGAGGTGATCGTGTCGAGCGACCAACCAAAAGACCCGGATCCACGTCGTCGGCAAACCGTATCGTGTCGGTGCCGCATCATCTTGAGCCGCCTGCTACTGCATCAGCCCCGGGTCATACCTCTATGCGCTTACCGATCGCTGGTCACGTATGAGGTTTGCAACAAAGACCAGCTAAGCCACACCCAACCCGAAGTAGTCGAAATTGCGCAGCGGACGGTAATCGGCATACCCCAAACCCGTCGAGCCAATATACGCCGCCACGGTGAGCAAAAAACAGATTCCTGCTGCTATCCAGGTATCCTTCTTCATATCAGCCTCAACGGTTATGCGTCGCCTTGATGTGGTGATGACAGCGCACGTTTCGCTGTTGAACTGTTGGGTTCGCTCCGGAAAGACCTTTTCCAGCCGTCCCAAAGCCACATCGGTTCGAGTTTGAGTCGAAACACCGCCGCCATGTATCCGCTGTAGGCCAGCAGGAGCACGCCGTTCATAAACAATTCCTGCGGCCCGGTAAAGAGCTGGCGCGGCGTGGCGACAATGTACGTGTTGAGCCAGAAGATCGTTACGGTGGTTGGCATCTCGCGGATTAGCGCGAGCAGTACGCCCCGGTTCGTCAAGAGCATCAGCCCGTAAAAGAACTCCATTTACTTGACCGCTGAATACATATGAATTGTTGTGGCCGCCGCAACGTAAGCTCCGCCGATACCGGGGATTTCCGGCACCTAACCGCTCAGGATGTATCGATCCCCGAGTAGAAAAGATGAACTCCGGAAGCAGAGCCGCAACCACATGACGACGTACTTCCAGGGTGATGCGTTGGCGCAATTCATTCAAGTCTCCTAATCTAAATGCTCGCGATCGATTTGCGCGGCCATCCGGCCACAGCATTTGCATTTACCGTGACAGCCAGCGCTACTCCAGCGCTTGGTGTGACGCAAACTGCGCTATCGGCTGACTGTAAAACCTGCCAAATATTATTTAATTCAGTATTCACCATATTATGCGACATGACCACGAGACACAAGGGTTGCGATTGGCGGGTATACCCGAGATGGTTCGAGAACGTGCTTCAACTCATACGGCGTCTGAACGACCGAGGCCGCATGTTCAACGTCACGTCCTGGGTGAGGGTTTCCCCGCCCGGCTTTTCACGTCCGAGCGCGCTTAGAGACCGCGTTTCGAGGGAAGCAATCAGATTTGCTTTTCCCGCCACCAGTCGCAGTCATGATCCGGGGGTGTTGTCACCGGGTCTGGTGGGTGGCTGGTGATCGCTAATAGGGGCTCGGTCAGGATATCTTGAGGCCGTCCGTAACGTGGATACCGAGACCTGCAACGCCTTCGATGCAAGAAAACTAACAACATGACTCCAGTCGACGTATTCGTCGGCGTCGATGTCGGCAATGGCCGCCATCACGCCGTCGCTCTCGATCGGACCGGAAAGCACCTGTACAACAAAGTGCTGCCCAACGATGAGGCCAAACTGCGTGCCCTGATCACCGAGCTCAAGACGTATGACCAACTTCTGTTCGTCGTCGACCAGCCCCGCCACGATTGGCGCGTTGCCCGTGGCAGTCGCCCGTGATGAAGGCGTCCTGGTCGCCTATCTGCCGGGTCTGGCCATGCGCCGCATCGCCGATCTGCATGCAGGCGAAGCCAAGACCGACGCCCGCGATGCCGCCATCATTGCAGAAGCCGCGCGCTCGATGCCGCATACGCTGCGCTCGCGTCGAGTGGCTGATGAGCAACTTGCCGAACTCACCATGCTATGCGGCGTCGATGGCGATCTCGCCGCGCAGATCACATAGACCAGCAATCGCATTCGCGGCCTGCTTACCCAGATCCATCCCGCACTGGAACGGGTTCTGAGGCCGCGCCTCGACCATCCGGCCGTGCTCGATCTGCTTGCGCGGTACCCATCGCCCGCCGAGCTTGCCGCGACCAGCGAGAAAACACTCGCCAACCGCCTCACCAAACTTGCACCTCGCATGAGCAAAAGCCTTGCTGCCGAAATCGTTCAGGCGCTCAGCGAACAGGCTGTGATCGTACCTGGTACGCAGGCAGCAACCATCGTCATGCCGCGTCTGGCCCAGCAGCTCGCGTCTTTGCGCAAACAACGCGACGAGGTTGCCAGCGAAGTTGAACGCCTGGTGCACGCGCACCCTGTTTGGCCGGTCCTGACCAGCATGCCGGGAGTGGGCGTCAGGACCGCCGCCAGACTCCTCGCGGAAGTCGCCCACAAAGCCTTCGCTTCAGCTGCGCATCTCGCCGCCTACGCCGGCCTCGCCCCGGTCACCCGACGCTCAGGCTCGTCTACCATCGGCGGATTTCTGGACGAGAGCATCGCGGGCTATCGGGATGCGAATGGCTCTCGCCTGATCCAGATGCAGGACTCTGCGATCTTTCCGACGAAGTTCTTCTTTCGCGGCACGAGGACCTCGGCGGTGGGCTCAGCGCCAATTTCAGCCTGGACTCCCTGATCAGCCTGAGCACCGGCAACCTTGACCCGCAGTCGCGCGGGGCGCTATTCGAAAACTCCGCTTCGGTCGGGATGCGCCAGACAGGGCTGGGCTTTTTCCGGTTGGGGCGACAGAATGATTTTGCCTTCGACTACTTTCTGATCGGCGGCATTGATCCCGCAACGGGAGCAGCACGAGGCATGCTGAACTTTCGCACCGGAAGCTACGGCGCCGACCTGCTCTGTGTCGCGGGTCCCGCGCAGATCGGCGCGGTGGCCGCAGTCGGCCCGTACCCGCCCATCATCAACAACGGCGTGCCCACGGGCCTGGGGCGATCAACTGGGACCGTGTGAGCGGCAAGCGCATGTCCAATGCGGTCAAGCTGACTTCGCCCCGGCATGGAATCTTGGTGCAGCCCACACCGATTCGGAACGACAATGCCTTTTTGAAGAATGTCGCAATCAACCAAGCGGCGGTCCAGCTCACCCACGCGCTATCCAAAAACCACTGCAGTCCACCTGGCCGGTGTGTTTCAGCGTACGAACGTAATCGGCAATTCACCGACGTCCTTGCGATGTCAGGCGATCTGATGCAAGGGCGAGCGCAGCGGATTGCCGGCGAAGAGCGATTTCCACATCCGCGGCGTGAGTTCATGCACGCGCGATGCCGGATGCTGGCCCACGCGCTGCAGCACGTCGACCAGATAATCGTAGGGATCGATGTCGTGTAGCTTGCACGTCACGAGGAGGCTTTGCGCGATACCGATCTGCCTGGCACCGAGTTCGGTCCAGCAGAACATCCCGTTTCCGATTGCTCTTCTCTAGCTGATGCCGTCATCGCCTGCTCCTGATCGAATTGAACGAAGAGCATTGTGCGATCGCCTCTACGCGAGATCTATAACGCCCATGGCTTACCGCTTACCTACGAACGGCGCTTACCCTGCCGAAATTGGCACCGCGGCGGCGGGCAAGATCCAGTCGGTCCCCGCTGCCGGAATGCAGTTGCGGTTCTAGAAGCAGCGAAACGGGCGCGCCGCGGACCAGCCTGATCCCGGCGGCCCCTTAATGAACATTCCTAAACGCCGCGCGCAGCCAAAACCGCCATCAAGCCTTGGAGCACGATGGCGCGGCCCTTGTCGTAGGTGCTCAGGAGCAGTTTGCGATCTTTCGCCGACAATGCCTTGAGAAGCTGTTCCTCGATTCGCGCGTCGAGGTGCGTACCTTGGCGCGTGATGTCCGCCGCCAACGAGCGATACCGATCGGTCAGGCGCATCAGCCGCAAAGCTTCACGCTTTAGGATCTTGTTTTCTGACAGATCGAAGATCGCGTCGTGAAACGCCCGGTGGCGCTCAATCCAGGCGTCGCGCGAGCCGCTTGCCAGTAACTGGTTGAGCTCGGCCACCATCGCCTTGAGGCTCTTCAACTGGGGCGGGTTGGGCCAGACAATGGTGGCGAGCAACTCGGATTCAAGCAGATGGCGCATCCGATAGAGTTGACGTGCCTCGTCACTGGACAAGGGTGCCACGAAAAACCCACGATTCGGGTCGTGTTCGATGATGCCCTCAGCTGCCAGAAGCTTGAGCGCTTCGCGCACTGGCACGCGACTGATGCCAAAACGTTCGGCCAGATCGGACTGGCGAAGTTGCAAGCCCGGCGCGAGTGTTCCGCGATTGATCAGTTTGCGCATCTCCGACGCGATCTGGGACGGGAAGTCGACCCCATCAAGTTCTGTAATTGTCACGATGACCGCCCAAGAGTTGTATTCAATCCGAAATTATATCCTGATTGTCGACGGCGCAAGGCGTCCGAGCCCTTCCTGATTGGGCCGCCCGGGGGCGCTACATTTATTTATTACCGGCCGAGGACCGTGGTGCCACGAGGCGGGAGTACATCAAGCCTCGCTCGTCAACGAAGCTTGATCGCCCACTGCGCATGACCGCAAGCGATGCACCAATGCAGTTGCGCATCGCATTGATGTCGAGGTCGCCCGGGCTCTCGAGGGCACGGCTATAGCCGAATGCCCGATGACGATTTCCGCATTTCCCAACAAGGTTCAGAACCGCATCTGCATGCCGATGCCGATAGCGGACACATGTTCATCGTACGCGGTGGGCGCGGGCAAGCCGCCGGGTGGGAAGATTGTCTGCTTCGCGACTCCGCGATTCCAGAGCTTCTTATAGAAGCCATAGAGCGAAGTGGTCTTCGATAGATAATAGGTATAGCTGACTGCGAATGAGCGCACGCTCCAGTTTTGCGAGAGGACCTGGTTCTCGTCGCTCAGCCCGCCGTACGCAAAGCCGAACATACCCACGGCCCCTGTCGGAACCGTGAAGCCCGCTTGCCATGCCTTGTCGGTAAATCCAGGATTGTTTCGCCGCAACTGATACGTGCCGTAGAGGGAAAGCCAGTCGAACCGGTATTTGACGCCAAACGCATGTTCCAGTGTATTGGCGTCGCCACCTGGCGCCACGGTGAGACTGCGGCCCAGTCCGTAGCTGGCGACCAGACCGCCATTCGTATACCACAGCGTGCCGATCTGATACTTCGTATTCGTGGCGGCGCCCTGGTTTGAGCCAAACGAGTAGCCCAGGGTCGCGCTGAGGCCATGCCAAGTGGGCGAGCTGTATTGCAGCGCATTGTCCTGGCGGGCGGGATCCTGCAGCGGGTTGAAGATCCACGGTCGCGGTTCCTCGCCGGTCATTGACCCCAGGACCGATCCTGCAGACATCAAGATCGGGTCGAACGTCGTGCCCCATACGTAGCCTGCCGTCTGCAAGCGCCCCCCGATGAGCGTTCCCCACTGGCTGTCGATGCCGACATACGCCTGGCGGCCAAACTCCCGACCGCCCTGCCCGAGCGTTCCATTGTTAATGTTGAAGCCGCTTTCAAGAACTGCAATTGCAGTCACGCCGCCGCCAAGATCCTCCTTGGCGCGAATGCCCCATCGTGATCCGCCCAGTCCGCCCGAATTGAGGCTGCTCACGCTTGTGGCGGAGTTCTTGAAGTAACCGTAAAACACGTCAGCAACGCCGTAAAGCGTGACGCTCGACTGAGCGTGCGCTACGCATGGCAGCAAGACACCCAGCATGCATCCAGCAATTCTTTTGTGCACTTCCGTCTCCTGTCTTTTGATCTCTGGGTTGCAGGTACCTTTCATTCCTTGCGAAATCCTTCTGGTGTCGATTTCAGTCTGTCGCCGCAACTCCGTGCCGATACTTGCTTTCAATCGCCATCGCACGGCGGCATTGACGGCGATCAGCTATGCACTCGTCTATGCGGGTTTCGGCGTCGAGGCCGTGCGTGGCGCGCCGCCGCGAGCAATGGCGCTGCGATGGTGCGTCCACCTCGTTCTTCGACACGACGCTTGGCGTGACAAGCCGCTTCTTGGCTTGCTGACCGGACATGCGGGAATTGGGCCAGGATTCTTGGCGGGTGTGGCGTCGGTCACTTGCTCAACGGCGGGCGCCTTGGCGTTGAATTCCATGCGACGAGAAATGCCGCCCGCATCCTCTGCGCAACCGTTGGCCGGGATCGCGCAGTACGACGAAGACTAAAGACAAGCCACTCCGTGAGGTTGAGGGACGACAACCCCACCACCACTAGGCTTAACACCTCGTGGACCACGCCATCAAGACGCATGCCCGCGTCGATGTCATGCTCAACTATACGAAACTCACGCCTCGCTCGCTCGACGCTTGACCGCTTGCACGTAGGGGAGTGCGATCGCATGGTCGACGTCAACATTAAGGGCGAGTTGTACGGCATCGTCGCTGCGTTGGAGTTGACGATGGTGGCTAATAAAGCACACGTCATCAACGTCTTGTCGGCGACCGGACATAAGTTCGGTCCATGCATTGGACCGACATACAAGAAGGTCCGCCAGAATCCGGCTATGACTTGATGTCGTTGTGTGGATCGCGCAAAAACAAAATGCGGTTAGGCCCAGACTCTGCGGGGTTTGCCGCCGTTTCTGGCGGAGAGGGAGTGATCGAACAGCGCTGCGCTCTGCGGAGTGATAAACCTATAGGAGCCTAATCGATGTTTCGATCTGAGCAGCGATCCACCACCTTGCAGTGTCCTTTTCGACGCATAAGCTGCAATCGCATCCGCTCATAGAGATTCCCCCAGGCTGTTATCGATAGGCCGTACTAGTATCCAACGCGCATTCCTGGTTTTCCTAAGCGAATGAACTGCTGCTCCGCCGCCCTACAGTTGGACCGCTGGCAGCCCCCAAGCCGTCAGAAATGGGGCTGCGTTACCAGTAAACAGGTTGTCGCGAGCACAGTTCGCGCATTGATATACGAGTCTCAATCTCGTGAGCAGCGAACGCGGCCGGCCCCTCGACGCGACCCAAAATTCCGCTTTGTTCCCGCGAGAGCCGTCCGTCCTGTGGGGGCAAACGTGGGGGCAAAATCGCCCCAAACGAAAAAGGCTCTCACAGCCGAAGCCATGAGAGCCTTATATCTATTGGTCGGGGCGAGAGGATTTGAACCTCCGACCACCTGCACCCCATGAAAGGAACAAATCTCCCCGAGCTGAAGAGTCTGTTCGCCGTCGCGGCGTGCGGAGCCATCCGGCACGGAATAGCGTCCTGTGGGATCCAACATTTTTGCGTATACAGGTGCGTATATACGCCATAAATCAACAATTTTTTTAATTTAAAATCAAGCACTTGAACTTCACATTCGAGTCCTCTCCTGGCACCAGATTCAAAAGTAGAGCCGCCTTTTGGCGGCTCTCTTTTTTTGTAAGGCCTGGTAGTCGAAATCGTTGTTTGTGTTTCGATTGCCGGATCAGCAGGACGGTGGTTCAGTAGCGATTGCATTACTTCGCTGCGCGTTCAACCGAGCGGACGAGAAAAGCAAGTTTGTTTGAAGCAGGAATTGACAAACTTAATCATCTTGCTAAAATAGCGGTCTAGCTTGAAGACGTGCCCAGGTGGCGGAATTGGTAGACGCACTAGGTTCAGGTCCTAGCGGTGGCAACACCGTGGAGGTTCGAGTCCTCTCCTGGGCACCACAAGGCTGTTTAGCGTAGTACAGAGAAGTCCAGAAGACCCCGTAAATCATTGAATTTGCGGGGTTTTTTGTTTATTGCCGTCCAAGCCGGGATACGGCAAGCCACGTGCAGATGAGTACGTTTTTGAGTACATTGAAAGTTCGAGATCGCTCAATGTACTCACCATGCCGCTCACAGTCCGCGAAGTCGAAGCAGCCCGTCCCCAGCCAAAGCCTTACGGTGTGGCCGATGGCGACGGTCTCGTCCTTTGGGTCACGCCCGAGGGCAACAAATTCTGGCACTTCCGTTACCGCCTGCACGGCAAGCAACCGCGCATCTCGTTGGGACGCTACCCCGACGTCACGCTTCAGAAAGCGAGGCAGCAGGCAGCGGCCTACCGGACACTCGTCGCCGACGGTGCCGATCCTCGCGCAAAACGACGGATAGACCGGCAGCGGGCGGATACCAGCGACGACGGCACGTTCAGGGCAGCCGCTGAACTCTGGTACAAGAGCAAACAGGATGCGGGTCGGTCGGCGTCAACGCTCGACAAGATTCGGACGTACCTCGACAAGGACATCCTGCCGGAGCTCGGTTCGATCAAGCTGGCAAACATCACGCGTGCTGACTGCGCCCGCGTCCAGGAACGCTTCGAAAAGCGCGACGCACTCAACGTCTCGAAAAAGGCCCGCGGGTGGTTACGCGAAATCTTCAGTCAGGCCATCGCACGCGGCAAGTGCGAATTCAACCCGGCGTCGGAACTCAAGGTCATTGCGAAGGCCGCCCCAAAGGCTAAGCCTTATCCTCACCTGCTCGAACCGGAGCTGCCCGACTTCCTGCGGGCGCTTGAAAAATCAAAGAGCCGCCTCATCGCATACGTCGCGGTCTGGATGACAATCTGGACGGCAAGCCGGCCGGGTATGGTCCGCTATGCCGAATGGACCGAGATCGATCTCGACGGCGCCCTGTGGACGATCTCCGCTGAAAAAATGAAAATGCGGCGCAGCCACGTCACTCCGCTTCCATCGCAACTAGTCAAGGCACTGCGCGAGCTCATGGAGCTGACGGGCCGTCACCAGTACGTCTTTCCCGGCATCGGCACGAAGCACGAAGTCATCAGCGAGAACACCATCAACCTCGTGTTTTCGAAGATTGGCTACAAGGGCCGTATGGTCGGTCACGGCACACGCCATACCGCGAGCACCCTTCTTCGCGAGCACGGCTGGATAAAGGATCACGTCGAAACGCAACTAGCTTATCTAGAGGAAGGCATTGCCGGCGACTACAACCACGCCAAGTATCTGGTGCAACGTCGCGCGATGATCCAGTGGTACGCTGACTACCTTGATGTGCTGAAGACCGGCATGCAACCTGCCCAGCAGCAGTCATTTGCCCAACGGGTCAACCAGAAACCCGTGCAATCGCCATCTACATCTTCGCAATCGCTCGACAACGACGAAATCGCAGCCTGATGAAGCCGCGGTTCGTTGCTTCAACGTTATCCACTCGATCCGATGACAACGACGGGAGCTTTTACAGAATGCAAGAGCTGCCGGTTGTCGGCGATCCGTGCGCCCAGTAATGTGGGACAGTGCGTAGCGGGCAGGCGTCAACGCATAGCACACTTCAACCTTGACACGCCGGGCGACTTCGATCATGTTCAACGTCGTGCCCTCCTCCCGAACCACGCATAGGTATCAACAAAAAAACATTCTGTCTGGAATGCGGCGGCGGCGCCGCCCCACAGCCGCCCGAGGGCTTCGCGTCGATGGTTTCCTTCGTTCAGGTGCCAAAGCGCCGCCTTCGGTACACCAACAGACGCGCACCTTCGCTGAAAGTTGTTGCCCGATTCCAGTGGTTAATACACGCGTGTAACGGGCTGGGCATTCATTGCCTCCGCGGATCGTTGTCTGCCTTCCGCAGGACCATCCTTGCCCAGCGGGGACGCGATGACGACACCGTTCAGTGATTCCTTCCGAAGCATGCCACTGCGGCTTCAGCCGGCGCCAGGCCGGCGTGGAAGTAGCCCTGGAGACGTTTGATGATCGTCGCGTCAGGGTGATACGGCGGGCGCACGAAATTCGCTGCAACGGCTTCGTCGTACCAGGCGCACGTCCATACTTCCAGCTCGCGGGCGTACTCGGGCGTTAGCGGCTTCGATTTCTCAAACATTTCTGTACTCCACTCAATCCCGGACTTGCCCGGCTTTGATGGCCGGGTCGATCCTCTATCGCGCTGCACTTGCGGGAAACACTCCATCACGGAGGTTCGGACTCAGGCGGGAAGACGCATCAAGCGCGGTCATTGTCGCGGAAGAAGAAAATTGCTGGCGGGCCTGCAGGTCCGCGTGCCAGGGATGGGCTGTGTGACGACCGGCACGCCACTTCCAGGTTTGTACTGATAGATGTCGCTCATGACTTCTCCTTTCTCCCGCAGGACCTTCCATCTCGCGCATCAGTCCCGTTCGGGCTCAGACGCGGATCGTGTCAAACCGGCGGCGAAGATGGGCTCGAAGAGATATCCCTGAACCCAATGCGCGCCACAGGCCCGGGAGACGTGCAGGTCTTCCTCGTCCTCGACACGTTCGACCACCACCTGCGAAGCGCATGTTCGCGCCAGACGGATCAGCGCACCCAGATGTACTCGTGCGCACCCATTCGAGCGGGCCTGATGCAGATATCCACCATCGACTTTTGCAATGTCCACACCCAGTTCCATAAGACTCCGCACGGAACTGTAGCCTGCACCGATGTCATCGAGAGCGACGCGACATCCGAGCTGTTGCAGCGCCCGGACGAAGTCCACGACTGCGTCGATGTCGGTCAGCGGCGCGCTTTCCGTCAACTCGATGACGAGCCGTGCCGCGACCTGAGGTTCCCCGGCAAGGTTTCGATGACCGTCGACCGCCAGCCGCCGAGCGCTGCACTCTGAATCGACACGTTACAGCCTAGCGACATGCCCGGATGCGCACGCAGCGTATCGATCACGGTCGTCACGACCCATCTGTCGAGGCGGCTCACCAGTCCGAGCCGTTCGAGAGCGGGAATCCATTTGCCTACACTGACCGGTACGCCATCTCCGGTCCTGCACAACAACGCCTCCCAATAGCTGACGCTCTCCGTACCGGTCGCGCTGCAGACCTTCTCGTAGCGGAAGCACCACTCGTCGCGTTCCATCGCGCCTAGCAGTTCCCCGGCAATTTCCATGTCGCGCGCGTATCGGGTCCGCCCCTTTCTGGTGCCCATGCGCATCTCCGCGGATGCTTCTTTTTCGGGGTCGAACGGTGTGCCGTCGCAGGTCGGGATCGATGCACCGATGGCTGCGCGGATCAGGCCCATCGACGTGAACACCGGCGCGTCGCCCAGCGCCGCGACGACCGCATCGACGATGCTATGGTCGCTGCAAACTGCGTGAGCGTTCGCCAGGTCTTCAGGAACAGCACGGTCAATCAGAACGACAATCTGCTCTCCGCTGCGCGTCATGATGCCCGACTCCCGCGTACAGAAATCGCGAGCGCGCCTACATACAACATGCCTGACGGTCAGCGCGGTTGCGGTGCCGTAAGCGCTTTCAATGTGCGCGAGGTTACGGATTGACGCCACGATGCACAGTGGGTTCCCGCGTGCGGTGCTCTCGGACACCAGACTTTCCTTCGCTGCCTCGCATGTGCCCTGCACATTTTCCTCCTCCGCTATCGAAAGCGATCTGACCTCCGTTGGCCGGCGGACGAGCCGAAGGCGATTGCTCATCGCGGCACCGTAGGCCGCGATGCGTGACGGAAGGCAAGCTCGTGCACGCAGGCTGTTCTACCGCTCAGTGCTCCTCGAATCACTTCGAGACGTGCACGGCCAGAAGGTTCTTTAGCACTGCGCCGCAGCACAAAGGTGCACACATCCGGGTTATCAAGCGCGCTGCCGCTTGATCGGCGGCTCGCAAAACTGCCTCGCTGTTAGTACTTCTGCTGAACCTTTGGGAGCTGAGTTCGCTTTCATAGCTCGATGAGCCATTCGTCACCAGATCCGCAAGGATGCCCGCCGAGACGGCAGCCAGCGTGAGGCCCAGATGCCCGTGCCCGGTGGACACAAAGATGGAACGATGGCCTGGAACGCGCTCGATGACCGGCAAGGAGTCCGGTGTACTGGGGCGCTCACCGCTGCGTACCTCGAATCCTGGTCGAGCTCTGAGACCCGGCAGGGATTTGCGCACGCGATCCAGCGCGGATAACAGCAGGTCGGGCCGCGCTCGGAAACCTGGCAGCCCGAAGTGAATGAGGCCGGAAATCCTGGCTCCGCGTTCACTCGGCGTCAGAATCACGCCAAGGCCTGATAGCGAAACAGGCCTACTGATAAATCCGGGCTCGACGTCCAACTCGATGTGGTACCCGGTTTCGGCAACTAGCGGAATGCGATGATCGCAATCTGCCAGAAGCCGGTTCGAGTGTGCGCCGGTCGCGAGAACAACGGTTCCGGGTGAGTAGTCTCCCCGGGCACACTTCACGGCGACCTTTCCGCATCCTGCGCTATTAAGGCCCTGTACCCTGTCGAAGCACAGGAGCCCGCCGCGTTGGACAAATACGTCCGCAAGACTGGCAACAAACGCAGCGGTATCTGTCACGTGAGCCGCCCCTGCCAGGAAGGTAGCTCCGGCCGCACTTGGCCCAAGCGCGAGACGGCAAATCGCAGGCTCTAACGCGGCCAGTTCTCCGCCAGACACTATCCTGACAGCCGCGCCGAGCGACGTGCGAATCGAGTTCAGACATGTTGCCCGATCGACTTCGCAAGAGGAGAGATGAACCGCCAGGTGACCGCATCTGCTGAGGGGCGGCAGGTCCGAGCCAAGCAGCAGTTCGAGAGAACGAAGTGAGTCCCGACAGAGTTCATGAAGTAGGTCCGTGCCATGCCAGACGATGTCCGACCGCGTTGCTCTCGCGTATTGAACACACCACGAAAGCAGGCCTGGAGCTGATCGCCAATCGAGGGCGGCAGACGAACTAGCCTTGAAGAAAGCGGCGGGAAGCTCGGGAATGCGATAGTACGTGCTGGACGGGAATGCGCCTGGGTAGATCACGCCCGCACTGACAAAGCTGCAGCCCTGCGCGACAGACTGCCGGTCCAGCAGCATGACCTTCAACCCACGCTGTTGAAGTTCCAATGCCGCGGTGATCCCTATGACTCCCGCTCCAACGACGATTGCATCCAACTTGAGACTCCATGCCGTCACAAAAAACCGCGGTAACGAAATGTCCGGCTTCCTCGAGACAATTCCGCTTAGCCGATGTCGAGGGCCGGTGATGGTTAAACAAATCGGCGGTCGGCGGGCCGAAAGCCAGAACCCGCATCTAGCATCGCGCTTGCGTGCCACGCTTGCACCGTCGGCTCAATATCTGCGATACATGCTAATCCCGCACATTCTTGTCCCGCAGCGCAAGTTCACGACTTCGGAATATTGCTACTACAACGCGAGCCCACTGGATGCGGCGCCGTCCGCCCGTAGATTTCCCGAGGTGACTTGGGCGGTTAGTGCCAGAAATCGAGCTTTGCACATTTCCGTTGCAACAGCCACTGTGAGCAATAGATGGCCGATAATCGCGAATAGCCAGACCGCCCCTCGGATTAACGCAAAAAAAATGCGTTTTCTCAGACGTTCATCTTCCCGAACGCGCCACATCCTGTTCAGGATGAGTGACCGCTGAATCGTCTGAACTGCTCGCCGCCCAAGTGTTCACAGAAAGCGTCCACTCACGATCGTTGCGACGACGCAGAGCTCCCCGACCGATCCGGCAGGCTCCGCTGGCGCGTCGATTCGCGTGGGCATCGACCGCTGGCACGAACGTGGACGATCTTCCCTCTTTCTCTGACCGTCGAAATTCGCGTTGCACGCGTCACACTTACTGTCACAGGCCTCCCGCCCGGCAAGCCGAATCGGTGCGGATGTGGGCGGTTCGTGAGCAGGATTTTCGGACGGCTCCATATTCACCTCGATATGCTAAACATCCACACGTACTTTTCGCTGCACGCCGCGTAGCCGCGCGTGGCGCGGAACACGCATTCACCGGTTCCCGGCCGGCACGTGTTCGATGATCGCAGCGAACCGGCCACGCAACCACGATCAGGACGTGGAAAAACTGACCGCGATCAACGATCGCTCACCCACAGCACACGAAGAAAGTCCCTGGCGCATCGTCGGTGGCACCGACCGAGCTCTGAATGTTCAGCCTGACGCTTGTTTTCACCCTCAGTCCCGGGCATACGAAATCTCGGCGATGCGTATGGCAGGTCTCTCTGGATCGGGTGGAAAGACGCACCATTTTCCGTTTCGGTGTCGAAAAAAGAACATCACCCTTGACCCGCCTCCGTTGTCTGCGACGACGCAAACGTAACGTCCCGTGCTGGATCGTCCGTAATGGCTGACTCGAAATCCTCTCTTCGGGTCGGGCGCCAACCCTCCACCATATTTCTCAACGACATTCCCACAATCGTCATAACTTCCTCATCCTTTGTGAAGGTCATGGCCTGATCAATGAAGGCTTCATTTCCGTTCGGTTAGGCTAACGTCGGCATATTCGAATACCTATGTATGTAGCCGACCCGCTCTCGTCGGGATACGTCGGCAAGATTGCCGAACGGCATTGCGATTGGTTACGCGCTTTAGGCGCCTTCAGTACACTCTGTATAGCCACCGGCTCACAGCACCCGATCCGCGGCGAAGATCTGCGCACCGGGGCCAAACACGAATCTGATTCACGCGAATAACGCTCGTCGGATAGGAGTAGAGCCGGTGATAAATATCCCTCAAAGCGCATGACGTGCAATCCGCACTGCACTCAGGCACAGAATTAAGGGTCGCGCTCGCGCGAGCCTCCCACACGAGCGGTTTGCAAGCATCAGGTTGTCGATTCGCCTCCTTGTGGAGGCGAAGGGCCCTGAACCGGAGCAGTATCCTCAATCAGAATACTGCTAGCGGAGTCGGGCGTGTCTCGCATTCCGTCATGCTTTTCATCCGACATGCTGTTGTTGGCAATTCACTGTGGTGAGCGGCGAAGATGAAATCCACTTACCGCCATGCGACGCACATGGAACTCGTCTACCTCCACACCCAATCCCGCTCTCTCAGGAAGATGCACTACCCCCTTGCGCACGAATGAAGAAAAATCGGTCGGGTCCTCGGCGAGCCGTAACGTTGACATAAAGGCGTGGCCGACGTCGACGAGATTCCCTATGGTTACGGCGTGCTGCAATGACGCGGCTTGCGTCACGCCGAACTCGATCATCGAATTCATGTAGCAGGAAATCCCAAACGCCTGTGCTACCGCCACAATGCGCTGAGCGCGCAAAGGGCCTCCATTTTTGCTGCTCTTGACACTAAAGACACTAGCGGCACCGACGCTTGCAATCCGCGCCGCATGCGAGAGTTCAGCCACCGCTTCGTCCGCTGAGATCGCAAGCCTGCTGTCCCTGGCCAACAACGCCGCTCCCTCCAGATCAGACTTCTCCAACGGCTGTTCGACGAACGCAAGCCGGGAGCCACTAACTCCTTTCAGGAACTCACGAGCTTCCTCGCGGTTCCAGCCTTCGTTAGCGTCGGCGGTCAGCGTTATACGGCTCCCGTAACGCGCCTCCAGGTCAGCCACCCGTTGTATCTCGCTACGTATTGGCGACGTACCCATCTTTAACGCGAAGCTTGAGAATCCTTGCTCAATCCGCTGGTCGATCACGCGGATGTCTTCCTCGGATGTACCATTGCTGAGCGGCCAAACCACTGGAAGTGACTCCCGCAGCGCCCCGCCCAGTAGCGTTGCAACGGGGACACCGAGCCGCTTGCCGAGTATATCGAGCAGAGCCATCGTCACGGCCCCCTTGGCGCTGAGGTGTCCAGCGAGCCGTGTATCGAGTTCCTCGTCGATGCAACCGGGGGTGGGAGCCGAAGATGCCATGACTGCAGGCAGCAGTGTTTCCTTTAGGGCACGTGCAGCATCGCTTGCCGTGCCTCCGGTAAAGGAATCGTAAGGATTGGCCTCGCCCCAGCCCTCAACGCCATCGGCGTCCGTCAGTTTGAGCAATACGGCGCGTGTTGACACCAGTGTTCCTTCGGACAGCTTGTATGGGGTAACAAGCGCCGCCTCAATTTCGAACACCTCGGCTGCGACCACCCGTGCCATCGCATTAACGTCGGATCCATCTCGCATCACATTTCCTGGAAAAGGTCACAGACAGAAGATTAGTCATCTGCAGATCCGCAGGCGCTGTTTCTTCTATCAAATTTAATTACTGCGCTTAGCACCTGGTAGAAGTGCCGGTTTAATTGGCAGATGCCCAAAGCACGCACGAGAGTCGGGTGGCCCGCGCCAATCGCCTTTCGCGAAATATCAGCAGAGGCGATCATTCTCCAGTACCGGAAGCTTAGGATCCACTTCATGGTGGATGTGATCTCCCGGAAATGATTCGAATCGGCCTAAGCAAGCAAATCCTACGTCGTTTAAACGGCTCAAACCACACCCGCCAACCCATCATTAATTTTTCGGTGTAGATAGCTTCATACTTCTCCTACTAGAGATAACTAGCCTTCGTTGCTCGTGCGTCGGTCCACTTCGTCAAATCTCACCTCCGCGAGACAGGTCATCAAGCTTGACGCATTTCCCGCCCGGGCTTGGTGTACGGCCTCAACGATCTCGTTCTGCTGTGCCGGAAGGGCGACAAGGCGCGTCGCCATCTTGAACTTCGACTCGAGCTCCTGCCAGGTAACATGCTCGCCCTTGCCCTTCGGAACGGTATCTCCAGAGCTAAACGTTCCGCTGCCACACGTGATAGTCACGCGCGATAGCGTTTGCTGCGGATATACCGCTTCAATATCTGCGCTACACGACAGCAAAACTCTTCGAGCAAGAGCAGATACGTCATTGCGATTCAGAGCCCCCCCACTGAGTGGCAGCAAGACCTGCGGCCCGAAAAGAGCTACGAGTGCGAGACAGTAGGGGATGCTATATTGGATGTCCGGCAGATTTTGGGGCTCACACCTGTTTTCAAGACGCATTGCGTCGTCGTAAATTTCGACTTTAATTTCTTGAATATCTGGCGCTTTGATTTTGTTCTTTGCCATTAACTCCTGCAGCGCATCCAGCGGACCATGGATGTGTCGGCAGCAGGAATAGAATTTGAAATAGCTATCCCTGATGCGTGAACCGGAACGAATAACCTCGTCGAGATCAACGGGAAACTTGTAATGACGAACACTATCGAGAATATTTCGTGGTCCGGTCATGCCCTTCTGAGCCGCCTCCAGGGCATTTAGGCCTGTTACGACAGACCAAGGAATCCCCTCCTTTACGTCACTGCCTTCGGGGAGCGGGTCATGGGGCGCAGGAGCACTCATAAGCGCGCAGTTCGGCGCCGCTTCCCCCGCAATTGCAAGTGCGTGCGCCAATACACGTCTGCCGATGTCACGGAGCGCGCCCGCTGTCGCGACTACAGCATAGGGAGCCCAAGTTCCGGTCGTACCATAGGATGTGCGCGCGGTAGCGATCGTCGCACCGACCTGGTAGCCGATAACAATGGCTCGCACGATTTCGTCGAATGTCGCGCCGACTTCATGGGCCACGGCGAAAGCGGTGGGAATAACCGCCGCTCCGAGATGGCCGCGCGCCACTGGATCCCCGTCGTCAACATCGAGCGCCGAAGCGGCGGCGCTGTTCGCCCAGGCGGCTCCAATGACGGAACTGGCGGCGCCTGTGAACCAGATCTGTACGCGCCCACGCCGAAAGGTTTCCAGAGCTAAGTCGCGGCTGACGACCGCGATCTGCTCATAGATGCCTGCCCCAGCCGCACTTATGAGATCAAAAATATGCATTATGGCGACATCCGAAACGTGCTGCGGAACAGGCCTGTCTCGAGCCTCTTCGACATAGGATGCGAACAGGTCGACGACTGTAGTGTGCGGGTCCCGATATGCCACCGGCGACTTCATAGCTGCTTCCTCTTCATAGGGTCCTTCCTCGTATCATGCACGGCTCTTCGAGATTTCTCTCCCGAACCTTCTTCGCTTTGCTCAATGAGCTCGTTCCTGCTTTCCATTGTGCGAGATTTCTCCGCAGAAGTTGCGCGGGTGTGCAGTAATCTCGATATATAGTCGCTTTTGGTCCCAAGCACGCGAAACTCCACGTTGGAATTGGCGGGAATTTCAGGGAGTCACGATCTGATACGGAAAATACTTTTTGGCAATCTTGCTGAGCGTGCCATCTTGTTTCAAGGAGGCGATAGCCTCGTTAAGGCGAGCTTTGAGCTCCGGATCCTGCTTGCGGACGCCGAAAGCAACTCCGCGGCCAAATATCTTCTCATCGGTCAGTGGCGGGCCAACCAGCGCAAACCCTTTGCCTTCGGGCTTGTTCAGAAAATTGTCCTCCGCGCTTTGCTGCGACTGCAAGGCAGCATCAATTCGACCGGCGGCCAAGTCCGCGTATACCTGGGTTTGACTCGGATATGTAACTACGACAGCGCCACCCGGCGCCCACTTCTGTTCTGCGTAATATTGCTGCGTTCCACCTTGTTGAACACCGACGCGCTTGCCTTTGAGCGATTCTACGTTCGGCAGGATGTGACTGTCCGAGCGCGCCACCAAACGGGCCGAGGTCGCGTAAATAACGGATGTGAAATCAATTACTTTTTCGCGCTGTTCCGTGGCCCACATGTCCGAATTGATGGCGTCAAACTTGCGCGCCTCAAGAGCGGGAATGAGGCCATCGAACGAACTTTCAACCCATTTGCATTTGACCTGCAGTTTCGCGCAAATAGCATTGCCGATGTCAATATCGAAACCTGCCAATTCTCCGCTTGGCAGCTTATATTCAAACGGCGGATAGTCTGCTTCAGTGCCGAAGCGCAGAGTATCTGTGGCGCACGCAGAAGACGCCAGCAGGCAAAGCACAGTGGAGGCTACCAGTTGTCTCATCTCCGCTCCTTTCTTTATATATCGAATTTGTGATTGGTTAAGCTATTCATTTAAAACGTACGACTTTTCGGTAGTACTTTTGGCTCAGTGCGAGCCGCCCAGTGACGTGGTTGCACCCAGTGCGGCGAGAAGCGTGATCGGTTCCAACTCTGCATTCCGCATGTCACGCGCAAGTGATCCTTTCGGATTGTCATTGGCGCGGATCCCAAGACCGTCAGCAAAGAAAACCATGTCGAGATGCGCCGCTTCCGCCTTGCGGGCCGTGTTTAGGAAATGTGCAAAGCTCAGCGCTCCGTCCGCCGGCACATCCGGATGCCTCCGGCCGGCAACGTGATAGCCGAGATATCTCATCAAGAGGCCGAGCCTCATTTTTCCGTCTTTAGTCATTGGATGCGCTCCCATTCTTGGACTGGTCCGCCCGGAACATGGCGGCATGGGTGAATGTTCGCGCTTCACCGTCCGATAAACAATGTCGCCAAAGGCGGTCGTCTATTTGAAAAGTGGATAAGGGTATTCCCTGACTTCGTTGAGGCGAGGCTGAAACTGGCCCGATGTACTGCCCATGCGAAAAACCCTGCATCGTTATCGGTGTGCGCGGTGCCTGTCTCATTGCTGCGCTTCGCGCCCTTGGGGCGACATCGTTGCCAGCCTTCGGCAGGTGCAGCGCGACGGTGGTGCCGGCCCTATCGACGCCCGTGGGCCTGCTCCGTGCGCCGTACCGCACCGGCATCCGACGCGTGTTCGCCGAGTCAAGGCCTGCTCGGTCCATAGTCGCGGCTGGCATTAAGTTCGTTCAGCGAGGCCACTGAATTGCAGAGCCGAGCCATATGGGGGGGAAAACCCCCTATACGCATTTCGAATACCGGACCTATTTTGACGGCATTGTGTCGTTCACGTCGGCAGCACACCATCCTGCTCATGCCGCTCATGCCGCTCATGCCGCTCATGCCGCTCATGCCGCTCATGCATTGTCGGGTGGCGTAATCCGCAATTGAGGTGTCGAAATGATGAAAGACGGAAAATGAGGCTCGGCCTCTCGAAGAGATATCTCGGCGATCATGTGGCCGGGTGGCGGCACTCGTCGGTCCGCGCCGATCCAGGTGCGCGGCCCGCTGAATTGCGCATACATCGTTCAGGCGGCCGCGTCCTGGGCCGGCCGGCAGCTTGCGGCGCACTGTGCCGACGTCCCCATGTACTAAAAGATCGGGCCGCTCGCCCTGCTGCGCGCAACGATTCGATCCTCCATATCGCTTGTCCTGCATAAGCTTGTTGTTTTAAATCGCGGCGCGCGCATGGCGCGTCTCTATAACGGCTCCGGCGGCAACAATCCGACCGGCGCCGACTGCAAAGGAGATAAGATGCCGAACAGAACCAACACCCTTGACGCCGGTGTCTGCGCGACGCCCGTAAAAAATTCGGTCCGCGATGTCATCGCCGCCAACTTCGGCACGTTTTTCGAATGGTTCGACCTGCTCGTATACGCGATGTTCGCAATCACCGTGTCCAAGCTGTTCTTTCCGACCGGGGACGAACAATCGGCGCTGTTGCTCAGCCTTCTCACCTTCGCTAGCTCGTTCCTCATCCGGCCCGTCGGTGCAATTATCCTCGGGGTCGTCGCAGATAAGTACGGTCGGCGATTCACGCTAAGCCGCACGGCGTTCCTGATGCTGTGCGGCACTGCGTCGATTAACCTCGTGCCGACATACGACAAGATCGGCGTGCTCGCGCCGGTGATTCTAGTGGCGAGACGCCTGCTGCAAGGCTTTTCGGCGGGCGGCGAGTTCGGAGCGGCCAATTCCTTCCTCACCGAACAGGATGTGAACAGCAGGGGGTTTTTCGGTGGCTTGCAATGGTAGACGTCAGGTCTCGCCGTACTGGCGGCGTCGCTATTCGCCTACGGCGCGAATCGTTATCTGTCGCCGCAACAGATCGATTCGTGGGGCTGGCGTCTGCCATTTTGCTATCTCATATGCGAAGAACGTGTAGGTGACGTTTCGTTTGCCCTCTCCTAAACAGCGATGGGTTCGGGCTTGGGCTGAGAAATCTATTACATAACCGCCTAGGTCGTGCACGGTCAGTGGACTATTTCAAGGTGGAAGGCACATGCAAGTGACAATCGTAGGAGCCGGCGCAATCGCTTTGGGTTATGCGGCGTATCTCATACAGAATGGACATAAACCGAAAGTCTGGTCTCCATCGGGAGCCCGTCTAGACCAGGAGACACTTACCATTGCAGCAGCATTCGGAAAGTCAGTGAGAACGACCTTTGATCATTGCAGGCTGTCTTTTGGCGTGGTTGGTGACTCATTTTCGGCAATATCGGAGCAACTTGTCCGGCAAGGGAGTGATCCGCCCGGCCCGAGAGACATCGCCACACGCTACGTGCTCGAAGAAGTGCCGTTCGGGTTGGTACCGACGCTTCGACCCGCCGAACTGGCTGGGGTGAGAGCGCCCTTGCACGAGGGCGGCGTGGCAATTCTCGGCACCTGTTACGGTCGGTACTTTGTGGCGGACAACGACATTCTTCCCGAGATTGGACCGCTTCAAATCGACACCCTCAAGAGGCTTGTAGTCGACGGCTATGCCGTTCCAACCTAGATGCCATTACATCCGGCGCTGCGCTCGAGAAGCGTCCGAGTCCGAGGCCACCGACGCAATAAAAGCAGAAGTACTATGCCGCAAATCCAGACTTGGAATTTATGAGAAACCAAAATGAAGATTAAAACGCTGCTGGTCGCCCTGTGCGCAACGTCCATTCCATTTGCGGCATTCGCGTACGATGGAAAGGAACTTAAGTTCGGAGTCGACAGCGCTTACCCGCCGTTTGAGTCGAAAACCCCGAGTGGCGATCTCGTTGGATTTGACATCGATCTGGGTAATGCAATTTGCGAGAAGCTCAAGGTGAAGTGCGTCTGGGTTGAAAACTCGTTCGACGGCATGATTCCCGCGTTGCAGGCGCGCAAGTTCGACGCGATCAATTCGTCAATGTCGCAGACCGGGAAGCGCGCGAAGGCAATCGATTTCAGCCACAAGATATACGCCAACTTCGAAGCGCTGGTTGTAAGGCGCGGCTCGGCTCTGGTGGCAATGCCCGAATCGCTCAACGGAAAGCATATCGGAGTCTTGCAGGGAAGCACACAGGAAGCCTATGCACGGAAGCATTGGACGAATGGAGTTGACATTGTGCCCTACCCTTCGCAAGACCAGGTGTGGAATGACCTCGCGGATGGGCGGCTCGATGCAGCACTGGTTTCGGGGCCAACGGCTGAGTCGGGATTCCTGAATACTGCGCAGGGTCGTGATTTCGGTTTCGCGCGAGGTCCGGCCATCAAGGACGAAAGCATCTTCGGCCCGGGCGTAAGCATCGGTATCAGGAAAGGCGACAAGGCCCTGCTTGACGCAGTCAACGGCGCTATCGATAGCATCCGGAAAGACGGCACCTACGACAGGATTTCAAAGAAATACTTCAGCTTCGACATCTATGGCGGCTGACGTGCCTGCAACTATCCAGATAGAACTTGCGAAAACGTCGGCCGAGTTTGGTGCCAATCGCCAGCGGCCAAAGTCCGGCATTTGGAGACCGTCAGGCTAACCAATGGCCATCGGAAAAGGGGCCGTTACCTATTCTGTTCTCCCACGCCTTTGTTGAAGGAGATGTGGGACAAGACGCTGCTGCGTGCCCGGTGAGTGCCCCTTCCGAGCCGCCGCGATTTTCCTTGCCGCCTGGGTGACTGAATGGTTGCCGCACAACAGAGATGCGAAAGCTTTCGGCTCGCCGTTTTCTACCTATAACAAGCACGGAGACGCATGTGTTTCTATTCGGATTTGGTCCGCAGTTGCTGGCCGGCACTGTGCGGACAATTGAATTGTCGATGCTCTCGCTAGCGGCCGCGGTTGTCCTTGGCCTCATGGGCGCCGTCGCGAAGCTCTCGCTAAATCGTGGTTTTCGCGCAATCGGCTCAGCGTACACGACCTTGATACGATCGGTACCAGACCTTGTCCTGATGCTCCTTGTCTTTTACAGCATCCAGATCGCGGTCAACAATCTTACCGACGCCCTGGGTCTCGCGCAATTTGACATCGACCCGTTCGCGGCAGGCGTCCTGACACTCGGCTTCATCTATGGAGCCTACTTCACGGAAACCTTTCGGGGCGCATTCCTTGCAGTGCCGCGCGGTCAACTGGAAGCGGGCGCCGCCTATGGAATGAATGGGGTTCTTATTTTCCGGCGCATCCTGTTTCCTCAAATGATGCGCTTCGCACTTCCGGGCATCGGCAACAACTGGCAGGTTCTGGTCAAGGCGACTGCGCTGGTCTCCATTATCGGCCTGGCAGACGTCGTAAAGGCCACACAGGATGCGGGTAAGAGCACGTTCAAAATGTTCTTCTTTGTCATGTGTGCCGCGCTCATCTATCTCGCGATGACAACCATCTCCAATTTCATGCTGTTCAGGCTCGAGAAACGATTCTCGACTGGCGTTCGTCACGCGGAACTCTAGGCTCATGATCGATATCCTTAACCAGTTCTGGCGCGCTTTCCTGTATTGGGACGGGCAGCGCGTCTCCGGCCTCGCCGTCACCCTCTGGCTGCTGGTGGCATCTCTCGTAGTCGGCTTTTTGATGGCGGTGCCCCTCGCGGTGGCTCGTGTCTCCACGAATCGATGCATAAGCATGCCCGTGCGTTTCTACACGTATGTCTTCCGGGGCACACCGTTGTACGTGCAATTGCTTCTGATCTATACGGGTATTTATAGCTTCGACTTTATTCGGTCGCATGAGCTTACCGATGCCTTCTTTCGAAGCGGTTACCACTGCGTAACTGTTGCGTTTGCGCTTAATACGTGCGCCTACACGACCGAGATATTCGCTGGCGCGATGCGCTCGATGTCTCACGGTGAAGTTGAGGCAGCACGCGCGTACGGAATGAACTGGTTCACCCTGTACAGACGCATCATCATCCCTTCCGCGTTGCGAAGGTCCCTGCCTCTCTACAGCAACGAGGTGATCCTTATGCTGCATGCCACCTCGGTTGCTTTCACGGCGACCGTGCCCGATATCCTGAAGGTCGCCCGCGATGCCAACTCAGCAACCTACCAGTCGTTCCAGGCATTTGGTATTGCCGCGCTTCTTTACCTGACCATCTCTTTCGCGCTGGTTGCTGTGTTCCGGCGTGCTGAACGCCACTGGCTCGGCTACCTCGGACCGCGTGCTCACTAAGCTTGCACGTTGGTGTCCAGCCAAGGTGTCCGACACACCGGTGCTTTAAACGTAACGATAAGGGATCAGAATGTTGAGGCGCACGACTCAGACAGAAACTTGCAAGTTAGAAGTTCATGACATCCATAAACGCTTCGCAGACCACGAGGTGCTCAAGGGCGTGTCCCTGAAGGCAAACAAGGGTGACGTTATCAGCATCATCGGGGCAAGTGGCTCGGGAAAGAGTACGTTTCTTCGTTGCATCAACTTTCTTGAGCGACCGAACTCCGGGCGCATCTCGGTCGATGGCGAAGCCGTAAAGACGCAGTCCAATAAATCCGGCTATCTCGACGTCGCGAACCCGAAGCAGCTGCAGCGTATCCGGACGAAACTCTCGATGGTGTTCCAGCATTTCAATCTCTGGGCGCACATGAACGTTCTCGATAACATTGTTGAGGCGCCGATATATGTGCTCGGGCTGCCGCGTCGCGAGGCCGAAGAGCGCGCGCGTGAATACCTGGAGAAAGTCGGACTCGCGCCGCGCGTGGAGAAGCAGTATCCCTCGCATCTCTCCGGAGGGCAGCAGCAACGTGTCGCGATTGCGCGCGCGTTGGCGATGAACCCTGACGTGATGCTGTTCGATGAACCAACATCTGCACTCGACCCGGAGCTGGTAGGTGAAGTTCTCAAGGTAATGCAAAAGCTCGCAGACGAAGGACGCACAATGATTGTGGTTACGCATGAAATGGGGTTCGCCCGCAACGTATCAAATCATGTAGTGTTTCTTCATAAAGGACGCACGGAGGAAGAGGGGCTTCCTGAGGAAGTATTGAGCAAGCCGTGCAGCGAACGACTCAGGCAGTTTCTCTCTGGCAGCCTGAAGTAGCCCGCGACCGTGAGAAAACTGCCGGCGACGTCTTATTTTTCGTCAGTATTACTGATAGATCGGATACGAATCAGGCGTGGTTAATTTGGGTCCGTCGACAAGGACGTTTTCACGTAGTTATATTTTAATATTCGGAGACTTTAATGAAAAAAATCACACTTGCTGTACTTTTTATCTCCACTATCGCAACTCCGGTATTCGCTCAATCTACTGTGACGCTTTACGGTCTGATTGATGAAGGCTTCGGTTACACCAACAATGTCGCAGGTTCGAAAGTATATGAACTCCAGAGCGGCTACGCTCAAGGTAGCCGCTGGGGTCTTAGAGGAACAGAGGGTCTTGGCAGCGGGCTGAGCGCGATTTTCAAACTGGAGAACGGCTTCAATGCCAACAATGGTCGACTCGGGCAAGGCGGGCTGATGTTCGGCCGTCAGGCATACGTCGGAATTTCCTCGAATCAGTTCGGTTCCGTGACATTGGGTCGACAGTATGATTCGGTCGTCGACTACCTGGCGCAGACCACCGCGAACGGCAACTGGGCGGGCTACCTTTTTTCGCACCCCTATGACAATGACAACACGGACAACAGTTTCCGCGTAAACAATACCGTAAAGTACACCAGCCCGACGATCGCAGGGTTTCAGTTTGGCGGCACGTATAGCTTCTCGAACGATACGAACTTTGCCAACAATCGGCAATACAGCCTCGGTGCGCAGTACACCACCGGTGGACTGCTTCTCGCGGCGGCGTATCTGCAGGCCAACAATCCATCGGCTACAGCCGGCGGTGCGATCAATAATGAAGGCGACGAGAACTTCGTAGGAAGCAAATTGCGTATTTTCGGCGCAGGCGCGAGCTACACCTTCGGGTCCGCTAATGTTGGTGTCGCGTACACGAACACGTACGTAGCTAATCCGACTGCATCCGGATACGTCGGTGACATTACCCCGGCCGCAGGCACGCTTTCCAGCCTGCGCTTTCAGAATTTCGAAATAAACGGCAAGTATCAGTTCACCCCGGCGTTCTATGCGGGGGCCATGTACACATACACGCGAGTCGACTTCAACAGTACCGCAGGCAAGCTTAACCCAAGCTACCAAATGGTTGGTTGGATGGCCGATTACAACCTGTCCAAACGCACCGATCTATATGTTCAGGGCGTCTATCAGCACGTTGGCGGCGACCGGACCGGAACTGTGCTCGACTTCGCTTATGTGCCAGGTGCCGCTGACGTGTCGTCGAGCCAGAACCAGGTCGTCGCTCGTGTCGCCATTCGTCACAAATTCTGAGCATGCCATGTGGCCGTAGCTTGAACTTCTTACAATGTACGAACGTCCCGCAGCCAGATGTTCGCAACCGCGATGCGGGACTTGTCCGTTCCGACGGCCTTCAGATAAGGGATCCGAAATTCGCGGGCAACGTCAGTCAGACCCGATAGAAACGCAAAGCCATTCACCACCAAAGCTTTGCTCAGCCTTCCAGTAATTCCTTGACGGATTATCATAAAATTCCCTTTTTTAAAAATCAGGATTCAGTCGCCGTGAACGTCGTAGATGAAGCGCGTCTTCCCGGGTCTGTCGTAACTGCTGTCCGTGTGGATCGTAGCGATTACATTGCTGATTGCGGCATCCTGTTTCAACGTTGCACGTGTTATTCGGCATGGTCGCCAATTGACGCCAACTGCCCAAGTGTAAGAGGTTTTATGGGTGGTCTGATCCGGTAGTAGCCGACGACTTCCGGGGAGACACGACGCTCTCGCGCGATGATCTCCGTGACTGTCAGCCCGCATAGTCGGCCCTGGCAGGGGCCCATACCACATCGATTGAACGCCTTGGTCTGGTTGGGACCAACGCATCCAAGCGCTACCGATTGCCGGATCTCGGCTGCCGTGACCTCCTCGCATCTACAGACCAGTACGTCATCTGCCGGAATTCGTGTTCCGTCGCAAGGTCGATATAGCGCATCGAGAAACGGCCGTACGCTAAGATGCCCGGCATGCTCCGAGCGTGAGCTGTCGAGCCGCTTATCAAACTCACGTCTTTCGATCCTGCCGTGACGGCGGCCTATCTCAAGCCCACAGATCTGTCCTTGCGTCGCCGCGGCCTTCGCGCCAGCGATGCCGCCACCATCGCCTGCAACGAAAACGTCTGGCACGTCCAGCTCGAAGACGTCGTTGCGGTCCGGAACCCAGCACAGTTGGTTCGTGTCCCAATGATGCGATGCCTGAAGCGACCAGGTGATTTGCGTATTTGGCACAATCCCCTGATGCAGAAGTATCAGTGGAGCATCAATGCGTTGACGCTTCTTGCTCGCTATGAAGGTCAGTGCTGTGGCAACCGGCTCGCCTTCAACACGCAGCTCTGTTGCACCTCGGTATACTGGTACGCGTGCCCTTCTGAGCGCTCGCAACAAGTTGAGGCCTTTCGTCAAGTCGCGCCATCCCAATAGGGCGCTCGACCAATGTTTCGCCGCTCTGAATTTGTCTGCAAGACCAGTCGTCTCCACGAAGGCCCGGATGGGCACGCCCGCACGCAAGTACTGCCAGGCAAGCAGATAGAGTAGTGGTCCACAGCCTGCGAGCACGACCGGCTGCCTAGGTACCGTGCCAGATGCTTTCAGCAGAATCTGCGCGGCGCCGGCGGTCATCACTCCAGGTGTAGTCCAGCCGACAATCGGAAATGGTCTTTCCATGGCGCCCGTGGCGAGCACAACGTGACGCGCCACCAGGGACTTGCTCTGCCCTTGCTGCGTGTAATGTACCGCATGCTCTCTGCTCACAAACCATACTTGGGCACCGGTTACATGACGGACATTGCTTGCGGACAAAGCCACAGCGATAGTGCTTCCAGACGCGTAGTCCGGCCCTAGCAAGTCAATGCGTTTGTCGTCAGCGCGGGTAATAGACCGATAGATCTGGCCGCCAACTGCCATTTGTTCGTCAAGCAGCACAACCTTAAGTCCCGCCTGCGCGGCGGTGGTCGCGGCACTCATGCCTGCTGGTCCTGCACCGACAACTACGACATCAACTGATTCTGGCATCATTGACGCTGCCCCTTTCCACCAATCGTGCTTGCTGACTCAGCGCTGAATTCGGCCAGCACCTGCCGCACGCCTTCTTGTGACCGAATGACCATGCCGTCACGCGCGCTTTCGAGACAGCTCTGGCAGTTCGGAGTCGCGTCGATCTCGACCAGACACTCGAAGCAAACACCCATCATGCAATAGGGTGCCCGCGGGGATCCGCTCACAGGCGTACTGCGGAAACGTCGAACACCCGCACCAAGGAGCGCGGCAGCCAGGTTCATTCCGTCAGGCACCTCATAAGGTACATCGTTGAAGGTAATGCGCACCTTTGGACCTTGCGCAACCGGCAGTTGCTCGAAGAGCGGTTCAATCGACATGGGAAAATGATTCATATTGATTTCGGAAGCGATCCGCGGCAAACGACTGGAAATTCGGAACTCGCCGTTCGCCGGTTGTCCAACCCGCAAGCCGCAGCGCGTGCGCCGCGGCAAGCGTTACCCCGCTATGGCAGCTGATATTGAAGGCCCCGGGACAGATCGCGGACTCCTCGTAGATCGGGAATCCATCCGGAGTCATCACGCGGAGAGCCCCCCATGCCCGCACGAGCCGAACTTCACGAAGCAGTGGAAAAGCTTTCACCCCGCGCGTTGCTATTTCCGAGAGCACGTCCGTTGTGACACCGTTATCGAAGCCGACGTTCTCAAGTGAGTCGCCCAATTGGACGGTGCCTTCATCCGTCTGCCGCACTGTGGCGGTTGGGAAGCGAAGGAACGTCGCGACGCGCTCGCTTATGAGGACTTGACCGCGTATTGGCACGACGGCAGCCTGTAATCCGACCATGGGCGCAAGGTCCTTGTTGCCCAGACCCGCAGCGAGCACGACCCGTGCAGAGCACCAGTGCCCCCGCTGTCCGCATACAACGAATCCGCCGGGTTGGGAGTCAATGCGCACCACCCTCTCGGAGTTAACGAGGTGTGCTTTGCGGTTGGTCAAGCCTCTTCGTAAGCCGAGCAGTAGCTTTAGCGGATTCACGTGACCGTCCATCGGCGTATACGTTGCGCCAGCGATGGACCCGCCAATTTCCGGTATCCGGGCCTTCAGGTCCGCGCGGCCGAGAACCTCGAAAGGATAGTCGCCACCGGCGTCGTTCGATAGCCGCAGCAGCTGCTTTCCACGCTCCTCGAGCTCGCCATCTGAGAAACACAAATCAAAACCGCCCGGCTGCAGCAACTGCACGTCCACGCCGGTTTCATCGCGCAAGGCGTCGGCGAATGATGGCCAGAGCGCCGCGGATTCCCGGGTCCATGTAGTGTACGCGGGTTGTCCGATACCTTTGCCCTGCACCCAGACCAGGCCGAAGTTGCCCGCCGACGCGCCGAACGTGTCGTCCCCCTCGTCAATAACGAGGACTTGAGCGCCCTCGCGGGCGATGCCATAGGCGACAGCAGACCCGACCAACCCACCGCCGACGACAATCGCATCGTAGGAGCCCGTCAAATGGTGTGTCTTCATACTGCGTCCTCGCGCAAGATAACGATTCCTCGCCGTAGCTCGCCCCTCCTGTATGCGCCTCGCGCAGCAGAGAAAAAAGCATCGGCTTTGCCTGAAGCGTCTTCGCTACCAACGAGCCACGTGCGTAGTAGTACGGATGTTGACGGCCCCTTCCTATGCAGTCAAATACCAATATAATGCAACCCTATGCCGAAACGAGATAGCCAAGATGAAGCTACGTCAAATCGAGGCCTTCCGCGCAGTGATGCAAGCCGGTTCAACCACCGGCGCCGCCGAAGAACTGCATACTTCTCAGTCCAACGTGAGCAGGCTCATTACTCAACTCGAGGCCGATACGCGGCTCGTTCTCTTCGAGCGCTCCGGTGGACGTCTCAGTCCAAAGCCGGAGGCAAAAGCTCTGTTTCGCGAGGTTGAGCGCGTCTTCGTCGGGCTGAAAAGCCTCGCGTACGCGGCCGACAGCATTCGCAATCTCGGCAGCGGCCGCCTGCGCATTGCGTCAATCCCCGGCATCGGGATGAGCTTCCTTCCCAGAGTCGTGCAGCGCTTCAGGCAGTCCCGCCCCGATGTGACCGTATCGATCCATACGAATACGTCTAACACGGTAGAGCAATGGGTCTCGTCACAGTTCTGCGACGTCGGAATCGTCGCGTTCGTATCTGCCGCCGCTACCTGCCAGGCGATTGCGCTGCCTGACGCAGAGGTCGTTTGCCTCTTGCCGAAAAGCCATCGTCTCGCTGGAAAAAGCAGAATAAAGGCTACCGACCTTCGCGGCGAGCAATACATCTCGCTCGTGCATGGAGATGGCTCGAGGGAAGAAACCGACCGTGTCTTCGAGCAGGAGGCGGTCGAACGCGTGCTGTCGCTCGAAGCGCAATACAGTGCCACATGTTGCGAGATGGTAAAGCTCGGGCTCGGCGTTACATTGGCCCATCCCCTGGTGGCTACGGATTATGTAGGCCAGGGAATCAAGGTTCTGCCCTTTTCACCATCCGTCAACTACCCCAACTTCCTTCTCTATCCTCCGCACAGAGCAGTCTCACAATTGGCGGAGGAATTCGCTGCGTTGTTGCGAGACCAGTTCGAACTGGAAATAACAAGCTGGCAGTAAAAATCCCTATGCGTAGAACGCCGGACGGTTTTTCTGCCGCGCGCGATCGTTTGCACCTGTGAGGGCCAGACACAACCGTGATTGCCGCGCCGGCGCCCCCGACTGGCTGCTCCATCGGCAAAACTGCATCCAATCCGGCGCAGGGCTGACGCGCGTTCTGCTCGATCATGAGATTGAAGTTCGGGAAGTGAACCGGCCGGGCCGCGCAGATCGCAGGTTTCGCGGCAAATCCGATACCACCGACGCCGAAAGCGCTGCACGCGCCGTCCTTTCGGGCAAGGCCGCAGCCATCCCAAAAGACAAATCGGGCGCTGCTGAGGCTATGCGCGCTGGGCGAAGTGCTGTTAAGGCGAAAACCCAAGCCATCAATCAGCTGAGAAGCCTGCTCGCCAGCGCACCCCAAGACGTTCGCCAACGCCTTTCAAGCACGAAGATGGCCGAGTGCGTTGCGAACTGCGCTCGAGTCAGGTCGCTGGCAACACTCCCATGTTGCAGACTCTGGCCATCACGCTTCGCTTGCTGGCCAAGCGGTGGGTGGCTTTGGAGGAAGAACTGAAGACGCTCGATGCAATGCTGGAGAAGCTTACCAACCAGTACGCTTGTCGGCTTAGGGGGCGCTTCGGTGTCGGACCTCACACCGCCGCGACACTCGTTACTGTTGCCGGCGACAACCCTGAACGCCTCAAAAATGAAGCGTCTCTCGCAGCACTTTGCGGAACGAGCCCTCTCCAGGCCTCATCCGGGAAAACAGTACGGCATCGACTGAATCGCGGGGGAAACCGTTCCGCGAACAACGCGCTATGGACAATAGCGATGGTCCGGATGCGTAGTGACCCGAGGACGAAAGCGTACGTGCAACGTCGCAGCCATGAGGATATCTCGAAGAAGGAAATTCACCGCTGCCTGAAGCGGTACATAGTGCGAGAACTTTACCCTCTCATTCTCGCCGATCTAGCTGACTCTACAGCCTTCGCTTGACATAGGAGCGTCAACGCGATGTGCGAGTCGTTCTTCGGCACACTCGAAGCCGAACTGCTCTGTCGCGAACACTTCGCGACCCACGAACAGGCACGGCGGCGTCTGTTCTCGTTTCTGGAGAGCTGGTACAACATACGCCGCCTGCACAGCAGCATCGGTTACTGTTCGCCGCTCGAGTTCGAAAACCTGCATGCGCAAGGTCAAAGCTTATCGACGCGCGGGTTGTCCACCGCCAGGCAGCGTCGTGGTCGTGACAGGCGACCCGCCGCCCGGCCGTGGACAACCCACTCCTGCAGTTGCTTCTTCCAGTCCGTGATCTGGCTCGGATGAACCTCAAACTGCTGGGCCAGCGCTGCCAGCGTCTTGTCGCCCTTGAGCGCCGCTAGGGCCACCTTTGCCTTGAACGCCGGTGAGTGTGTCCGTCGGTTTCGTTTCGTCATCTTCTGGTTCCTTGTCGCCAGCCATTATGGCCGACTCACGCCCCAGCTTTTCCACTCAACGAAATGTCCGAATTCTTGGCGCCATCTCTGTCGCTCGGCCTGTGTAGTTCCCCTCGCGCGCCCTTCCCCGAGGCACGGAGCCGCTAACGTGTCCTTGACCAACGATTGCCGCATCTATCTCCTCGACCGTGGCCCTGCTTCCGCAAACATCCTGCACTATCGGCAATAACACTATCGCCTCTCTTCACCGAGCCATTTGCACGCGTCCAGTTTCTCCCGTCGCCATTCGCGCCCCCGAAATCTTGAGCGACGACCCATCAGACCCGCTTGTCAAAAATGGGGGCTTTCATAGACGGACCAGAGCACCTACCGATATGTCGCGAACTCGACAACCCTGCAGCAGATGTGAGCTTTGTCGAGTCCGCGACACAGTGGTAATCAGCCGGGCGCCCCACGGGGCTCTATTCGACCATTGGCATGGCAAGCGGAAAACTTTTTGACTGCTTTTTGGCAGTTGGCGCGATTGTTGCAAGTCTCTGTTGGCAGCGGTGTCGGATCTGCACATTGACATTAATTTTCATTTTAGGCGAGGGGTTCGACGAGACCTATCATTCGAATTACACTTTGTGAAGAAGGAGAGGCGATGTCTTCAAAGCTGCCGGTTTCAATCATCGGCGCCGGAAATACTGGTTGCACCTTCGCGGCTGATCTTGCCAGCCGAGGAGTTGATGTTCTTCTTTATGGTCATCCCAAACACCGAGGCAATATTGACGCGATCCGGAAAAAAGGTTGCCTTGCCTCTAGTATGGAGATAGAAGGTGAATTTAACCCAATTTTAACCACCGAGATGGCCGATGCGGTACGATTTTCACACTTTCTTGTGGTCACTGTGCCATCGTACGGGCACGCCGACATTATTAATAATTTGAAGGGCTTCGATCTCAGTAATCACATTATCGTAGTCATCAATGGCAACTTCTTCGCTTTGCTCGGTCATAGCGAGTTGAACGCGCAGGCCATCCTAGAAACCAACGCTTCTCCATACGCATCTTGGGTCAAGGACGGCGAAGTGTCTATCGCCGGAGTCAAGAGCAGCCTCCCCATCGCAGCGCTTCCGAACAATATGGGGGAGCAGCAGTGGTCGCAAATCTCCGAGATATTTCCTAAGACGCTCCTGTGGTGCAACAACGTTTTTGAAATCGGAATGCAGTCCAATAATGGTGTTATTCATCCGGCGGCAGGAATCCTGAACACAGGTTGGATAGAAAGTAGGAAAGGAGACTTCCTGTTCTATCGTGATGGGATTTCGCCCTCAGTCGGGAACGTTATAGAGGCGGTAGACGCCGAGCGCCTGAAGATCGCGGAAGCCTTCGGGTTTCGACTGCAGACGGTTTTGCAGGAAATGGTCGGTTTCTACGGTGGGGCTTGTGAGAAATTTTCGGATTTCGCGTCGCAAACTAAGGTTCACAACGCGAAGAAGATAGCGCCCACTCACATGCAAGACAGATACGTGTCAGAGGATGTACCCTATATTTTGGTCCCTTGGTACGAGCTTGGCTCGAGAGTAGAAGTCCAGGCTCCGACCATCAAGGCTGTGGTGGACATCGCGTCGGTCATCAACGGCGTTGACTACTTTAAAAGTGGCCGCAATTTGAAGCGCCTTGGCATGGATCACATGTCGAAAATAGAACTGTTGCGGTTTATTGATAGCGCGACTTGGCACCTCCCATGGGCGAGGTGACATCAGAGAAAACAGTGCGATTTCGGCAGGGGCAAGCAGTCGCTAAGAAAGCAGTCGGGCTACCGGAAACCGATCGCCTTGGACAAGCGATTCGTTCGTCGTCCTCTGGACATCCTATTCGACACGTTTGCCAACTAGACTGCGCCTGTGGGACATCTTGTCGACCAGCTTTCTGTTAAACCGCCGTCGGAGACGGAACACTTGCGTCACTCCGCTTAATGATCGCGAAGCGCTAGAAGGCGACGACGTAGAGCAGCGCCTTGCATACACGTCTAGGGTACTGGTTTCCTGACACCGGAGATTTCAAGTGTCCGAACATGAACCATCTTTAGTCAATTTAAGTCGCGATCTTTCTTTCTTCTTTTCGATTTGGGTCGGGCAACTGTTCGTAGTTGCCTATGCCGTAGCAGACGTTCTTATCGTCGGCAACAGAAGGCCAGATCTCCTCGGTGCGCTGGCATTGGGGAACGCGATTTACGGTCCACTTGGTGTAATCATGACCGCGTTTTTTTCGTCGATCACCATAAATGCATCGAGAATTATAGCAGAGAAATCCGTAGCAACACTTAAATACATCGCTTACTACGGATTTGCGTCTGGAATCTTTGCTGCTGCATTCTTTTTCTGTGTTATGAAGTATTTTTCGACAGTCCATCATTGGTCGAACCAATCACCCGATTTAGTGGTCGCGACTCAAGATTATCTTGATGCTCTGACGTTTAGCGCTTTGCCGTTCATCCTCTTTCGAATTATAGCCTGCATCGCAAACTCGATTCGGGCCACAGCCTATATTACAGCACTGCAAGGCATTGGTTTAATAGCAAAAATTACCCTATCCCTAGCGCTGGTCGACAGCCCACACTTCCAGCTTGGCCTGATTGGTTGTGGTCTGTCAACTACCATTGCCTTCTATATCATGGGTATAGGCGCCACGCTTCTATTTTTATTCGATAGGCGATTTTCCGTATTCCGATTTGATTTTTTTCTGTCTCGAGAGCCATCTCAGTTGGTGGTTCTCTTGAGAACTGGCCTCCCCGTCGCATTTTCGACGCTTTCCGAAGTTGCAGCATTCGGATACATGACTATATTGATAAGCAAGTTCGACGCTGACCAGCTGAGCGCCCATCAAATCGTCTCTAACGTCTATAACGTCGGGTACACATTGGTCGTTTCCCTTGCAGTTTTATTTTCTGTCAAGATAAGTCAAGCATTCGGGATTGAGGGACAAATTGCAGCGGGCCGCAAAGCAAGAACGGCGATCTTCGTCACGATGGCAGTCGGCTTCTTACTTGCCAGCTTACATATGTTTTTTGGAGCCGCTGTCTTCCGACTTCATACGGCGGACGAGAGAGTTTTGTCGATCTCGAACAGAATTCTTATCTTCCTGTCATTAGTGATTTTCGTTGACTGCCTTCAAACTAGTGCCGCAGCGGCTCTGCGTGCACTTGGCATTAATGCGTTTCCCGCATTTGTGCAGATAATTAGCCTGTGGATAGGTGTTGCGGTTCTGGGAGACGGGTTCGCAACGCAGCGGCTTTGGCTCGGCAGCGTGAATCTCGTGTCAGCAACCGGGGTCTGGTGCGGCGTTTTTTTTGGTTTGCTGCCGAGCGCACTGATCATGTCACTGGTTGCCAGCGGTGGCAGTAAAGCAATTTGCAAGCACCTCCGGCGAATCATTTCTCAATGTACTCGATGACGTCTCGTATGCCCGGTGTCATCGAAATGCCGGCCGCCCAGTGGGCCCCGCACCGCGACCTATGTTCACGGTAGTAGGAACACAGCGAAATCGAATCAGATCTGGAGTATGTTTGCTGAAGAGGGTGTGATCTTCCCGGTCGGGCTTCCGCAATTGAGAAAAGGAGTGGTTGAGCTCGTCAACAATCCCGATTCCCCCATCACCACGTTGCTCAGACGGCTTGGCTCGATGTACCTCGAGCAACTGAAGGCACTGCAGCAATGGCTCGACGAACTTGCTGCCGAGATAGATGAAATCTTCAAGAGCAGTGAAGCTTGCCCGTCAAACGGTGTTGCAGCGTGTAAAGCGCGGCGGGCTCGACGCCGTGCTGGTTCGTCGCGGACGATGCAAAGGCTTGCGCATCAAGGTCTCCAACGATCAGCCGGACTTCTTCGAACACACTTCATGAACTAGAGGGCATTGCTATGAGAGATCCAAGAAGCCTTTATCAGTATCAGTAGTGTCCGGTTAAGGAACTGGCGGCGGTACGCGGCTAACCCGGCCCGTTTACAGCCCCTCCCCTTAAGGTAGGGTCGAGAACCGGCGCGCACCCCGGTAGGCGCCGGTGGTGATTCCACCGCTTTCGCGATGGCCCGCAATCCGGTAAGCCACCACCAACGAGCAGGTTGTCGCCCGTAATCCACCGCGCGTCATCCGACGCGAGAAACACCGCCACAGCAGCAATATCATCGGGCTGCCCAAGACGACCCAGAGGCGTCTGTCTGAGCACCAGAGCGTCAAAATCGGACCCGACGATGCCCGCACTGTGCGTACCTTCTGTCAGGACTATGCTAGGGTTGGATCGAATTAACGCGAATGTGGCGTGGTCCGAGTTCGCGCGAAAGCCCCCCCGTAACGGCATCGATGGCCCCTTTCGTACCCGCATAAACTGCCGTTCTCGGAACTGCCGCGTGACTTGCGACGGAACTAAGGGTGATGATACTGCCGCCTCCGAGCAGATGCTTGATCGCAGCTTGTGTGACGAGCAGCGTGCCAAGCACATTGATATTGAACTGCTCATGAAAATGCTCTTCCGTCACGTCCTCTATGGAAGCTAGTTCGTAGATCCCTGCGTTGTTGACGACGATGTCAAGGCGACCGAAATGCTCGATCGCGCCGTCGACGATACCTTGTGCGTCCGCCAGTTTCGAGACATCGCCGCCGATTTTGACGGCTTTGCCTCCGGCATCTGTAATCGGCTTTGCCTCCGGCATCTGTAATTGCATCGACAACCGCATGCGCTCCCTTCTTACTGCTTGAATAGTTGACGACGACGGCCGCGCCTTCGGCCGCCAGCGCCTTTGCAACGGCAGCACCGATACCCTTCGATGCGCCCGTTACGACTGCTGCTTTATGTGCAAGCTTGCTCATTGCTCTCTGTCCTGTAAGAAATCATGACGCGATAAGATCTGTCAGATGCTGCACCGGCGCTGCACATGCAACGCAACCAGATACATGTTGTTCAAATCGCCACTCTCGGCAAGGACGGCAAACGTCGGCGTGTGCCATCTTCGCGGACGGAACTACCTCACCGCGACGCTCTGTGCGCTCATGGCCGCGAGGCGGTGCGCTTCTTCTACGATCACGTCCTCTTGCCCCGCTACCAGCTTTCGCTGGGCAAGGGCCTGACACAGCTCGAAAGGATCGATCTTAAGCTCGGACGCTAGGCGCTCGATGTGCGGAACGAAACCCGAGAAGAGGCCAAAAACGCCCGTGATGATGTTAGCGATGGGGATGTGAGGGGTCCGGATCGGCAGCACCTCGTCTGCGCACTTCGCTAGTCTGGCTACGCGCGCGAAGTCTGTACCTAACTGGTACCCATGGCGCTCAAGAACTGGAACCAACGTTTCGAGCTGCGTGTTGCCGGCGCCGGCGCCGAAACCGCACACGCAGGCGTCGAGGAGCGTAGCACCGCTCTCCGCCGCGGCAATCGAGTTCGCTACTGCGAGCCCCAAGTTGTTGTGAGCGTGATACCCGATTGGTATTGACAGACCATCGATCAGGGCCTCGACCTTTTCCTTGACGAGATCCGGGGTCGAAAAGCCCGCGCTGTCCATCAGGACGATCGCGTGCGCGCCGTACGATTGCATCAGGCGGGACTGATCCACGATCTCTCTGGCATCGGCCATATGCGACATCATCAGCACGCCATAGGCGGTTTTCCCGACGTGCCTCACGTACTCGATGAAACGCCGGGTGATGTTGGCCTCGGTGCAATGGGATGCCAGCCGAAACACGTCGACGCCGGCTTCTAGCGCCACCTCAATGTCGGATATCTTGCCGAGCCCGGGAATGAAATGAACTCCGAGCTTCGTATGCCTGAGCTTTTCACGCACGGACGCCAGCATCTCCGCATCGGTGCTCGCCGCTTTACCCAGCAGAGCCGATGAGGCACCCAGTCCGTTACCGTGGCCCACCTCCACGATATTGATCCCAGCCACGTCGGCGGCCTGCGCGTAGCGGACGATCTGCCCAATTGTCAACTGGTGCCGCACTGCGTGATTTCCGTCGCGCAGGGATGCGTCGGTCAGAGTGATGTAGCTTTTCACGATTGCTTGCTCCTCGTCACACGGCCCTTGTGCGCCGCTACCGCGACAGCCGCGCAATTGATGATGTCGAGATTGCCCGCATAGCTCGGTAGATGATGTCCGCTGCCTTGCACCTTCACGCTGACAGTGATTCGTCCTTCATCCAGAATCGGCGTGAGCACGATCTGAAAGCCGGGGACGTATTCCTGTACGGAAGCGACGGCGCTACTGATTGCGCCCTCGATTTCGGAAAAGTCACCACATTTCGCGTAAGCGTAGATCGTCGTTTGCATCATTACGCCCGGTTCCGCAGGATTGATATTTAGGATCGCCTTCACCTTGTCCGCCCCCGAAAAGAGAGACAGGGCCCGCTCGGTAGTAGTAAGGTAATTGTTGATATTTACCCGCGTCGCCATGCCCGCGCTCGCGGCCGCTATTGTTGAAACGACCTCGAGGTAGTCAATCTGCTGCGTCGCCTGCCTGAGCGCATGCGCGAGCGGCAAGCTCGCCTGTCCGCCGCAGGTAACCAGACTGACGTTTTGCTGCCCGGCGACGTCGGTGAGATTGACCGATGGCACACACACCATACCAATGGCAGCCGGCGTCAGATCGACGGCAAATTTCCCGCAAGCAGAAAAAACGGCATTGTGGTCGACGTGCGCATAGGCGGAGGTCGCATCGAACACGATGTCATATGCATTGCGGTGCGCTTTCAGGAAATTGATTCCATCCGCCGACGTCTCGACGCCACGCTCTTTCGCAACGGCGAGCCCGCGGCTCTTCGGATCGCGTCCGGCCAAAAACGCAAGGCTCAAGCTTTCCGACGCGAGGACCTTGCACATCAGATCGGTACCAAGCGTTCCTGATCCAATGATGGCTACGTTCGTGCGTGAATCACTCATTTCGCGCTCTCTTTGCGCTCCAAATCATCAACATTGGCACCTTCCAGTTGAGAAAAAGTTAGAAACGTGGTTGCGAATCGGGGGCTGCATAGCGTGACCATGTCTCCGTGTGCTGAGGGCATATGGTCTTTCTCCGCGGTTGCGGCAGCGACCGGACTGTATCCGCGCAGTCTCTGAGCAGCTTCCGGGCCATGTGGGCCGCAAACCCTCGGAATCCCGGGACGACAGGACCTCTGACCCACTTGCGAAGAATTGTGCCGCTCATTAACGTCGGTCTTCAGACAATGAGGTCGACTTCCCGACAAACCGCACGCGTTTAGACTCAGAGCTAAGCGGCGAGCGTATTTGGTCGAGCAGTTTGAAAGGTGAAGTGCAACCGGTTTAGTGAAATGCAGAGGGACGTGTTGAAGCGACTTCGCGCATGCCTGCGAAGACCTCCAAAGGCGAGTGAAACGCATGTGTAGCGCGTGGCTTGAGCGCGGCCCACGCGCTGAGAGATGGCCGCGCAAATTCGGACAGTCGGATAAGTGGAATGCTCGGGACCTGAGCCGGCGATAATGCCGACAAAGGAACCAGGAAGATGACGAAGAGAACCCGACGGACGCACTCAGCCGGGTTCAAAGCGAAAGTGGCGATGGCGGCGGTCAAGGGGCGAGCGGACGCTAGCCGAACTGGCGCAGCAGTTCGATGTGCACCCGAACCAGATCACCGAATGGAAGCGGCAGTTGCAGGAACGTGCAGCCGACGTGTTTGGCGCAGGCGGCACGGCGTCGAGCGAGCCGCAAGTCGATTTGAAGGAGCTACATGCGAAGATCGGCCAGCTCACGCTGGAGAACGATTTTTTAAGCGGCGCGCTCAACAAGGCGGGATTGCTGAGCGCAAAGCGATGATCGATCGTACACACGCATTGCCGGTCTCGCAGCAGGCGCGACTCGTTGGTATCGCAAGATCGAGCGTGTATTACCGGGCGCAACCGGTGAGCGAGGCAGACCAGTTGCTGATGCGCCGGATCGATGAACTGCACATGGAGTTTCCGTTTTCCGGCGGGCGGATGCTGGCGCGACTGCTGCGTCGCGAGGCACACGAGATTGGCCGCAGGCGCGTGCGCACGCTGATGAAGCGCATGGGTATCGAGGCGCTGTACTGCAAGCCGAACACGAGCCGACGCAATGCGCGGCACAAGATCTGGCCGTATCTGCTGGGCATGACGATCAATCGGGCAAACCGGGTCTGGGCACTGGATACGAGCGATATCCCGATGGCGCGCGGCTTCGTGTATCTGACCGCCGTGGTGGACTGGGTCAGCCGGAAGGTACTGGCCCACCGCGTAGAGATCACGATCTAGGCGATGCACGTTGTCGAGGCGTTGGAAGAAGCGTTCGCGAAGTACGGGCAACCTGAGATCGTCAATACCGACCAGGGCAGCCAGTTCACCGCGACAGCGTTCACCGAGGCCGTGCTCAGCCGGGGCATCCGCTTGTCGATGGACGGCAAAGGTGCCTGGCGAGACAACGTGTTCGTCGAGCGCGTGTGGCGAAGCGTGAAATATGAAGAGGTGTATTTGAAAGCCTATGAATCGGTCGGCCACGCCCGGCGCTCAATCGGCGATTACATCAATCTGTACAACCAGCGACGGCCTCATTCGAGTCTGGAAGACCGCACGCCGGATGAGGCATACTTCGCAACACTGCCTGCGATCAAATTGGCAGCATGACTGCCCTGGACGTTCCACTTAAAAATATCGAGAACCTGTCCGAACAAGCGAGGCCACCTCTCTCGACGAACTGCGCATCAATCGGATAACCAGGTCTGCGAATTATTTGGATAGCCATAGTCGGAATTTGATAACAGGGTGAGACGGATTTTTCTAGAGTTACTCCATTTGCGCCCAGGTCTGAACATATTCAGGCGATCAATCTAGGCCGCCTACGCGACTGCCAGGTTAAAAGCGTCTGGGCAGAGTCATTCATGGAGTTTGCAAGCTGCTGCGACTTCAGCGAACCATCGATCACGATGCTGCTTCATAAACGAAACAAATGCTCGCCCCACTTTCGACAACGGGCGACACTTCGGGTATAGCAGCCCAACCCGGAAGGTGATACACGGGTCCACGAGTCGAACGTCGACCCGGTCAAGGTATCCGTGAACACTGAAAGGATCGATAAAACCGACACCCATTCCTAGTGCGGCCAACTCGCATGTCGAGTGGGAGAATGACGTATCGATACGCATAACACGGCTTACGTCTCGCGATTCAAATAGACGATCAACATGCGGCCGGTCTTGATAGTGCGCCGTGGTTGAGATAAATGTGCAACCTTCGAAATCCTCAGGTGAAAGCGTCGACTTTTTACCGAGATTGTGCCCCTTCTTCATAACCGCGTAGTAGGGAACGTTGCAGAATTCGTCTACCGAAAGATCTTCGCGGTCGTAAGGTACTTCTGCAAGACCAAGATCGATTCTTTCCGTCGCAATCCAGTCTTCCACCTTCGTGGAGGTTTGAACATCCAGTGAGATATCAACGTTTGGGTGAGCTTCGCAAAACAGGGCTATGACTGCCGGCAAAAAAGTTATTCCGAGGGCAGGCATGCATGCGATCGAAATGCCGCCTACGCGAAGTTTCCTCACATCAGCGGCAAGTTCTCCGATCTTTTGGTACGCACGGAATGTGTTCTCCACTTGCTCGTGGATCATCCTGCCCTCAGGCGTCGGCACGAGCCTGCCAGCAGCGCGGTTAAACAATGTCACGCCGAGCTCCTTTTCGAGCTCGGTGATCAAGCGACTCACCGATGGCTGAGACAGCCCCAGTAGATCCGCCGCACCATTTACAGTGCCGACCATCATGGTCGTGCGGAACGCTTCAAGTTGCCGGATGTTCATGATTTCCCAAGTGACTTTCCCCTTTCAGCAACCATCATCTATGGTTCGGACCGACATCGCAAGGGCGTGTCGGCCACGGTATTCATATGATCGAGCATTGCTGGTCCTTCTAAGTCGACACCGCCCAATCAAGTGCGCATAAGACGAACGATCACACCGGCCAGCCAAGTTGAACGGGCAATCAAGACGCCTCGCATCAAGAAATTGATATCAATCCGTTAGACCAAAATCTGCAGTTTTATCTGCGATCATGCCAGACGCGTACTCAGTGACATGACCGCACCAGCGTCTGCCAGTCAAATTCTTAGAGGCGCGCTTCGTGCAAAACCACGTTCGTGCCACAGAAGGCATCCCGCATCGACAGTCTCATTGAACGCAATCTCTCTGATTACGCCAACGATGATGGAGTGAGTGAATCCGTCATGCCGATCGCTGATTTCGCAGTCCAATGCAACGGTAGCATCAGGCAGGATCGGCGCACCGGTCTCGAGAGATGACCATTTGTTGGCGGCGAAACGGTCTTGCCCTTTGCGCTTGCGAAACGTATCAACGAGCCCGCAGTGCGCTGTCGAAAGAAGATTCACGGCAAAGCTACCTGCGCCCAGGATTGCATCGTGGGACGAAGCGCACTTGTTCACGCAGACGATGACCGACGGTGGGTCGTCGGAGAGACTGCACACCGATGTCGCGATGAGGCCGACCGGCTTTGCGTGGTGCATTGCGGTAATAACTGTAACACCGGCAGCGAACAACGACATCGCCTGCTGGAAGTTAGCTTTGGAATCGATGGTTTGCATTTCTGTCACCTGACTAGACTATGACGGCTCACCCACGCTTGTAGACACTGGGTTTGAGGCCAAGGTTCTCGCGCAGAGTTCGTCCTTCATATCGGTCCCTGAACAACTCACGGCGGCGCAGTTCCGGGATGATGAAATCGCTAATGTCGTCCATACCGCCCGGAAGAATGGCCGGGCAAAAATTGAAGCCGTCTGCGCCATCATTCTTGAACCACTCATCCATTTCATCAACGATGTCACTGGCGGTTCCGATCACCAGGCGTACCGAGAAAGTCGATGCGACGCGCTGATAGAGTTGTCTAATTGAGAGGTTCTCGGCACGAGCCATCTCCAACAGGTTTGATGCAAGGCTCCTGAGTTTCTGCCCACCGATGTCTGGCACCGGCCCGTCGAGCGGATAGCCGGATAGGTCGCCGAGCGCGTTATAGAGCTCGGCCAGGCCGCTCAGCGGGTGGATAAGCTCCTGAAGCTGGTCGAACTTGTCTTGTGCCTCCTGCCTGGTCCTACCGACGAACGGTGTAATGCCCGGCATGATCAACAACTCGCCTGGCTCGCGACCATACTTCGCGAGCCGCCCCTTCAGATCGCCATAGTAATCTTGCGCATGTTTCAGATAATGCGAATTGCTATAAACCACATCCGCGCATCTGGCGGCAAGCTCACGTCCGGCCTCGGAAGCTCCGGCCTGCACGATGATCGGCTCTCCTTGCGGAGTACGCGCGGAATTCAACGGGCCGCGTACCTGGAAATGCTTGCCCTTGTGGTTCGGCACGTGCAACTTGTCTTCGTGATAGAAAAGTCCGCTTTCCTTGTCTCGAACGAACGCGTCCTCCTCCCAACTCCGCCAAAGGGATCTGACAACGTCGACGAATTCGTCGGCTCGTTCGTACCGCTCTTCATAGGCAAGGTTCTCGTTCCTGTTGAAGTTTTGAGCTTCCTCATCTGACCACGAAGTGACGACATTCCATCCGGCGCGGCCGCCGCTGATGTGGTCGATCGAAGCGTATTTCCGTGCGACGTGAAACGGTTCGTTGTAGGTGGTTGAGGCAGTTGCCACTAACCCGATGTTTGACGTGGTTGCACCCAGTGCGGCGAGAAGCGTGATCGGTTCCAACTCTGCATTCCGCATGTCACGCGCAAGTGATCCTTTCGGATTGTCATTGGCGCGGATCCCAAGACCGTCAGCAAAGAAAACCATGTCGAGATGCGCCGCTTCCGCCTTGCGGGCCGTGTTTAGGAAATGTACGAAGCTCAGCGCTCCGTCCGCCTGCACATCCGGATGCCTCCAGGCGGCAACGTGATAGCCGAGATATCTCATCGAGAGGCCGAGCCTCATTTTTCCGTCTTTAGTCATTGCATGCGCTCCCATTCTTGGACTGGTCCGCCCGGAACATGGCGGCATGGGTGAATGTTCGCGCTTCACCGTCCGATAAACAATGTCGCCAAAGGCGGCCGTCTATTTGAAAAGCGGATAAGGGTATTCCCTGACTTCGTTGAGGCGAGGCTGAAACTGGCCCGATGTGCTGCCCATGCGAAAAACCCTGCATCGTTATCGGTGTGCGCGGTGCCTGTCTCATTGCTGCGCTTCGCGCCCTTGGGGCGACATCGTTGCCAGCCTTCGGCAGGTGCAGCGCGACGGTGGTGCCGGCCCTATCGACGGCCGTGGGCCTGCTCCGTGCGCCGTACCGCACCGGCATCCGACGCGTGTTCGCCGAGTCAAGGCCTGCTCGGTCCATAGCCGCGGCTGGCATTAAGTTCGTTCAGCGAGGCCACTGAATTGCAGAGCCGAGCCATATGGGGGGAAAACCCCCTATACGCATTTCGAATACCGGACCTATTTTGACGGCATTGTGTCGTTCACGTCGGCAGCACACCATCCTGCTCATGCCGCTCATGCCGCTCATGCCACTCATGCCACTCATGCCGCTCATGCCACTCATGCCACTCATGCCGCTCATGCCACTCATGCCGCTCATGCCGCTCATGCCGCTCATGCCGCTCATGCATTGTCGGGTGGCGTAATCCGCAATTGAGGTGTCGAAATGATGAAAGACGGAAAAATGAGGCTCGGCCTCTCGATGAGATATCTCGGCGATCATGTGGCCGCGTGGCGGCACTCGTCGGTCCGCGCCGATCCAGGTGCGCGGCCCGCTGAATTGCGCACACATCGTTCAGGCGGCCGCGTCCTGGGCCGGCCGGCAGCTTGCGGCGCACTGTGCCGACGTCCCCGTGTACTAAAAGACCGGGCCGCTCGCCCTGCTGCGCGCAACGATTCGATCCTCCATATCGCTTGTCCTGCATAAGCTTGTTGTTTTAACTTGTCACGGTCGGGACTTTGTGGCGGACAACGACATTCTTTCCGAAATTGGATCGCTTCAAATCGACACCCTCAAGAGGCTTGTAGTCGACGGCTATGCCGTTCCAACCTAGATGCCATTACATCCGGCGATGCGCTCGAGGGGCGTCCGAGTCCGAGGCCACCGACGCAATAAAAGCAGAAGTACTATGCCGCAAATCCGGACTTGGAATTTATGAGAAACCAAAATGAAGATTAAAACGCTGCTGGTCGCCCTGTGCGCAACGTCCATTCCATTTGCGGCATTCGCGTACGAGGGAAAGGAACTTAAGTTCGGAGTCGACAGCGCTTACCCGCCATTTGAGTCGAAAACCCCGAGTGGCGATCTCGTTGGATTTGACATCGATCTGGGTAATGCAATTTGCGCGAAGCTCAAGGTGAAGTGCGTCTGGGTTGAAAACTCGTTCGACGGCATGATTCCCGCGTTGCAGGCGCGCAAGTTCGACGCGATCAATTCGTCAATGTCGCAGACCGAGAAGCGCGCGAAGGCAATCGATTTCAGCCACAAGATATACGCCAACTTCGAAGCGCTGGTTGTAAGGCGCGGCTCGGCTCTGGTGGCAATGCCCGAATCGCTCAACGGAAAGCATATCGGAGTCTTGCAGGGAAGCACACAGGAAGCCTATGCACGGAAGCATTGGACGAATGGAGTTGACATTGTGCCCTACCCTTCGCAAGACCAGGTATGGAATGACCTCGCGGATGGGCGGCTCGATGCGGCACTGGTTTCGGGGCCAACGGCTGAGTCGGGATTCCTGAATACTGCGCAGGGTCGTGATTTCGGTTTCGCGCGAGGTCCGGCCATCAAGGACGAAAGCATCTTCGGCCCGGGCGTCAGCATCGGTGTGAGAAAGGGTGACAGAGCCCTGCTCGAAGCAATCAACGGTGCGATCGACAGTCTCCGCAAGGATGGGACGTATGACCGAATTGCGAAGAAGTACTTTACGTTCGATATTTACGGCGGTTAATTGACGTCAACTGCCCAGCAAAACAGACCGCATGCCCGACCCAGGGTTGCGCACAAAGAAGCATCGTGACCCACAATATAACCTTTGGAGACCTTAATGAAAATGAAACTTCTTGCAGCTTTCGTGATGTCAGCCGCCGCGGCTCCCACAATGGCCCAAAGTACCGTGACGCTTTACGGTCTGATCGATGAAGGAGTCAACTATACGAACAACGTCGGTGGCAACAAGCTGTTCGAGCTCCAGAGCGGTACGGTCCAAGGGTAAGCGGTGAATTAGGCGCACATGGTTTCCTGGGGCGGGACGGCGCAGTATGTGTCCACCTAACTGACAGGTGGACACATGACGCAGAATCCCTCAGATCCCCTGAAGCTTGAACCCGTCGGCGTGAGCAGTGATGGCCGGCGACGCCACTGATACCGAGATTGTCGCCGCCTTTCTTTGCCGCAGTCGTTGTGCCGTCGCCGTGAATGATCGACAGATCGAGCAACTGGGTCCTGCTGGAGTCGGCGTACTGAGGCCAGAAATATCGCGTCGAAACATCCGCTCGCCTGCCAGCGACGAAAGATCCGGTAAATGCTCGTCGGATGGATTTCGCGTCGAGCCTGCTGATTCCTGTCGATCGGCAGCGTGTGCCACTGGCAGCCAAGGTAAAGCGCCTTCAGGATGTAGTTGAAGATCCTGTACAACGGCAGTCGCGGCAGCGGGCCTCGACGACCCCGTGGCAAATGAGGCAAGACAAATTCGTTGAATTGCGCTTCGCTCAATTCCAACGGAATCCGTTGTCGGGCTTGGCGTTCGGCCAATTTCCATCAGCAAAGCGATGGATTCTAGCCGCTTCGACGACAACCGCTCCGATCCCTTACCCAGCCGGCCTCTCTGCCCGTTTTAACCCCCGCGAAAAACCTGCAACCAGTAGCATTGAGGACTGACATGGCTTCCGAAAAACTCAAAGCCGCGATCATAGGCTCCGGCAACATCGGCACGGACCTGATGATCAAGATCATGCGTCGCAGCTTGCACCTGGAAGTGGCGGCGATGGTCGGCATCGACGCCGCTTCCGACGGTCTCGCGCGCGCCGCGCAGCTCGGCGTCGCGACAACCCACGAGGGCGTTCAGGGATTGGCGCGTTTGCCGGTCTTCGAGGACATCGAGTTTGTGTTCGATGCAACCTCGGCCGGCGCGCACGTGAAGAACGACGCTTTCCTGCGCGCGCTCAAGCCCGGCATCCGGATGATCGACCTGACGCCTGCCGCGATCGGCCCGTACTGCGTGCCGGTCGTCAATCTCGATGCGCATCTCGATGCGCCGAACGTGAACATGGTCACGTGCGGCGGGCAGGCGACCATTCCGATGGTGGCGGCGGTGTCGCGCGTGGCGAAGGTCCACTATGCGGAAATCGTCGCATCGATCAGCAGCAAGTCGGCTGGCCCCGGCACGCGTGCGAACATCGACGAGTTCACCGAGACCACGTCTAAGGCGATTGAAGCGGTCGGCGGCGCGGCGAAGGGCAAGGCGATCATCGTGCTGAATCCGGCCGAGCCGCCGCTGATGATGCGCGACACGGTCTATGTGCTGTCCGAACTCGCGGAGCGCGCGCAGGTCGAGGCGTCGATCGAGGAGATGGCGAGCGCGGTGAACGCGTATGTGCCTGGCTACCGTCTCAAGCAGAAGGTGCAGTTCGACGAGATTCCTGCCGACTCGCCGCTCAACATCCCCGGACTTGGCCGCTTCGGCGGACTCAAGACCTCGGTGTTCATCGAGGTCGAAGGCGCAGCACATTATCTGCCGGCGTATGCAGGCAATCTGGACATCATGACCTCCGCCGCGCTCGCGACCGCCGAGCGCATGGCACAATCGCTCGCGAACGCGTAGGGAGCACACCGACATGGGCAAGAAGCTTTATATCTCCGATGTGACGTTGCGCGACGGCATGCACGCCATCCGCCATCAGTACTCAATCAAGAACGTGCAGGACATCGCACGCGCGCTCGACAAGGCGAAAGTGGACAGTATCGAAGTCGCGCACGGCGATGGTCTGCAAGGCTCCAGCTTCAATTACGGATTTGGTGCACACAGCGATCTCGAATGGATTGCGGCGGCGGCCGACGTCGTGAGCCACGCGACCATCGCGACACTGCTGTTGCCCGGCATCGGCACGATTCACGATTTGAAGGCCGCGTATGAGGCGGGCGCGCGCGTGGTGCGCGTCGCGACGCATTGCACCGAAGCGGACATTTCGATGCAGCACATCGAATATGCGCGTGAACTCGGCATGGACACGGTCGGCTTCCTGATGATGAGCCACATGACGACCCCCGAAAACCTCGCCGTTCAAGCGCAGAAGATGGAGAGCTACGGCGCTACCTGCATCTATGTCGTGGACTCGGGTGGCGCGATGAACATGAGCGACATTCGTGCGCGCTTCAGGGCGCTTAAGGGCGTGCTAAAGCCCGAAACGCAGACCGGCATGCATGCCCACCACAACCTGTCGCTCGGCGTCGCCAATTCGATCGTCGCGGTGGAAGAAGGGTGTGACCGCGTCGACGCGAGTCTCGCCAGCATGGGAGCGGGCGCGGGCAATGCGCCGCTCGAGGTGTTCATCGCCGCGGCGCAGCGTCTGGGCTGGGACCACGGCACTGACCTGTACACGCTGATGGACGCAGCCGATGACATTGTGCGTCCGCTGCAGGACCGTCCGGTGCGCGTCGACCGCGAGACGCTCGCGCTCGGTTACGCAGGCGTTTATTCGAGCTTCCTGCGTCACTCGGAGGTGGCCGCGAAGAAGTACGGCCTGAAGACCGTCGACATTCTCGTCGAACTCGGCAAGCGCCGCATGGTGGGCGGCCAGGAAGACATGATCGTCGACGTCGCGCTGGATTTGACGCGGGCACTCGAAAGCCAAAGCTGAAGCAGCACTCGCGGCGCCTGCGCTTGAACGCAGCCGCCGCGTGTTCGCAAATCTTGCCAACAGCGTATCGCCGCCAAGAGCGACGCTGATTTCACATTGGAGACATCGCATGAAAACGTCAACATCGGCCCGTGCAAGCGGTGCTATCACCATTGGATTGTGTCTTGGCGTCGCGTTGCTCGAAGGTCTCGACCTGCAATCGACCGGGGTCGCCGCGCCGCGCATGGCGCGCGAATTTCACCTGGCCGTTGCGCAAATGGGCGCGGCGGCTCGATGAGTTCCATACGGTCGGCTCTCTCCCGATTCGCCCGATGCGCTCGCATCACTTGGCCTCGGTCACGGGCCGCGCATGGATTGGCGTGATACCCGGTGACCGTCTGATCGGCGTGTCGCAGTTCAACCGGCTCGCCGACTGGGTGATGTCGTGTTCCCAGATTCAGAAGGAAGCCGTGATGCAACTGGCCGACGAAAATCGAGGAACGGGCCACGCCGCAGGGCTTGGGCGTGCTCACCCGTGCAACGCAATCGCGCATGACGACGCGCGGCGTGTGTGACCACGAAGTCACCATGATGACAAGTGTGATGCGCGGCTTCCTGCGCGATCGCAAAGGCGCACGCGACGAGTTCCTGAACATCGCACGACAAAGAGTTCTGATCATGCTACAGGCCGAGCATTATCACGACATCTCATGCGGGCACCGCGTCTACGGGAATGAAGGCAAGTGCCAGAACCTGCATGGGCACAACTACCGCATCCACTTCGCTTGCGAAGCCGCCTCGCTTGACGATCTCGGGCGCATCATCGACTTCGGTTCGATCAAGACGCTGCTGTGCGACTGGGTCGAAAACCACTGGGATCACCGCATGTTGCTGTGGCGCATTGCCCGACTGATGCGTTTAGGCCGGCCCCGCCCGAACTGGATGCGTCACTGTTCTTCCATGCCGACGAGATACGCGGTGAGTTTCTGCTGGCGAAGAAGCCTCGACCGAAGACGCCCATCACGCTCGATCAAATCATTCGCCTGATTTCTTCACTGGGTGGACTTCTACGCCTTAAGAGTGATGGCGAACCGGGTGCGAAAACCCTCTGGATCGGCATGCAGCGAACTATGGATGCAGTCTCGACCATTCAGGCCCTTCGCGAAGACGACTCGTGACTCCTGTATAGGGACATGCCTCTATCCACTCACTGTAAAACGCATTTCTCAACGTATCCACGTTATAGATGCAAGGCATCAACACAATCAATTTTACAAATCAATTTTTGTATTGCACAGTGAAACCCGTCGTTGCGGAAATGGAAATCGAAGTTGATTGATCGAATACTTCAATTTTATAAACCTAAGTAGTACGGCAGATTTAGACATGTCTCCATGATGCCCACACTTTTGGATGTATCTCTCGACACGCCACCTAAGCTTACCGAAACCGTGCCCGTGGCCTTCCGGATGGGACGATCGACTATGGAGCAGCTTACTGGCTCGATAATTGAACGAAACGGGCCAGAGCTGTGAAGGTACTCGATTGCGCATCCGAGGCGCGCGACGAATGCCACGATCGCGCCGGACGTCGCGACGTCTATTTGACGTTTGACGACGGTCCTAATCCACTTTGCACACCGGACGTCCTCGATGTGCTGGCAGAACACCGGATGCCAGCAACGTTCTGCGTCATCGGCGCGTACGTAGAGGACCAGCCGAAGCTGATCTAACGAATGATCGCCGAGGGACAAGAGATTGCCACTCACACGATGACTCATCCGGATTTGTCCAGATGCGAACCTGATGAAGTACGACGCGAAATATTGGACGCGAACAGGATCATCCGGATGGCGTGTGCCCAAGCCACAGTTCGGCATATACGTGCCCCTTACGGAACATGGACGGACGAAGTGGTCGCTGAAGCGGCAAAGGCGGGCCTGGCGGCTCTTGACTGGTCGGTAGACCCTTGGCGTCAGACTAGTCTCGCCCCGGCGTCGATGTGTATTAGCCGGTACTTGACCGGCCAGACAATGTCAGCGGAGCTATCGTCCGCCCCCGACCAGGGAATGATTCTTCGGGGCGAGTCGAACCTCAAGCCTGCGCCTGCGGCGCACCGCTTCGCGGCTTCGGGCTTGACCTTTTCCTCACCCCGAAAAAAGCAGCTTTCAAGTCGGGAACGATGAAATGAACTGTCACTGTCTGTCGAATCAAGTGCTGCTGTCTACACGTCGATGCGATTGTCAGCGCGGTGCTGGCCTCTGTCCGGCCTGGCGCAATTGTGCTCTTGCACAACGGACGTCCTCCCGGCGAGTCAGGACGGTGCTGTCATGCTGGGCTGCGCGACCAGACCCTCATGGCGCTTTCCCGCCTGATTCCAGAACTGCGTGACTGCGGATTTGTAATCAGCTCGCTACCCCAACCACACGGAACAAACCGACATCTATGAATGCCATTGCCACAATCAGCACTGCCCCGGTTTTGTTGTATGCACTACTCTCGACTGTTTACAAAAGCGTACAGGCCCTCCATGGCCTACCGACGAGTGGTCCGCCGAATTCGCCCAATGCCGCCGACCCCAACTTTCTGCCGGACGTGGACGTCATCGTGCCGTGCTTTAACGAGCAACCGCGCACGCTCTCGGCGTGCCTGAAGTCCATTGCAAACCAGGACTACGCCGGAAAACTGCGGGTCTATGTGGTCGATGATGGTTCTGCGAATCTCGACGCCGTGAGGCCGGTATACGATGCCCACGCGCGCGACCCGAGATTCAACTTCATTACGCTTCCCCAAAATATGGGAAAGCGCAAGGCACAGATCGCCGCGATACGCTCTTCATCCGGGGAACTGGTACTCAACGTCGACTCGGACACGACGCTGGCGCCCGATGTCGTCAAGAAGCTCGTATTGACAATGCGAGACGCGACGATAGGCGCCGCCATGGGGCAGTTGACGGCCAGCAACCGCGGCGACACCTGGTTGACCCGTCTGATCGATATGGAGTACTGGTTGGCTTGCAACGAAGAGCGCGCCGCACAGACTCGCTTCGGCGCTGTTATGTGTTGCTGCGGTCCGTGTGCCATGTACCGCCGGTCCGCGCTCCTGTTGCTGCTCGATCAGTACGAGACGCAACTTTTTCGCGGGAAACCGAGCGACTTCGGCGAGGACCGCCATCTGACGATTCTCATGCTGACGGCAGGTTATCGGACCGTGTACGTTCCGGACGCCATTGCGGCGACAGTCGTTCCAGACAGACTGGGGGCGTATCTGCGCCAACAACTGCGCTGGGCGCGCAGTACTTATCGGGACACGTTGCTTTCGCTGCGCCTGCTGCCCTGTCTCGATCGCTACCTTACGCTGGACGTGATCGGACTGAATCTGGGCTCGCTATTTCTCGGCTTATCGCTACTAGCGGGTCTCGCGCAGCTCGCATTGACAGCGACAGTGCCGTGGTGGACCGCCCTGATAATCGCATCATCGACCATGATCCGCTGTAGCGTGGCATCGGTTCGCGCTCGCCAGATTCGATTTCTTGGCTTTTCTCTTCACACACCCATTAACCTCTTTCTCTTACTTCCCCTGAAAGCCTATGCGCTGTGTACATTGAGCAATAGCGATTGGCTGTCCCGTGGGTCTGCAGGCAACGTATCGAACGTTCGTGAAAAACAGGTCGATACTTCGAATCCGGTTACAAAGCCGAACGCGACTTCAGCGTCAAGATCTGCGACTCCGCACCGTCGAAAGGATCACGCGTGTGAGTCTTCAACATTAGCGACGTCTGACGAAGCATTCGATGGCGATTAGTTAATCATACATATAGATCTCGAGTATTGCGCCAACCCAGAACCGCCCACCATCGGCACTGGTCCGCTTGAGTGCGATCGTCTCACGCAAAGGCTCGATTGTCGTCTTCCCAACGCCAGTGCATTCACCGAAATCCTGGTACTCCATTGTCAGTAACTCTCGCGCTTGGCAGGCAAGGATCGTCTATCGACCAGGGTTTCAATCGCGCCGCAGCAGCAGAACGGCTTCTTTTTCTCTAAGACGAGTGCGTAATTTTCCTTCTTATCTCCATGTCCAAAGCAGCAATCAGCTTCACCGGCGTAAGGAAGTCATATGGCGACAAGATCGTAGTCGATGGATTGTCGTTTAGCGTCGCGCCTGGAGAGTGCTTCGGTCTGCTAGGGCCAAATGGCGCGGGCAAGAGCACGACGGTGCGTATGGTTCTCGGCATGGCGCCGCCCGACGCAGGCAAGATCATCGTGCTCGGGGAGCCAGTGCCGGCGCGCGCTCGCTCGGCACGTATGAGCATTGGCGTGGTGCCGCAATTCGACAACCTCGAGCCCGGGTTCACCGTGCGCGAGAACCTTCTGGTGTTTGGGCGCTACTTCGGCATGAGCACACGTGAAATTGAAGCGGTCGTGCCGTCGCTGCTCGAATTCGCTTGCCTCGAAAGCAAGGTCGATGCGCGCGTCACCGAACTATCCGGCGGCATGAAGCGGCGGCTGATGTTGGCACGCGCGCTGATCAACGATCCGCAGTTGTTGGTCATGGACGAGCCTACAACGGGTCTCGACCCGCATGCGCGCCACCTGATCTGGGAAAGCCTGCGTTCATTGTTGGCGCGCGGCAAGACGATCCTCTTGACCACCCATTTCATGGAAGAGGCCGAGCGGTTGTGCGACCGACTGTGTGTGCTGGAGGAGGGGCGAAAGATCGCCGAAGGCGGGCCTCGCATGCTGATCGAAGAACAGATCGGGAGCCACGTGGTCGAGATCCACGGCGGCAATCCGCATGAGCTGCGCACGTTGATCGCGCCGCACGCGCAGCGTATCGAGGTCAGTGGTGGGACCCTCTTCTGCTATGTGTCCGATCCGGAACGGGTGTGTGTACAGTTGCGCGGGCGCGCGGCGCTGCGCCTTTTACAGCGTCCAGCAAATCTCGAGGATGTCTTTTTGCAGTTAACCGGGCGCGGGATGAAGGAGTGAACGATGAGAGAGTTTTATGCAGCGGCCCTGCCCGCGAACGTGTGGAACTGGGTTGCAGTGTGGCGCCACAACTATCTGGCATGGAAAAAAGTCGCGTTTGCCTCGATTCTCGGTAACCTTGCCGATCCTATGATTTATCTGTTCGGCCTCGGCTTTGGTTTCGGGATAATGGTAGGTCGCGTCGATGGCGCATCTTATATCGCGTTTCTCGCGGCGGGTATGGTCGCCACGAGCGCGATGACCTCCGCGACCTTCGAAACGATTTACGCAGCTTTCTCTCGCATGCATGTTCAGCGCATGTGGGAAGCGATCCTGTGTACACGGCTCACGCTCGGCGATATCGTTCTCGGTGAACTGGCATGGGCCGCCACCAGGGCCTTTTTTGCCGGCATCGCCGTCATGGTGGTAGCCACCGTGCTGGGTTATGCAGCGTGGTCATCCATTCTCTATGCATTGCCTGCCATCGCCCTGACTGGCCTCGCCTTCGCGAGTCTGGCGATGATCCTCACGGCGCTTGCACCCAGTCACGATTACTTCGTGTTCTATCAAACGCTCGTTCTCACGCCCATGGTGCTCCTGAGCGGCGTGATCTTCCCGATCAGCAAGCTACCTGCCGTTTTTTGCGACGTAGCGCGCTTCTTGCCGCTGGCACATTCCGTCGACCTTATCCGTCCCGCGATGCTCGGACGCCCGGTGGGCAGTGTTGCCTTGCATATTGGCGCTCTCTGCATTTGCACGGTGTTGCCGTTCTTCCTGTCGGTGGCGCTGTTACGTCGACGCCTCATGTCTTAATGCCAGCTATGGCCGTCGCATTACGCACGGTTTGCGTCAGCGCATCGCGCGCGTCGCCGTCGGGGTTCTCGACGTTGAGGAAAAGGCCGTAGCGTTGTGCGGAATCCGACATGGCAGGCCCTCTCGTGGAAAGACCACGTCAAAGGCAAGTTTTGCGCCCACATCTCGCGGTACGTAAAGTCATGACGACGTCAGCCATGCCTCAGGCAGAAGCGCGACGCTGCGACCACGCCGTGCGGCTGGGCAGGCCGAGCCCGCAACACGCCCGCGATGAAGCTCGTCACGCTCGACGAACGCAAAGCGGACCACGGCGCGCGGTGACGCGCGCACAATCGCCGCAGCGCGACCAGCGAGTCCGGGTCGATCAGATCCAATGGGCACAGCACCCGGTAGGCGCCTGACAGCAAAGCCTCGAAGCCTTCGGCACGGCTATCGTCGTCGATGGTCCCGGTGTGATGAACGAACTCGCCTCCGGCCGCCTCCACCAGCGCACGCAGCACGGCGTTGATGCTTGGCCGCCCGCCCACATAAACCCATCGACGCCCGCTCAATGCGCGCGTCAATGCGCGGTCGTCGAGCAGCGCCTGCTCAACCGCGAACAACTCGTGCTGCAGGCTCGCGACATGTGCCCGCGCGCGCTCCAGCGACAGGCTCGCACTGCTGTCGGGAAGGCATGTGCCGCGGTTCTGATTCATGACGGGCTGCGCTTCGGAACGCACCGTTACGGCAACGGCAGGCGGCATGGGTCTCATGGAGAGCACCTCGTGACATGGCCAGCAAACCGTTCGCCTGCTGCCGGGGTGAGAAACCAGCTACGCACCGCGTCGTTCGTGTAGCGCGTCCGGCCGGCATGACGCGCGTGCGGCGCCAGCCGATGCTCGGACAGCAGCTTCGCCCAGCCCCAGAAGTCGGCCACCCGCGACGCGACACAATCGAAGCGGTGACCGACGCGTGCTGCCTACTCCGCTCTAAAGCAAAGCGCATGGTCAGAACAGACGCCACAACTCGGCGCCTTGCAGATGAACAGGCCCTCGCGCTCGCACAGTTGCTTGTAGAAGAACTTCTTCCACTTCATGTCATGCGTATTCTTCGCGGCCAGCCGCGGAAACCAGTGGCTGATCAATGCGGACAACTCGCGCCGCGACGGCAGAAGCAGGTCTTGCCAAAGGTGGTTTTGCCCGAGGCTCGCGCAGGCCAATGCATGAGCCACGCAGTTCGCCTCGTCTGCCGGGCCGGCGCGCGGATCGGCATGGTGATTGAGCAACGCCACCAGGTCTTCCAGTTCGTCGCCACGCGGCATCGTGGCGGGCGACAAGACGCACGTAAGACCGAGCGCCGAGCCGGCACCCGGGAACCAGCGCGCGAGCATTCGGCGCGTCTGGTCGGCGTCCAGTCCGGGCATCGGCAGCACATCGACGCCGTGGTGCTCGAACCCGCTCGACAGCACGCCGGCCAGTGCCAGCACGGTGGGATCGGCCGCATCCACCGCACACGCCATCAGGGTCGCATAGGCGTCCATCGCGGCATCGCTCAGAGAACGGCCGCCGCGTGCGTGTAGCACTTTTTCGGGCAGATCTTCGCGCACGCGGTGCAGCCGACGCACAGTTCCCGATGCACGATAGTCATCACCTTCTTCTCGTACTCGTCGTCTTCGTCTTCGTCGTCGCCGTCCAGTGCGATGTGCGCGCCGTCCTCGTTAAGCCCGACGAGTTGCAGCACGCCACGCGGACAGACACGGAAACAACGTCCGCAACCAATGCATTTTTCTTCGTCGAGCCTGTTGACGAACGTCGGCGTCCAGGTGGCGCCGCTTGGCAGCGTAACGCTGAAGGTATCGCTCATGATGTGGCTCCATGGCTTCGCTGGTTCAGGCCGCTGCCGCAGCGGCAGCCTTGCGGGCTGCCATCAGCGCGGCGTGGGCGTCATGGCAGCGCTGGGCGACAGCGAGAATGTTCTCCCAGTTGGTCGGGAGTTCCTCTGAGAGGTCGTGCAGGTCCAACTTCGCCCGGGTCGCTTGCGCGTTGAGTTTCTTCAGGTGCGCCTTGAGTTCATCGGCATCGGTGCTCATCGTCTCGGTCCCCTCACGATTCCTTCAGGCGCCGTACTGTGCGACGGCGGGGTACATCCGGATCACCTCGACCGCTTCGTCGAGAAGCTTTGCGCCCGCCTCGGCGAGCTTCTCCAGCGAAGCGAAGCCGAACCGGTGTACGTCGCGCAACTGCTTGTTGACGACAACGAGCCGCCCCGCGATCAACACCATGCGGCCGAAGCCCTCGTGGCTCATCTTCATCATCGGCGAAACCATTTGGCCGGTCTCACGCTCGATCGCCACCGCAATCGCGCTATAGAAAAGCTCGAGCCGCCACAGCGTTTCGGGGTCGGGGTCGGGGTCGGGGTCGGGGTCGCCCATGATCGGAATCGCGCGGCGTTCCTCCGGCGTGTGGATGTACGGCTTGAGCAGTTGCAGGTCGGTCTTTCCGTCCCACACGCCGTGGGTGTCCTGCGCGCGCAACTGCCTGACGAGCTGCTGCACGAACGGTGCGACCAGCAGCATTTCGTCGCTGGCCTTGGACGGAATTGCGGATGTTTCAGCCATGGGATACCTCATCGTCTTCAAAGTCGTATACACGTTCGCCATCCTTCGCCAGCGCCTTGCGCAGCCACGGCGGCGGCGTGCCCTTCAGCACCTGTTGCAACTTGCCGAGAGTCTCCTCGATGGACTCGGGCCGCGGCACCTTGATCGGATGAATCTTCAGCGCAACCACTCGAGCCGCGGCCGAGCCGCCGATTGCGGCGACGTACAGGATCGCGCAATCCTTGACGGCTTCGAGCTTGGGCGCGAGCTTGTCCTCGTCGCCGTCCTCTTCGAGCTTGTCACCAAAGTCGAACGCCTCGACGAACTGGTAGCCGTCCGGTGTGACGTTGTAGGTGACGATGCTCCTCGCCCAGCCAAAATGCGCATCGACGAACCGCCTGTCCTGGGTGGCGAACGCGATCTTCATGCTGTGTGCTCCTTTAGGTGGGTCAAGCACCGGCCGCGACGACAGGAATGTCCGCTTCGCGCGCCGGATCGCGCGCGGCCAGATCGATAGCGGCCTGCGGCAGCGGCCATTCGCCCGGATCGTGATGCGGAATCTGCTCGATCATCAGGTTGGCGATCTCAAAGATCAGGTTCATCGTGCCGCGGTAGCCGACGTAGCGTCGATGTGCGTTTCCAACCCGGTCGAAGACCGGAAAACCGATCCGGAAGAGCGGCTTTTGCAGGTGCTCGGCCATCTGCCTGCCGTGCGAATGGGTGATCAGCAGGTCGCAGTCCGCCGCGGCGCGCTCCATGTCTTCGAGATCGCCGATCACGACCTGATCAGCGGGCAGCAACGCGTGCGCGCGCGATCGCGTCGTGCTGATGCAGCAGCGCAACTGCGCGCCCATCTCGTGCAGCATGCTGCCGACCGCGAACAGCAGATCGGGCTCTGCGCCGATCGCGACCTTGATGCCTCCGGTGTAGAAATGGCCGTCCAGCATCGCATCGAGCAATTGGCTGCGCTGACGCCGGTATTTCGCGGGAACGGGTCGTCCGGAGCGCTGCGCGAGCAATTGCAGCAGACGATCGTTGGGTTCCAGTCCGGTGAGCCGCCCGAACACTTCGAACGGTGTGCCGGCGATAGCATGCAATGCCTCGGCGCCGTCGCGCGTCTGCTCGCCCACGCCGATCGTAAATGCCGATGCACCCGCGGCCCGGATCTCCGCGAGCGTGGTACCACCCAGTGTGGTGCCGCGCCAGTCCGGCGCGATATGGCCGTCGAGCGAGCCGGAAATGTCGGGCAGCACGATGACATCGAGGCCGAACGCTTCGATGATCTCGCGCAGTTCGTCGATGTCGCCAGGCGACAGATGGCTGCCGGGCAGCAGCGTCACCTGATTGGCCACCGTTGGCAACGCCTTGACCAGCGCGTTGACGATGCCGGTAATCGCATGCCGGTAGCCGTCTTCGAATGCGCCGACATAGTCGGGGGTCGACACATAGACGATCTCAGTGTCGTTGAGTTCGGGCTTGCGCTTGCGCACGGTAACGAGATAGCCGTCCACGTCGTCGCCCTCGGTCTCGGTGAGACCTGTTGAACAGATCGCGATGACCTTCGGCGCAGCGCGCTTGCGGATGTTGAGCAGCGCGGCCTCGATGTTCTCGTAGCCGCCGAGCACCGCGGTGACTTCGTCCATGGCTGTCGTCTGCAGCGGAATCGCCTCCCTGAAGTGGCGCACCAGCAGCACGAGGCCGAACGACGTGCAGCCCTGCGAGCCGTGCATTACGGGCATGCAGGCATCGAGCCCAAGGAACGCGAGGCTCGCGCCCAGCGGCTGGCTCATCTTGAGCGGATTGACCGCACAGGCTTTCATAGATTCGACGACATCGGCCATGGCATGTTCTCGAGTTCGGGGGCGTCAGGTCGGCATACTGGGTTCGAGGCTCATCGCCCCCACCCCGCGGCGCTCGACAGCGGGCGGGCGGCTTGCGCCTGGACCACACCGAGCGGTCCCCCGTCGTCGCCCCACGGAGCAGGGATCCGCACCTGTTGCCACACCGGGTTGTAGATCGCGCGGTCGATCTCATGCACCAGCTCGACGATCCCTTCGTAGCCGCCATAAGGGTGGTGACGTTCCTGATTGATGTCGAGCCACGGTATGCGGGCCTTCAGTGCGACGAACTGTGAGCGGCCACCCGACAGCATGATGTCGGCCCGCGCGTCCCTGAGCATCGCGTACATCTCCCGGGGCGTCATACCGTCGATCATGTGGGCGTCGTCGCCCATGATCTCCTTGATCTTGTCCTTGTCTTCCTTAGTGCTCTTCTTGACGCTGGTGCCGACGATTTCGAGCCCTGCTTCCTGCAGCGCGGAAACCACCGACCAAGACTTCACGCCACCTGTGATGAGCAATACCCGCTTGCCGGTAAGGCGCGCTTTGTAGTGCGCGATGCGCTCCCACGCGCGCGCTTCCTCGGCGGCGATCAGGCGCTCGGTCCGCTCGAGCAGATCGTCCGGCGCGCCTTGCTGCACGAGCAGCCTGGCGATATGGCGCAGCGTGTCGCTCATGTCGCCGACCCCATAGAACGAGCCCTCGAAGTAAGGGATGCCGTAGCGCCGCTGCATCGTTGTCGCGATGTTGATCATCGACTTCGAGCAGACCATCATGTTGACCTTGGCGCGATGCGAACTTGCGATCTCGTTGTAGCGCCCATCGCCGGAGATGCACGAGAGGATACGGATGCCCAGCGCGTCGAGCAGCGGCTTGGTCTGCCAGAGTTCGCCCGACAGGTTGTATTCGCCAATGACGTTGATGTCATACGGCGTCGTGTACTCGGGCTCGCGCGTGCCGATCACATAATTGAGGATCGCCTCGCCGCCAAGCTTGTTGCCCAGATTCTTCGGCCCGGCGAAACCGGGGGAAATGACCGGAATCACCGGCTTGCCAAATTGTTCGGTGGCGCGCTTGCAGACCGCCTCGATGTCGTCGCCGATCAGCGCAGTGACGCAGGTCTGGTAGACGAACACTGCGGGCGGATCGTATTTCTCGATGATTTCGCGCACGCTCCTGAACAGGCGCTTCTCGCCGCCGTACACCACGTCGAGTTCGTTGATATCGGTGGTGAAGCCCGTGCGATAGAGTTGCGAACCGGACGAAGCGGCGTGCCGGTTGTCCCACGAGTTACCTTCACAAGCAATCGGCCCGTGCACGAGGTGTGCGATGTCCACCATCGGCTGCAAAGCGATCTTCGCGCCGTCGAACGCGCACCCGCCTGCGGCCGAACCCGGCGAAAGCTGCTTCGTGCAGCCCCTTTTGCGTTCCTTCTCGCTCTTGCCTTGATTCTTGTCGCAACCCGGCTCGTCGAAAACTTCGGCGATTTGGGCATTGAGCGAAGCAGACATGACGTGCTCCTGATGGATGGACGTTTCTCTAGTGGCAAGTTCCATACCACCGGGAAACGCCTTGAAAACGTGCCAATTGGCGCTGAAGCAGTCGCTCGCGCGCATCGTCATGGCGAGTTTGAACGGTTTGCGACAGACGGTTCGCGACACAGAGAACCACAACACACGTTCACTGCCTGCCTTGCCGTTCCGTATGGAGCAGGAACCGTGCGATCGCATTCGCGCGCGCCTCCAGCAACGCATCCGGCCCCAAGGGGTCGCGAACCGCCAGGTAAGCAGTCAGCGCGTGGCGCATCCGTGGAGCTTTCGCGTAGTCCCACCGCACAGATCGACAGGTGCTCTGCCCGTCCGTTCGCATCGGAAACGTCGTCGACCAGAGCGAGCAGTTCGCGCGGCGTTACCTCGTCATTGATCTCCGCGAGGCTCAACGGGTCGGACGCCGCCACCTCGCGCTCAAAGTCGTCGTAGGCGACCAACTGGTTGCGAGTTTCGGTTGAAGCGATCTGGCGGCGGTCAACGGAATGGGCAAGCGGGCGAGACCAGCCGCGTCGAGGAGGGGGACGAGGCAGTTTTGTGTTGTCATGGATGTATTTCCGCAGGATGAGGACGAACGGGATCACGGCGCGCTGCGCCGGACATGAAGCATGGACCTCAACTGTCAGATCAACTACCGCAATGGTGTCGTAGATCGATCATCGTGTAGGCCATGATCTTGAATGCGTAGTGCAACTGACTGATACGATCGAAGCGAAGTAGCAGGCGACGAAACTTATCTTCCCATGCGAACACGCGCTCGATCGTTCGGAATCGCTCTTTAAAAATGGCCAGATCGAACAGCGCCTTGCGACCTCGCTTTGTGCGTTTCCTGCCGCGCGGGTTCGGATTGATGTTGGGCACCATCCCGCGGTTGAAGATCGCCTTGCGGTTGGCGCGACAATCGTAGACGCCGTCCAGGCTGACCACGGTGTCACGCAGGTCCAGCCTGGCTTCACGGGCAATCCGCATCACCTGCGGCAACGCGTCTCGCAGCAGTGGCGATTCGTTGCGATTGCCTGGCGTCGACACGAACGGGGCGATCACATTGCAGTTCCGGTCACAGAAGGCCACTACCTTGTCACCCTTCATGTGCTTGTGGCCGCTGAAGCCAATATTGTCGCCGCCTTTTTTCGCCGCCGTCGTGGTGCCGTCGCCATGGATGACGCTGGTGTCCAACAACTGGTCGTGGCTAAGCCGCACCACTGACGCGAGGAAGACAGCGTCGAAACATTCGCATGCCTGCCAGCGCCGAAAGGCCCGATAGATGCTCGTGTAGTGAATCTCCGGCTTGCCGTGCCGATCCATTGCAATCGGCAGCGCCTTCCATTGGCAACCGAGGTAAAGCAGTTTCAGGATGTAGTTGAAGATCGCGTGCGCGGTCAGTTTGGATGCCGGTCCCCGGCTTCCTGCCGTAAGGTGCGGCAAGACAAATTGCTCGAACTGTTCGAGGCTTAATTCCGTTGGAATCCGTTGCCATTGCTGGCTTTGCGCCATTATCGACCGCCAAAGATCGGGAATTCTAGCGGATCCGGCGGAAATCGGCGAAAGTCATACCCACAAAGGCCTTCAGGCAAATTTAGCAGCCTTGAGAAACCCGCAACCAGTTGAGAGAAAATGCGCAGCCTGAACCGCAACACACGACAGGTCTTCGACTATCTGCGAATGACGCAGAACTCTACCCGACCTTCCGCGCCCGTGTCGGGCTAGAACAAATTTACCGTGGGGAAGATCCGTCCGAAGCTTGACAGTTCAATGTCTTCCTGCGAACCTGGTAAATTGTGCTACCAGGTCCAGCGCGCGCCGACGTTTCCAGTGACAACGCGTTGGTGTTCGCCCCCAAGGTTCGTGCCGAGGCTGACAGTCGCAAACGCGCTTCCATGCTTCGTCAGCTTCGCCACCATCCCCGCGTCGATCTGCCCGGTGGTCTGGCCAACCGACGTGCTGATCGGCGTCACGCCGCCAAACGTCGCTTTGTCCGTGCTGCCGAACGAACGCAACAGGTTAAGCCGCAGATAAGGCTGCCAGGTCACGCGTGCCGCCTCGTAGACGCCGGCGAGCCGCACGCCAAGACGGCCGACCATCGTATTACCGTTGCTGAACGTGACGTTCGAGATTCCGTCGTTCAGATCCTTGATCGTCTGGTGTTGCCAGATCAGCTGGGCTTGCGGTTCGAGCGTGAGCGAGTGTCCGATCGCGAACGGCAAACCGCCTTCAAGCGAACCGGTCACCGCATTTCCGTGCGTCGTGGCGCTAACCCCGTCGCGCGACGACGAATCGATCACCAGTGAGCTGCCCGAAACCACCGCATCTGTGTACCACCCGCTCGGTCCGATGTGGGTCCAGTAGCCGCCGATGCTGTATGCGCTAATTCCAAGATGGCCGGCCGCGGCATCCGGCACGCCGACTGCAAAGCCGCTGACATCACCCGTGGCCCGTCCAAAGCCGAGGAAGAGCCCGTAGTGGTCGCGGTGACCGCTCGCCGTCGTACTCGCGTACAGGTCCTGACCGACCTGCGCTCCCGTCATCGAGCCGGAAAACCCGGGCGCGACGTCGCCGCTTTGCGACAGCGTGCTGTGTCCGCCCCACACACGTGCCCACGCCGCTGGCAGGCTGCCGTTCTCGCTCAGCAACGACTGCTCGCCCTGGCGCAGATGGAAGTTGTCGATCTGCATCATGCCGAGCTGCCGGGCAACGGCTGGAAGCTCCGCGTAAAGGGCCGCTTCAGGGCGGTAAAGCGTAATCGGATCAGCACTCGCGGCGGGAAGTGCGGGTGTGCCCGGCGCGGGGGTGCTGGTCACGGCTGTCGTGCCGCTGCCGCTCGTGTCGGCCGGCGCACTCTGCGCAGCGGGCACGGTGTTGCGCAGGTACCAGCTCTGCGACGTGCCGGCCATCACGCCGCCTTTGACGAGGTAGTACTCGTATGCGCCGGCTTTCGTCGTTCCGCCTGCGAGCGAAAATGCACCGGCATCAGTCGTGGCGCCGTTCGTCGCGGCGACGACCTGGATGCCGTTCGACGTGATCGCCGCGCCCTGGCCGCCCACGTTCGTCACCTTCAGCGTGGTCGCACCGGTTGCCGTGCCGCCGTTCACAACGAGCTTGTCCGAAGACGCGTTGTCACCCGCGAGAACGGTATTCAATGCAATGGCCCCATTGTTTCCGACGTAGCTATTGACGACGAGTGAATTGCCGGCGCTCTTGCCGCCGCCAATCTGCACGAGATTCGCGTTCGTCAACTTGCCGTTGATCGTGAAATTGCCCTGTGCGCCGCCGGCAAACTGCGCCAACGCATTGGCCACCGCGACGGTGCCGTTGTTGGTCACGTCGCCGTTGACAGTGCCGTAGCCGCCGAGCGTCGCTCCCGCAGCGACGCTCGTCGCGCCGGTCATCGACGCGGCGGACGTCGACGCATCGCCGACCGCGAGCGTGCCGGCGCTTACCGTCGTGCCGCCCGACCACGTATTCGCCCCATCGAGCACCAGCGTCCCCGCACCGACCTTTGTCAAGGCACCGGTGCCGGTGATGTTCTGTGTGAGGGTCGACTGAAACGCCTGCGTATCGATCGTGCCGCCGCCTGCCGCAATCGAGATTGCACGCGTGCTGGCCGGGTCGAAGCTGCTGCCGAACTGCAGCGTGCCGCCATCGAAGGCCACGCCACCGGTCGCGCCGCCCAGCGCGCTGTCGGCGCTCACCGACAGCGCACCCTGTTTCAGCACCGTGCCGCCGGTATACGTATTGCCGCCCACCGCGCCCGGCGCGAGCGTCAACGTGCCCAGTCCGTCTTTCTCCACGACGCCGGTCCCGCTGATCAACCCGGCATATGTCCCGTCGACGTTCTGTTCGAATTGCACGAGACCGTTGTTGGTAACGGTCGACGGCAGGCTTTTGGCGCTCGCCTGCAACGTGCCGGGCAGATCAACCGTCACGCTGCCCGTATGCTGTGCGCCGCTGCCGTTGAGCACGAGCGTGCCCTCTTGCACCTCCGCGGCGATCGGGCCGACGAGCGAGCCGTCGATCGTCAACATGCCCGAGCCGGTCTTGAAGAACGAGCCCGTACCCGTCACGTTTTGCGCGATCGTCGACTGGAAGCCCTGTGTATCGATGGTGCCGCCGCCCGCGGCAACCGATAACGCGCGCGTACTGGCGAGGTCGAAACTGCTGCCGAGCTGCAGCGTTCCCCCGTCGAACGTCACGCCGCCTGCCGTGCCGCCGAGTGCGTTATCTGCGGACACCGAGAGTACGCCCTGCTTCAGTACGGTACCCCCGGTATACGTATTGCCGCCCGCAGCGGTGGGCGCAAGCGTAAGCGTGCCGGCACCGTCTTTCTCCGCCGAGCCGGTACCGCTGATGAGCCCCGCATAAGTGCCGTTGGCGGCCTGCGCGAACTGCACCAGACCGTTATCGGTGATCGCGCCTGGCAGGCTCTGCGACGATCCCTGAAGGATGCCCGCCTGATCGACCAGCATCGTGCCAGTGTACTGCGTGTTGTTGCCGGTCAGCGCGAGCGTTCCCTGCTGCACCTCGGCCGACGTGACCCCCATCGCGCCCATCGAGCTCGCGACTGTCCAGGTACCGGTGTCCTGCTTCTGCAGCGTCTGGAAGTTCGTGATGCCGGTCGGCAGCGTGTCCGTTCCGGTGCCGTTCAGCGTCAACAGGTTGTTGCCGCCGCCTCCGTTGATGGTTCCGCTCACCGACGAACCGGTGTAAAGGCGCAGCGTATCGTTGCCACCGGCAAAGACCAGATTACCGATCACCTGTCCGCGGTTGGTAAAGTCGACCGCGCCGTTGCCGGACGCGCCCATCACGTTTCCCGGCGCCTCGATCACGCCGGTCGCGTTGTTGATGACGGTATTCAAGCCGGACGTATTCTGGAACCAGATCGCAGCGCTATGGACGCCCTGGATCGTCCCGTTGTTGATGATGGTATTGCCTGTACCCTCCGGATTGACGGCTTCGGCGTTGCCTTCCGTCCCGCCAGAGATGACGGCCGCGCCCTGTTCCACTGTCAGCGTGCTGTTGTTCCGGAAGGCGATCGTATCGGCCCCGGTGCCGTACGTGCCGTTACCCGTCAGCGCGCTGTTTTTTACTTGCGCGCCTGACTGAACGACGATGGTGGCGTTGTCGGCAAGCGCGATCGCTGTCGCATCGCCCACCACGATCTGTGCGTTTGCTCCTACTGTCACAGTAGAGCCTGAAGCGGTGGTCGGGCCGGTTCCGATCGTGCTTGACCATGGCGACGGGGCGCTCGTGTCGCACGTCGTCGAGTTATTCGATGTCGTGCAATTCGCGAAAGACAATGAAGGAATGGCCGCGATATATGCAAGGGCCGCAAGACAGGTTGCGCTTCGCCGCGGAATAGAAGCGCGCTTGTTCCTCACGCGCTTCTGTATTCGCTCCAACGGGCTGGCATAAGGCTGACGGCTGGTTAATTTGCTGGTCATGCGTTTCACCTTGGCAGTTTAATTACGTATGCTTTTTATATAATCCCGCAACACGGAACCTGGAATATGGGATCCATCTGACGACCGATGAGCCTGTACGCGCGCAACTTCGTTGACGCCTGCGGCACTGATCCGGAAAACGGGTATGGTTTTCGCGCAATCGATATCCGGCACCCGGCAGCACCTCGATCCACCCAAGTTAAGCGCGTCTGCCGCGCCGGAACTCAATCAAGTCAAACACCACCGGCAAAGCCGGTGGCTTGAGATTGTGAGCGCCTCAAAGGCGCCCATAAAACCGTGAGCCGCCCGTGGCGGCTTACTCCATGGCTAGCTTCATCTGGTCATATCGCTCGTCCTCTTCTTCCTGATTGCGGATGTACGCTCGCACCATGTGCTCGTCCAACCCCACAGTCGAAACGAAGTAGCCTCGGGCCCAAAAATGCTCGCCCGTGAAATTTCGTTGCCGGGCTCCGTACTTTCGCGCTATCTGAATCGCGCTTTTGCCCTTGATGTAGCCGACCACATTCGATACCGCATACTTCGGCGGAATGCTCAGACACATGTGAACGTGGTCTCCCATCAGGTGCCCTTCGACAATCTTCGATTCCTTGTGGGACGCCAGCTCATGAAACATTTCCCCAAGCTGCCGCCGCAACGCCCCGAAAATCCGCTTCTTCCGGCGCTTCGGGATAAACACCACGTGGTACTTGCAGTCCCATCGCGTATGGCTCAGGCTTTGATACTCTTTCATCGTGAATCTCCTTCTCTTGGCAGAGATAGGAAATTCGCGCTGACCGTCGTAAAGGTCAAACCTTGGTGAGTCCCCCGGCAAAGCCGGGGGCTTACCTCACTGAGTTAAAAAAACACTTGACGTGAAGCCAGCTTCGCGCGGCCGCAGCCCTGCTGGCGTCTTTTTAGACGCCAGCAGGGCTGCGGCCAATGAGGATCTTTTTGATCTTCGTTGGCCCCATGTCTCTTTCCACTCTGCTTGCCGATCTCGCCGCCCATATTCAGACTGAGCAGTTTCGTCACAGCTTGCTTGCGATCCTGAACATCCCACGGCGTTCCAACATCGTCGCAAATCCACGCTATCCGGCCAGCCAGTTTGGCGATCTCTACCATCAACTGGTTGCGAACCAGGCACGCAGCGGCACGGAGTCAGACTGCGCGACTACATAGATCATGCCCCGCTCCCTCGCTGAGGTTCGTCACGCAGGCTAGCTACACACAGCGCAGCAATTTCGTTTTCAGCGGTGCCCCGCTACTCGACATCCTCCGCCGCAATCTTCGCCCACACCGCGCGAGGTAACCGCGGCGCGATACCCGCCGGGCTCGCGTCGAACTGCCACCGAGCCGCCGACATCGCACCCTGTGCAATCGCAATCTCCTCGTGCGTCAATGGCAACCGGCCGGCCACATGCGCGGGGCCCCGGGCAGCACTTGGGCGATCATCTGCCGGTTCGGGTGTTCGAGCAGCGGGACGAGGTGGTCGGCCTCGCCCACACCGGCCAGGCAAACCTAGCCGCTGATGACCTCGACGTTACGGCCGTCCTGCGTCATCTTGACCAGAACTGCATCTGCCGCGCCCGATGCATCTGCTGTGTCTGCCATGGCCGCGCTCTCCTCGTCAGCGAATGATGTCGTAGCTGTAGTCGGTCTTCGCCACGTCGATCGTGTTGGCGTCGAGCGCTTCGAAGAACTCGTCCAGCAGCGTGACCAGCACCCGCAACGCACCTTCATAGCCCCAGGTCGGGAAGCGATGGTAATGGTGGCGATCGAAGATCGGGAACACCATGCGTATCAGCGGCGTTTTGGTATCGCGCTCGAGATATTTGCCGTAGGTGTTGCCGATCAGGAAATCCACTGGCTCGGTAAACAGCAGTGAACGCATGTGCCACAGGTCGCGTTTCGGATACACCTTGCAGCCGGCGCCGTAGGGCGACGCGTCGAGCAGCGCCTGCACCTTCGCAGCCCAGGTTTCGTTGCCGTTGGTCGCCAGCACGTGAGCCGGCTCGGCGCCGAGTTCCAGCAGGAACTGCGTGTAGCCCAGCATCTGGTCCGGGTCGCCGTAGAGTGCAAAGCGCTTGCCGTGCAGGTGAGCCTGGCTGTCGGCCATCGCATCGACGAGCTGGCCTCGCTCCTTCTCCAGTTGCGCCGGAATCGGCTTGCCGGTCACGCGCGAGATTTCCATCAGGAACTGATCGGTGCCCGCGACGCCAACCGGCGAGTTCAGCACCACCACTTCCTGTCCATGCTCGCCAATGAGCTTGCTGGTCTTCTCGCAGCAGTATTCCTGGAACACGAAGGTCGCCTTCGCGTTCAACGCGCGCTCGACTTCCTCCTTGGTCGTGCCGCCTTCGTACATCCGGAACTCGCCGTCGGTCGGCGTATTCCACGTTTCGGATGGGTCGCAGATGATGTTCACCGTCACGCCGAACAGATCGAAGATGCGGCGAATTTCCTTCATGTTGCCGACCACGTAGCCGTCGAAGCCGCCGATGAAGTTGACGCTGTCGTCGGGCACGCGCTCAAGCGGCGTCGCTGTGCCGGCCTTGCCGTCCCAGAAGTGCCTGAGGATGCCGAGGAGCGCGTTGTCGTAGCCGGTCACGTGGCTGCCGACGAAGGCCGGCGTGTGCGCGAACGGCACGTCATAGTCTTCCGGCACGCTGCCCTTCTGCTTGCTGCTCTTGATGAGCGCGTCGAGGTCATCGCCGATCACTTCCGCCATGCAGGTCGTGGAGACTGCGATCATGTCGGGCTTGTACAGGTTGTACGCATTTGCGAGGCCGTCGATCATGTTGTTCATGCCGCCGAACACCGCCGCGTCCTCGGTCATCGACGAGCTGACACACGAGGTCGGCTCCTTGAAGTGACGCGAGAAGTGCGAGCGGTAAAACGCTACACAGCCCTGCGAGCCATGCACAAAACTAAGCGTCCTGTGAAAGCCGTTGGCCACGTACACTGCGCCGAGCGGCTGGCAGGCCTTGGCCGGGTTGATGGTGAGCGAGTCGCGTGCAAAGTTCTTTTGCCGGTAGTCTTCGCTCTTGGTCCACTCGACGATCTGCTTGACCTGCTCGTCTGAATGGTTGAACTCGAAGTTTTCCTTTTTCGCGCGGAAAATTTTCTGGTACTCGGGCTCACGGAACAGGAGTTCCTGGTCGAGAATCTGGTCTGCGGATTGGGGCACGGGATGCTCCTGATATTCAATTCAATGGCCTGCCGGCCGGTGATCAGTCCGGTGATCGGTGCGGTGGCCGGCGCTTAGAGGTTTTTCTTCCAGGGCGCCTTGGCGAGCCCCCACACCGGGCTGGAAATGGCCATGTCCATGTCGCGCGCGAAAATGGCGTAGCCGTCATAGCCGTGATATGGACCGGAATAGTCCCAGCTGTGCATCTGGCGAAACGGCACGCCCATCTTCTGGAACACGTACTTTTCCTTGATGCCGGAGCCGACCAGATCGGGCTGGACCTGTTCGACGAACCTCTCAAACTCGTAGCCGGTCACGTCGTCGTAAATCAGTGTGCCGTCCTTCACGTAGTGCGTGGTGCGCTGATAGTCGTCGTTGTGGCCGAATTCGTAGCCGGTGCCGACCACGTTCATGCCGAGGTCTTCGTAGGCGCCGATTACGTGGCGCGGACGCAGGCCGCCAACGAACAGCATCACGGTCTTATCCTGCAGGCGCGCTCTGAACTTCGCGTTCACCGCATCGACCAGGGGACGATACTTGGCGATCACCCTCTCCGCGTTGGCTTTGATGGTGTCGTCGAAGTGGCTGGCGATCTCGCGCAGGCTCTTCTCGATCATCGACGGGCCGAAGAAGTTGTATTCCACCCACGGAATGCAGTACTTCTCTTCCATGTGCCGGCTGATATAGTTCATCGAGCGGTAGCAATGCAGCAAATTGAGCTTGGCCTTGGGCGTATTCTCGAGCTCGGCGATCGAGCCGTCGCCCGACCATTGCGCGATCACGCGCAGGCCGATCTCTTCGAGCAGAATCCGGCTCGACCAGGCATCGCCGGCGATGTTGTAATCGCCGATGATCGCAACATCATAAGGCGTCGAAACAAATTCGGGCCGCTTGTCCGGATCGGCCTTGTCGAATATCCAGTCTCTAATCGCATCGTTAGCCAGATGGTGGCCCAGCGACTGGCTGACGCCGCGAAAACCTTCGCAGCGCACCGGCAAAATGGTGTGCCCTTCATACTGCGCACTCTTCGTCTTCGAGACGGCCTCGATGTCGTCGCCGATCAGGCCGATCGGGCATTCACTCTGGATCGAGATGCCCTTGTTCAGCGGAAACAGTTCCTGAATCTCGTCGATGATCTTGTCGAGCTTCTTGTCGCCGCCGAAGACGATGTCCTTTTCCTGGAAGTCCGACGTGAACTGCATCGTCACGAAGGTGTCGATACCGGTAGTGCCGATGTAGTAGTTGCGACGCGCGGCCCACGAGTACTGGCCGCAACCGACCGGACCATGACTGATGTGGATCATGTCCTTGATGGGCCCCCAGACCACGCCCTTCGAGCCGGCGTACGCGCAACCGCGAATCGTCATCACGCCCGGCAATGACTTGATGTTTGATTTCACGCCACAGTCGGGCTTGCCGTCCTCGAAGGTGCCCAAATGCTTGGCGCGCCGTTTGGCCATCTTCTCCGGATAGGCCTTCAGCACTTCATCGATCAGGGCCTTGTTCGCGGCCTTGCGCTCTTCAACAGTGACGCTCATGGGGGAATGCTCCATAGGGTGAGTATCAAGCCTGGCAGCGGGTAGCCGGCATGGCCCGGTTCTTCGCGTGAAGAAGAACACCGGGCCGCGCGCAGCGCCGCTCGCTTAGGCGGTCAGTTCCGCTGCAGGCTTGCCGACTTGCGATTCGTCGATGGACGTCATGATTCCGTGCTCCATTAACAGGTCTTCCAGTTGATCCATCGTGATCGGCGTCGGGATCGTGCCGTTGCCCGCGTTGTTGTGCACCTTGGTGGCGAGCTGGCGATACTCTTCCGCCTGTTTGCATTCGGGCGCGAACTCGATCACCGTCATGCGGCGCAGCTCGGCGTGCTGCACGATGTTATCGCGCGGCACGAAGTGGATCAGCTTCGAACCGAGCATCTTCGCCAGCGCTTCGGCGAGTTCGAGTTCCTTGTCGGTCTGACGCTCGTTGCACACGAGCCCGCCGATCCGCACACCGCCGCTGTTCGCGTATTTCAGAATGCCCTTTGAAATGTTGTTGGCCGCATACATGGCCATCATTTCGCCGGACATCACAATGTAGATTTCCTGCGCCTTGTTCTCACGAATCGGCATTGCGAAACCGCCGCACACCACGTCGCCGAGCACGTCGTACGACACGTAGTCCACGCCGTCATAGGCGCCGTTTTCTTCGAGGAAGTTGATCGACGTGATGACGCCACGGCCCGCGCAGCCGACGCCCGGTTCCGGACCGCCGGACTCCACGCAACGGATGTTGCGGTAACCGATCTTCATCACGTCCTCGAGTTCGAGGTCCTCCACCGAGCCGGCTTCGGCCGCTAGCGACAGGATGGTGTCCTGCGCCTTTGCATGCAGGATCAGGCGAGTAGAGTCCGCCTTGGGATCGCAGCCGACGATCAGGATCTTCTGCCCGAGTTCAGTCAGGGCTGCCAGGGTGTTCTGCGAGGTGGTCGACTTGCCGATACCGCCTTTACCGTAGAAAGCGATTTGCCGAAGTTTAGACATTGCATTTCTCCATTCAGGAAGAAGGGTTGAAACCAGGGTTGCGTAACCGCGACCATGTCAGCCTGTCGTGCCTGTATGGGTCTTCTTATATCGAGTCACGCATCGGCCGGACCTGTGTCCGCGCTGGACTCCAAACGCAGCTTCTGTGCCACGTCACCAGCGGTACTGCGACGCGTCCGCCCCGCCGCGCTGCGGCGGTTGGTACGGGACTTTTGCGGACTCCTCTTCTGTCTTGTCGATTTCGCGACAAACCACGCGAACTTCGTCGCCAATGAAACCATTCGGGCGCGTTTGTCGTGCGATTTATGTCGCATTGGCCTGCGTGCAGCCGGACAATCGCCGGGTTGCGGCCTGGTTCGGTTATTGCATTGATCGCGCCATGGACACACCAGCCACCCAAGCTTCGCGACCCGTGCCGCGCGAGACGCACTTCGACCGTCTAGGCGGCGAGACCGCCGTCATCCGCCTGGTCGATGCGTTCTATCGACACATGGATACGCGGGCCGACGCGCAGCGCATTCGCGCGATGCATCACCCGGACCTGTCTTCGACGAAGGCCGTGCTGGTGCTGTATCTGTGCGAATGGCTCGGCGCCGACAAGCGGTACTCGGCACAGCGCGGCCAACCACGGCTGCGCACGCGTCATGCCGCATTCGCGATCGGCACCGCCGAACGGGATGCGTGGCTAGCTTGCATGCGCGCCGCGTTCGACGAGACGGGTGTCGATCCGGTGCTACGCGATGAACTGATGCAGGCCTTTTTCAAAATCGCCGACCGGATGCGCAATACGCAGACGTGAATCCCTCTTCAACGCTGTTTAACCCAAGGATCCGTGATGACCGAAACGCTCGCGCACAAGGAGATCGACGACACCGCGTTCGCCCGTCTCGAACATGAAGGCCGTCTGCTCAACCCGGTTCTCAAGGGGCTGACGAACAGGCTCGACCGGGTCGGCTTCCGCGGCGAACTTGCGCTGCGGTTTGCCCCGAAGCTCGCCGACGAAGCGCGGCCGCCGGAGCTGACCTGCGATCAGGTGATGGCATGCGCGACGATCGGCCGTAAGCACTTGCCGTTCTTCGCCGGGTATCTGTTGAGCTTCGAGCATCTGAAGGACGTGGCCGAGGTGCTCAGCGACACGCTCTCGGCGGATGGCAAGTACTTTCTGTTTTGCGACAACATCGACCTGAGCAAGCGATATCAGGTGCCGTACAAGGGCGCGATGTTCTATGTGCTGCCGATTCTCGAGTCCACCGTCTACAACGAGATGCTCGAACTGCTGTACCTCGAAAAGAACGAATTGAAGAAAAAGGACTCAGGCGGCAAGCTGGATGCGGTAGCGGACGCGGCCATCAAGTTCGACGTGACCTTCGAGACGATCACCTACAGCGAAGGACTTGAATTGATGGGGCCAGTGCGCAACCCCAACGAGAACCGGCCCGTCTGAGGCTCGGGTCCCTGCGGCCGCCGCCCGCGCGGCTGCGCCAACCGATGTTCCCTTGCACCCGAACGCGACCATGATCATGCACACCGACACTGTTTTCGTCGTCCGCGAACGCCTGGCCTCGCGCGTTGTCCGGAACCCCGATGCACAACTCGATACGATCGTGCCCGCCGCACTTTCCACTTGGCTGGCGTACCACGGCTTCCCTGCTCCGCATTCGCGCTGCGTAAACGGCGAAACCCCGTTGATGCGCGCCGCGCAGCATGGCGAGGACGCCGCGGTCGAAGCGTTGCTCGCACTCGGCGCACGCGCCGACGCGCTCGATGACGACGGCAACCATGCGCTCTGGTTCGCGTGCCTGCACGGCGGCCCCGCGACCATCCTGCGGCTGATCGACGCCGGCGCGCCGATCGACCATGTGAACGACGACGACATCACATGCCTGATGCAGGCAGCCGCGAGCGCTCGCCTCGACGTCCTGCAGTTGCTGCTTGCGCATGGGGCGAACGCAGAACTGTGCGCACCGGATGGGCGCAGCGCGCTCGACATGGCAGCCGACCTCGGGCTGCAACTGCTGCTTGCTTTCGGATGACAGGCTTTGTTAGCGAGTCTTAAGAGGAACGTGCGTCGCGCGACCAGCGAAGTCGGTCCACTGATCAGTCGAAAAATCGTATAGTTTGCAGCCTCGTGCGGTGTCGAAGTACCAACGCCACGAAAACCGCTGCACGACGATCCGTTCCGGAAGCATCGCTTCGAGGGTTCGCTGAGCACCGACGAGCCCGTATAGAGGGAGACTCATGTCGACGTGATGCGCGGTGTGCTCCATGATGTGATGAAACAGCGCACCAAAACGCCAGCGAAAGGTCAAGTGCACCGTCGTGGATACGAACGGATCCGAACGCCCCCATTTCGCGCGATCGTCGTACCAGCGGATTTGCGGATGCGTGTGGTGCGCGTAGACGACGAAACCCACCATCGCGCACCAGAACAGGAACGGCACCCCGAACCCGCATGCGATTGACGGGACCACCCCCCGCTGCGTCGCGCGAGCGATCCACGCGAGCGCGCCGATCCACAGCAGTGCGAACACCGATACCAGCGTGCAGTCACGGAAGAACACGAGGCGCCGCGTCGGCATTGCGGCCCGCGACGGGAAAAACATCTTCGTCCACCAAATTTCGATCATGTAGTAGAGACCAGGCGCCCAGCCGCTGCGATAGATACGTTCCAGTGCGCGCCGTGGCCCACTCAAGGCGCGATATTCCTGGATCGTCAGCGGTGCCCACACAAAATCGACGCCTTTCAGGTTCGTGTAGCCGTGATGCACCACGTTGTGACCCACTTGCCACAGGCTGTACGGCGTGAGCGACGGCAGGAAGGCGATCCGGCCCAGCCAGCGGTTGAGCGTGCGGTGCCGGGTCAGGCTCTCATGACATGCGTCGTGACCGATGACGAAGAGCCGTCCGATGACGAAGCCCGCCATGCATCCGAATACGGTCTTCAGCACGAACCCGTGCGCGAACACGCTCGCGGCGAGCGCACACAATAGCAAAACGTAGTCGAACACGAGCAGCAGAAGCGCGTAGGCGGTGCGGCGTTCGGCGAACGGTGTCAGCCACGAGCGGATGACCTTGCGATGGGGCAATGGCTCATTGGCGGGAACGGGGTGATTCGGGCTGTTCATGAAGAAAGACCGGTAGAGGGGTGCAGCACAACACTACGCACGCGGCCGACGGCTCCATGCCGTGTCCGCGATGATGTGACCAGACAGTTTCGCGCTGGTGGCGAGTCAGCGCGACATCATGTTCATGCTGACATTGTGCATCACCCAGATCGTGCCGAAGATCAGGAACAGCGCGGCGAGCGCGGTGTAGCATAACGCCAGCACGTTCCAGCGCTGGCCGCGCGACAGGTCGAGATGCAGGAACGTCACCAGTTGCACGACGATCTGCACGAACGCCAGCAACGCAAGCGCCATAATCGCGGAGCCGGACGGCAGCAACCGTTGCGTGACGATCGAGAATGAGCCAGCAGTCAGCGCCACGGCAAGCACGAAACCGGTGATATAACCGGCGACGTCACCACGCGAGGCGGTCGTGGACGTCGAGTGTGAATGGACCATTTAGAGCATGCTCCCGAGATAGACAAACGAAAACACGCAGATCCACACGATGTCGAGGAAGTGCCAGAAGAGGCTCAGGCATGTCAGACTCGTGAGGTCGCGACCGGACAGTTCAGGCGAGCGGACGACATGCACGACGAGCACGGCCATCCAGACGAGGCCGGCTGTCACGTGCAGGCCGTGGGTGCCGACCAGCGTGAAGAACGACGACAGGAAGGCGCTGCGACTGGGCCCAGCACCGTCGGCAACCAGGTGCGAGAACTCGCGCAGCTCTAACGCGAGGAACAGCGCGCCAAGCACGAACGTCACGAGGAGCCAGCCGATCACGGCACCACGCCCCTGGCGCTGCGCGCCGAGCATCGCGAAGCCGTAGGTGGTGCTGCTCAGCAGCAGCGCGCCGGTTTCAAGTGCAACACCCGGGATGTCGAACAGGTCCCGTCCGGACGCGCCGCCCGCGAACTGGTGCGCCATTACGGCGAACACGGCGAACAGCGACGCGAACAGCATGCAGTCGGTCATCAGGTACAGCCAGAAGCCGAACACGGTGGGCGTTGGGCCGTGGTCAGCGCTCGACCTGCCGTGATGGACGAGTAATGCAGGTTGCGTCATGGATCAGGTCTCCGCGGATTCGGGTAATTCAAGGGCGGCCGGGGCGGGCGCGCTGCCGCGTCGTGCTTCGATTTCGCGCACGCGCGAGGCCGGAATCACGTAGCCATGGTCGTCGCGGAAGCTACGCGCGATCAGCGCGGCGACGATCGCGACGAAGGCCAGCACGGCGAGCCACGTGATGTGCCAGACGCCGGCGAAGCCGAGCACGAGGCTGAATGCGCCGATCAGGAACCCGTCCGCGGTGTTCGACGGTAGGTGGATGTCCTCGTAATGCGCCAGTGCGGCATTTGCTGCGCCGCTTTCCTTCATGTGCGCGAACGCGTCGAGCTGGTGGACGACTGGTATGCGCGCGAAGTTGTAGACAGCGGGCGGCGACGCGGTGGCCCATTCGAGCGTGCGGCCGTTCCACGGGTCGCCCGTCAGGTCGCCGTATTCCGGCTCGTTGCGATGGATCACGCTCACGACGACCTGGGCGATCTGGTGCACGACGCCGAGTGCGATCAGCACCACGCCGCATGCGGCGACGAACAGCCAGGGATGCCAGGTCGGGTTGTCGTAGTGATTCAGGCGCCGGGTCATGCCCATGAAGCCGAGCACGTAGAGCGGCACGAACGACACGTAGAAGCCGACGAACCAGCACCAGAACGCCCGCTTGCCGAGCTTCTCGTTAAGCTTGAAGCCGAACGCCTTCGGGAACCAGTAATGGAAGCCTGCGAGATAGCCGAACACGACGCCGCCTATGATCGCGTTGTGAAAGTGCGCGATCAGAAACAGGCTGTTGTGCAACACGAAGTCCACGCCCGGGATCGCCATCATCACGCCCGTCATGCCGCCGATCGTGAACGTGACCATGAAGCCGATCGTCCACAGCACGGGTGCCGTGAACTCGATGCGACCGCGATACATCGTGAACAGCCAGTTGAAGATTTTCACGCCCGTGGGGATCGCGATGACCATCGTCATAATGCCGAAGAACGCGTTGACGTCCGCGCCGGAACCCATCGTGAAGAAGTGGTGCGCCCACACGAGGAATGCGAGCACCGTGATCGCGCACGACGCGTAGACCATCGTTCTGTAGCCAAACAGCGGTTTCTTCGCGAAGGTCGCGATCACTTCCGAGTAGATGCCGAACGCGGGCAGCACGAGGATGTACACCTCCGGGTGGCCCCACGCCCAGATCAGGTTCAGGTACACCATCGCGTTGCCGCCGAGCTCATTGGTGAAAAAGTGCATGCCTGCGTAGCGGTCGAGGCCGAGCAGTGCGAGCGTCACGGTTAGGATCGGGAACGTTGCCATGATCAGCACGTTCGAGCACAGCGCGGTCCACGTGAACACCGGCATCTTCATCAGCGTCATGCCGGGCGCGCGCAGCTTGACTATCGTCACGAAGAAGTTGATCGCGGTAATCAGCGTACCGACGCCGGAGAGCTGCAGACTCCAGATGTAGTAGTCGACCCCGACGCCGGGACTGAACTGCAGCTCCGACAGCGGTGGATACGCGAGCCAGCCGACCTGCGCGAACTCGCCGATCACGAGCGACAGATTGATCAGGATCGCGCTGATCGCCGTCATCCAGAAGCTCAGCGAATTCAGGAACGGGAAGGCGACGTCGCGCGCGCCGATCTGCAGCGGCACGACAAGATTGAAGAGGCCGACCATCAGCGCCATCGCCATGAAGAAGATCATGATGACACCGTGCGCGGTGAATATCTGGTCGTAGTGGTGCGGCGGCAGGTAACCCGGGCCGTGAAACGCGATCGCGAGCTGAAGCCGCATCATTACGGCGTCGACAAAACCGCGCACGAGCATCAGCACCGCGACGATGATGTACATGATGCCGATCTTCTTGTGATCGACGCTTGTCAGCCACTCGGTCCAGAGCCACTTCCAGCGGCCGAGCTTCGTGAGCGTGACGATGACCGCCAGCACGATGAGCGCCATGAACGCGGCCGCGCCCATGATGACCGGCTGATCGAACGGAATCGCGCCGGGCGTGAGTTTTCCAAACATGGCTTACTCCGTGGTCTGCGTGCGACAGGCGGCGTCGCGGAAGGCCGTGACGTTGCCGTTGTTGTATCGGGCAACGATGTTGCGGAACAGGTACTGGTCGATCGTTGAGAAGTAGCGTACCGACTGCTTCTCGCTCGGCTTCGCGACTTCGGCGTATTCGTCCATGCTCAGGCGGTCCGGCGAAGCCTTGACCTTCCGCACCCATGCGTCGAAGTCGGTGGCGCTCGTCGCGAGCGTACGGAACTTCATGTCGGCGAATCCCTTGCCGCTGAAGTTGGCGGACATGCCTTCGAAATTTCCCGGTGCATCCGCGATCAGGTGCAGACGGGTCTGCATGCCGACCATTGCATACACCTGGGTACCGAGTTGCGGGATGAAGAATGAGTTCATCACCGAATCGGACGTGATCCGGAAATTTACCGGCGTATCGACTGGCACGGCGAGCTGGTTCACCGACGCAATGCCGAGGTCCGGGTAGATGAAGAGCCACTTCCAGTCGAGCGCGACCACCTCGACGTCGATCGGCTTCACGCTCGACTGCAGCGGCCGGTACGGGTCGAGCTCATGTGTGGTGCGCCAGGTCAGGATACCGAGGTACAGGATGATCAGGGCGGGGATCGTCCAGACGACGATCTCGATCGCCGTCGAGTGCGCCCATTTGGGTGCATAGACCGCGTGACGGTTCGACGCACGGTAGCGCCACGCGAAGAACAGCGTCAGCAGGATCACCGGGATCGCGACGATCAGCATCGCCCACGTGGCGGTGGCGATCAGCGACTTCTCGGCCGCGCCGACGCTCCCTTTTGGATCAAGCACAGTCAGACCACATCCCGATAGACAGGCGCTCAATGTCGTGACGATGGCTATCGACCGTTTCCTTAAGGCTTTTCTGTCTGTCATAGTGGTTAAGTCCGGGTTGTGGCACTTTTGACCTGAAGCTGGCTTGACGCATGCGGCATCACACTCGCAGTGTCATGGTCCGACAACCGGCCAGCTTTGTGATTGATGTCGATCAAGGACGAACAAAGCGGCGGGGTGCGGTGCACTGACGCAGTGCGCCGCTGAGTGCGCGTTCCACCACATCGAGTGGCTGGATGCGATTGACAGCCTGCTGAACGTCGGTAGCAAAGTCCTGTACGCCGAAGCTCGCTCGGTTCAAGCCGAGGCGCGCGAGTGGTGAAAGCGTTTTGGTGCTGACGGTTCGCGGATCAATTTCGATGGCAAGTTCTGCGTCGATCGAGAACGCGAAGCGGTTCTGCAGTTGCTGGACAAGCTCTTCGAGCTCCGCAACACGGAAGAAGGTCGGCGTTCCATCTCCCAGATGTAGCTGCACGGTTCGCCGGTCAGGTCCGAGATGTGACGCGACCAGGTCCATCTCACGAACGAGGTAGCTCAGATATCTGGCGCTGCAGCCATGGTCGTGCGTAATGACCTTGTTGCATGCGCAGAAGTAGCAGAGTGATCTGCGTGCCGTTCGGCGGCTGCAGCCAGTCCGGCAATGGCTGCGAAATCGGTGTCTCCGGGTGCGAGAAACATCTTGGGTACCAGTCAATGCGGTTGAAGGCCAATAGTCCGGCCTCAAGGCTCCCGCTATCTCGACATTCCTACGCGTGACCCGGTGTCGCATCTTGACTTCGGGATCGGGACCGGTTGACCCTGCGCAAGGGCAGCCCTGATTTGCGCGTCGACAATTCCCCGCATACGTCAACAAGGGGAAAGCGATGAAGCACATGATTAAGGCCGTCATGATCGTGGCAAGCCTGTGCGCTACCGGTTTGTTCGAAGTGCTGGCATACGCGGATGACGTCAGCGCGAACGGAAGCACGATGGCAGGCGAGGTGACGGCTGATGGGATCCACGCCGGCGACGTGCTCGTGCGTCTGCGTGCCATCTCGATCGAGCCGGACGTTCACACCAGCGGCACGTTGTCGTCGCTCGGCGTGGGTGTCAATAACGCATTCGTGCCGGAGTTGGACCTGACCTATATGATCCGCGACGCGATCGGCATCGAGCTGATTCTCGCCACCTCGCGGCATCACGTGACGTCCGGCCTCGGCGATCTCGGTGGCGTGAACGTGCTACCACCGACGCTGCTGCTGCAATATCACTTCAACCATGCTGGCATGATCCGACCGTATGTCGGCGCGGGGGTCAACTACACGTACTTCTACAACGACGGCCTGAGCGCGGGCTCCGAAGGCATCCAGGTGTCACGCAGCAGCTTCGGTCCGGCGGTGCAGGCTGGCGTCGACGTGCAGATCACGAAGACCGTCTTTCTCAACGCGGATATCAAGAAGATCTGGATGCACACGGACGCCTCGGTCGGCGATAGTTCGTTGGGCCGGCTGGACATCGACCCACTGGTACTGGGAATAGGCGTCGGGATGAAGTTCTAGCGAGCGCGCAATGACAGACCACAGCTCGCACCAACGGGCGATCCGCTGCGCCCCATCCACCTGAAACGGAGATCTGGTCACTATGCCCCTGTACGACTACCGCTGCGCGGCCTGCGGCCACGCATTCGAAACGCTGGTGCGCGCCGGCCACACGCCCGTCTGCCCGCAATGCGGCGGCACCGTGCTGGACAAGCAGGTCAGCGCGCCGGCCTCGCCCGGCAAGAGCCGCGCGATCATCTCCCGCGCACGGCGTCAGGCGGCGCGCGAAGGGCACCTTAGCAACTATTCGCCGGCCGAGCGCCGCAAGCTGCTGCGCTGAGCCCAACCGGGAATCGCGCTGTCGATGTAGATGAACCTCGAGGGCGCCTACGGGATGGCACTCAGTCTCACCGTCTTCATGGCCGGCACGCTGGATCAGGCCACCGCCGACAGCCCGCTGGAACGCGCGAAGGGCATCTGCCCGTATCTCGACGCGTGGCTTCGCAACATTGCGTCAGCACGGCCGCCCTCGCGCTCGCGCGCTTCGATGACCACGACGGAAACGTCCTGCCGGCTTGTAGAGCAGCGCGCCCGAGGCCGGCACGTCATCCAGCAACGCGCCGTCTGCGCTATAGGCCGCGAACCAATGGCCGAAATGCTCGGCCTGCGACAGCCCCTGCAACTGCGCCCAGCCGCCCTGCGGCCCGCGCCTGCGCCAGCGTGCAGGCGAAGGTGTCGTCGGACCAGCTGTCGACAACCAGCCCGGCGCCGATCGCCGCCAGCGCGCAATGCAGTGCCGACGGCGTCGGCGTCATGGCGAAGGCCTCATTCATGACGCTCACCAGCGACTTGCGATGCTTGAAGTTTTCGATGAACTGCGCCGCCTGGGTCAGCCGGGTGCGGATCTTGTGCAGCACGCTGACCTTGGCCGTGATGATTTCGGCGAGCGCGAGCGGCGTGGCAGGGACGGCCGTATCGGGGCACAGCGCGAGCAGCGCTGGTCCCAGGTACGGAATGACGCCGCCCGCACACAGGCGTTCGGCGATGGTCTGGACTGAAACGGTCATGCAGTGCGTCTCACAGATAAATGGCAGCGCCGGCGCCCACGTTGGTCGCGGTGTCTTTCAGCGTCTTGACGATGTACTTGACCTGGTCGGTGTCGAGTAGCGTGTGCAGCGGCAGCGCCAGCGCGCGATCGCCGATGCGCTCGGTGTCGGGCAACAGGCCGCTCTTGCGGCCGATCGCATCGCCCGCGTTCATGTAGTGGAACTGCTGATGCAGCGGATGGCTGTAGGCCACCGTCTCAATGCCGCAAGATTTCATGTCGTCGATCATCTGGGCGCGCGCGCTCTGCGTAAAACGCTTGCCCAAATGCACAACATAGAGCATCCAGTGCACTTCTTCGACGTCCTCGGCCACGTAGGCCGGCTTGATCCCTTCGAAGCTTTGCATCTCTTCGTGATACCAGGTCTCGACCTGCTTTCGCTGCGCGAGGCGCGTGTCGAGTTCGGCCAGTTGCGCGAGACCGAGCGCGGCGGTCAGATCACTGATGCCCGCCTGCAGCGGCACCCGCGAGCCGACCGAGACGGACGCGCGGTCCGTGACGCGCCGCTCGCGCAGATAGCGCAGTTCATGGACGAGTTCGTCATCGTCGGTGACGAGCATGCCGCCCGCTCCTGTGCACAGCGCGGACGGGCTGGAGAAGTCGAACACTGATACGTCGCCGAAACAGCCGACGTTGCGGCCCCGGTAGCGCGAGCCCAACGCCTCAGTACTGTCTTCGATCAGCCGCAAGCGCTGCGCGTCGGCCAGTTCGCGCAGCAGCGCCCACGCGGCCGGGTGGCCGTTGGTATTGCCGGCGAGGATCGCGCGCGTGCGAGGGCCGATCTTCTGCGCGGCTTTTTCGGCGCTCAGACAACTGCTCCAGTAGTCGATGTCGGCGAACACCGGCACGGCTCCCGCCAGCGTGATCGCCTGCGCCACCTGATGCCAGGTGTGCGACGCGCAGACCACCTCGTCTCCCGGGCCGATCCCCGTCGCGCGCAACGCAATCCAGGTGGCGAGCGTGCCGCTCGCGACCGCGACCGCATACTCCCGGCCAACCCAGCCCGCAAACGCGCGCTCGAACGAATCAAGCATCGGCCCGTCGCTCCAACGCGAGGATTGCAGCACCGCGTTGACGAGATCGATCTCGCGCGCCGCGCAAGCCGGTTCGCTCAGCGCGATCTCATCGATTTCCATGCGCCTTGTCCTCAGTCAGGATCAACGCATCGGCCTCTTCAGGCCGCTGCGTGATGGTCCTGTAATACCCGGCCGATATCGCGAGATAGATACTGCGCACACCGAACCGGAGCGCTGCTGTCTCGTCGCGCATCGCCGTTGCGCTGACATGCATTGTGCGCACCTCGGGATAACGTTCGTGCCATTGCGCGGCGGCGTCGCGTAGCGTCGGTGCCGTGCGGAGCAGGTCCGCCGCGAAGTCCAATTGCTCGGCGTTCAGGCTCATCTCACTCCTCCACGCCCGCAATACGCCGCGCTTCGACCGTGATGGGCAGTGGCGTATCGTCGGCCATCGCGGGCAATTCGAGTTGCCAGCCGTTCGCGAGCGTGACGAGACCGCCCCACATCCCGGGCTGCACCATCGCGACAATGGGCTCTTCCAGGTCCTTCTTTGGCACGTAGGCGCTCAGCGCGCCCTTGCTGTCCTTGCGGATCATGACTTTCATGGTTGCGGACTCCGGAGATTGATGACAGGTTCAAACCAGGTTCAAGCGGGATGCGCTGCTTCCTCCAGCAGTGTGCAGCCAGCGCACGCGCCAGCTTCAGGTGCGCCGCATGTTCGATCGCGCTGAATACGCCACGGTGCCGGCCCTCCGGCGCCGCCGCGTGCAGCCCGCACACGACCAGGTGATTGGCTTCGGTGGCGCCGCTGGTGAAGATCAACTCTGCGGGCTTGCAACCGAGCGCTCGCGCGATCGTCGCGCGGGCCGCAGCGAGCGTGCCCTTCGCCTGCTGACCGACGGCATGCTGCGACGACGCGTTGCCCCACACATCCGTCAGGATGGACCACATCGCCTGCCACGGCGGAGGTTGGCGGCATGGTCGCGTTGTGGTCGAGATAGATCGTCGCCCGGCTCCGTTAGTTTGCTTCACGGCCAGAACAGGCATTCGCGATCGATGCACAGCGTGTCCAGCAGCTCGGCCAGGTCGGTGCTCTCATGCTGGGGCATCCATCGCTGCGACGCATGATCGCGCGCGCTCAGGTGCCACATACCATCTTCGTCGCGCGTGAGCCAGGCTATGTCGATCAGCCCGCCATTCGCGTCGACATTGCGGGAGCAGCACGGGCTCTCGACACGGAACCCCTGCCCGTCGCGCAGCACGCGCGGCACCACATAGCGGTAGCGGGTACGCTCGCGCAACGCTTGCTCGATCTGGCGCTGGGTCAGGTCGAACGGGCGGCCCGCGCGCAAACCGTCGCGCGGCGGCGCCGCTTCTGGCGCGCTCGCCTGAACCGTCATGACATGGCTCCTTCTTCGGGTAGCAGGCCGGCGGGTGCGGGCGCAATTTCATTCTCCGTGCATCCGACGACACAGTTGCCGAACTCCACCAGATAGACCGGCTCGCCGCTCTCAACCACCCGGCCGACGTTGACGATTTCGCCGACCGTACCCGCCTCGGCCAGACAATCGTCCTGGCCGCGCTCCGGAAAGCTGCCGTCGTTGCACAGGTCATCCAGCGCGATCACGCGCATGCCCCACTGATAAGCAGGCTGAACCGGTTCGATACTCATGCTGACGGCTCCTGCGGTTGCGACGTTTCCGGCTGGACCCGTGTGCCGATCTTGTGCAGCGCTTCGGCCCGCTCGCCCAAGCCTTGCAGCACGTCGTCCGGCAGGTTGTCGAGCGTGCATAGCTCTTTCGCGCGCATGCCGACACGGTGGCCGCTCTCGACGAACTCCACTGCGTAGATATAGAACCGCTGAAGGAAGGTGTCGATGCTGGTGACGTAGCCGAACTCGCCCTTGTTCACCAGCACTTCGCCGATGTCCTTGCCGTTGTAGGTGCCGTCGTTTCGGATCACCGCGCGTGCGATCACGCGCTCGCCGTAGTTGAAGCGCGGGGGAAACGCGACCTCGATCAGGTCGTCGTCGCGGTTGATGTCAGCCATGCTTCGCTCCCGCTGATCGTTGCGTCTGTCCAGTGGTCATCAGGTTCGCGACCTCGCCCGACTGCCGGCGCTGCCGCGCGAGCGCGCGCACCTCTTCGTCCGCGTCGTCCACCCGCGACGCCACGATTTCGCCAGCGGCGCGCCCCGCGACTTCCCAGCGCACTCGCCAATCGGGATCGAACGCGAGGCGCGATAGCAGCGTCGCGGGCAGACGCTCGGCGACGATGCGGCGTACCTCGGCCTCGCTGTCGTCGGCAATACGCAGCAGCGCGGGCATCTCAAGACGCTCGGCCAATCGCATCCGGAATACGCAATCAGGGTCGCCGATCATCTGCGGCAGCAGCGCGAGCGGCAGACGCTGCGCCACCCATTCGCGCACGCCGTAGTCGGAATCGCCCCGCATGCCGACCAATGCAGCAGACGACAGGCGCTGCGCCACGCGAATCCGCACCTCGCGATGCGGATCGTGGATCAGGCGCGCCAGTTGCGCCTGCGGCAATCGCAACGCGAGCTGCAGCCGGACCATTGCGTCCGGGTCGCCGAGCAATGCGGGCAGACAAAAGACATCGGCGTGACTCGCGGCGATTGCGCGCACCTCGAAGTACGGATGCGCAAGCTGCTCGTTGGCCAGTTCAGGATGCCAGTGAAAGAAGCGCTCGATGCGGCGCGCGTACGCATCCTGCATGCACGCGTGACCTGGCCCACAACCGTGCTCCGCCGGCAACTCGCGGAACCGCACATACCCGCAGCCGGCGCAGTCGAGCGGGCCGCCCTGCCAGCGACGCGGTGCAATGTCGCCGCCTGGTACGCGCACGTTCTGTACGCTCATGCTTGCGTCCCCGTCCAGCCGCGCGTCGGATACTCACTCAGCGCATCCATTGCATCGTCGGACCCGACGCCGGTCTCATGACGATCCAAGACCTGCGAAAGCAGCGCGCCGCCCACCCGGTCTTCGGGATCGAGCCGGCGCAATTCGCGCAGTAGCATGCGCGCTTCTTCAAAGTCGCCGAGACGCATGTTGAGGTACGCGAGGCCTTTCAGCGTGAACAGATAAAAACGCGCGGCCGCGTCATAACGCGTGGTCACGATCGCGGCCGCAAGCGGTTCGTCGCCGAAATTTGAGCCCAGCGCGGTGCGAGCGACCGCCAGCGCGTCTTCGCCGATCGCACGCGCCTGCGCCAATTGATGGCCGTAGAAGTAAAAGCGGTACAGCGCGATCAACGGCACCGGATGGCGCGGCGCGGCGGCTCGGGCGCGTTGCAACAGCGCGAGCGCCTCGTCGGGGCGCTCGCGCAGCCGACCCGCCTCGGCGATCAATGCATTGACGCCTGACGGGAAGCCGCCGCCAATCGCGCTCTGCGCAAACGCGGTCATTGCGTCGTCGAGGGCACGGTCGCCAGACTCCATCGCCATCGCTCCTCTTCAGGAGATCTGACGCGGCAGCGGCGGCCGCCCGCGGCCAATCGCGCTGACATCGATGGTCGCCACGCCCGGCGGCGCCGACTCCGCACTGCTGCAACCACAAGCGGCCTGGTTCGGATTGAAGAAGATCAAGCCGGACTGGGTTGGCGTGTCGGCGAAATCGATCGTTATGCCTTCGAGCATCAGCCGGCTCTCAGCCGGCAGGAATACGCGCAGGCCGTTGATGTCGAGTTCCTGTTCGCCTGGTTGCAGCGCCGGCTCGGCGGTGAATTTCGCGGTATAGCCGGAACAGCCGCCGGCGCTCACCACCAGACGAAAGCCGGCGCCAGCCGGCAGGCCCGAAAAGCGCACGATACGACGCATGAACTTCTCGGCGGCGCTCGTAACAGTTACGTTGGACAGCATGATGGGTAGTCTCCTGATGGATGAATGGCCGGCCCGGCCACGAGCCAGACTCAAACCTGAACGATGCAGCCGTCCACGGGACACACGGCGACGCACTGCGGGTCGTCGAAGTGGCCTTCGCATTCGGTGCATTTCTTGGGGTCGATCGCGAACACGCCGCCTTTCTCGCTGATCGCCACATTGGGGCATTCCGGTTCGCAGGCCGAGCATCCCGTACAGGTGGACGCAATAATCTTCAGAGGCATGGAGGCTGTTGTCCTGTCTGGAAGGGTGTGGGGTGTCACGCAGCTGAGGCTGACGAGGTGTAAGCACCCTGGCGGATCGAAGCATCGCCGCGGTCCCGGTGCACGATGGCGCCGCTGGCGATGCGACTGCGGTAGTCGTTGAACCAAGCAAGCACCGCTTTTTCGATAAATTCGCCGACGTACTGATCGACCGGCTCGATGCCCGCATGCGCCAGTTCGTCTTTCGGGCAGGCGCCGATCTTCGCGACCAGCACCGCGTGGCAGTCGTGGAGCGCGCGCACGACCGACGGTAGTTGCTCGTCGTCGCCGTAACCGCCCCGGCAATACAGGTCCACCCGGCGATGGCCGACGAACAGCGCTCCGGCTGCCGAGACCTCGAAGATCTGAAACTCCGTGACGTGGCCGAAGTGCTCGTTGACCCGGCCGCCGCCCTTCGTTGCGACCGCGACCAGCGCCTTCATGTCGTCGGCGACGTCGATCTCGCGAGAGACAGCCAGCGCTTCTTGCTTCGCGTCGTGCTGCGCCTGACGCTCGGCTTCGACGCGCTTCTGGTATTCACGGCGGCGGTCGAGGTCGTAGACCACTTCCATCTGCTCGATCTTGTCGAGCGTGAAATCCTCGCTGCGGTCCTCGCCCAGCAGGCCAACCGCATCCGCGCGGCACTGGCGGCAATGACGCATCAGGTTGGCGCCGCCCATGCAGGCGTCCTGCACAACCTTCAGTTCCCGCGCAGTCGGTCCGCGCTGGCCGTTCAGGCCAAAGTGCGTGCCGTGCTCGGGCTCCGAGATCAGCGGCATGATGTTATGCAGGAACGCGCCGCGTTTCTTGACGTCGCGGTTGACCTCGATCAGGTGCTCCTCGTTGATGCCGGGAATCAGCACCGAGTTGATCTTGGTCAGCACGCCGCGTGCGGTGAGCATCTCGAGACCCTTCATCTGCCGGTCATGAAGGATGCAGGCTGCTTCGTAACCGGTCACGCGCTTGTGCTTCCAGAAAATCCACGGATAGATTTTCTCGCCCACCGCCGGGTCGACCATGTTGATGGTAATTGTCACGTGGTCGACGTTGTACTTGCAGATTTCGTCCACGAAGTCGGGCAACGCCAAGCCATTGGTCGACAGGCACAGCTTGATGTCCGGCGCCTGTTCCTGCAGCATCCGGAACGTCTCGAAGGTCTTCTTCGGGCTCGCCAGCGAATCACCGGGACCGGCGATGCCAAGTACCGTCATCTGCGGAATCTCGCTTGCGACCGCCACGACCTTCTTCACTGCCTGTTGCGGCGTTAGCTTCTGAGAGACCACGCCGGGACGCGACTCGTTCGCGCAGTCGTATTTGCGGTTGCAGTAGTTGCACTGGACGTTGCAAGCCGGCGCCACCGCCACATGCATGCGCGCATAGTGATGATGGGCTTCTTCCGAGTAGCATGGGTGATTCTTGACCTTCTCCCAGATGTTCGGCGGCATGTCGTCGAGACTACCCGACGCGCCGCAGCTGGCCTTACCCTCGCCACCGTGCGTGCCGCAGCCGCCACCGGTGGACGGGTCTTCGATCTTCACGCCGAGCGATTTAATCTGCCCGATGCTGATATAGGCCGCTGCGGGCAAGTCGCTCGCATTTGAACTCGCTTGCATGGATATCTCCTCGCAACCAACGGCGGCCGCGCGCAAGCCATAGAGCCAGATCCATGCCACTCGACAAGAACGCCAGGAATCAACGAGTTAGGATATATTTCGCAGTTCTGTTTGATTCCGGCGCGCGACGTATCCCTACAATTTCGTTGCGTCGTGTCGGTGTTGCGACAAATCTCACACGACCCGGACAGCATGTTCCGAACCAGCGAGATGGACCCGCACAAACCAGATCAATCGTTCGCGTTCACCCTCCGGCTTCCCCGGCTTGCGATGTCGCGAACGTGCGGTCGTCCGCTGCTGCTCGTCACGCGAAAGACCCGTAGCGCTCAGGCCGCGCAGTTGCCCGTCCGGTTCGGCCAGCACCACAAAGGCGCGCCGCCACTCCATCGTCTGCACAAGATAGTTCAGGGACTCGCGGAAGGCTTTCGCCACATCGAGCGACGAAACCAGCGTCTTGCTCACCTCGTAGACGCCGTCCAACGCTTGCCTGAATATTCACCGTTGACTTCCCCTTCGTGCGCTGCGCGCTTTCGATGTACCGGCGCAAGGCGCACGATCGACCCAAAGACACAGCGTTTGAAGTAAGCGCATTTCTACGCCTGACGATTCAGCCATCGCGCATGTCAATCCAGCGCGCGTAACGACAAATCCGACAAAAAGAACGGCGGCAATCCTCACTCGTCGGGCGCATCGACACAAAAACAACAGCGAAACAACAGCGGCCCAGTTGAAAGAGGCCACTAGAGCGTGAAAATCCACTGGCATGAAAGTTGCCCTGAAGGTCGCATTACCCCGCTTTCAGGAGCCTGCAATGTCGGATTTCCAACGCGTGAATACCGGCCTCCATCCGCGCAGCTTCAACCCCGTGCATCTGGGTCATGCCGCCACCACGCCGGTCGATCCGCGTGTGATCAGACGCATGCGGCCTTACCTGAGCGAGATGTACGGCAATCCCGCCAGCCGTTCGCATGCCTACGGCCGGGTCGGCGAAGAAGCGGTGGAACTGGCCCGCGAGCAGGTCAGCTCGCTCGTCAACGGGGACCCGCACGAGATTGTCTGGACCTCGTGGAGCTCCGGCCGCGCATGCGGATCGCGCGCCAAATGCACGGCGGCGTCCACGAGCGCGGCATGCGCTCGGGGACGTTGTGCACGCATCAGATCGTCGAGGAACTGCCATTGCCGCCGGTCGAGATCCACTGCTCGATTCTCGCGCCGAGGACGCGATCAAGGCGGTCGTGTCTGACTTTCGCTCGCGCCAGACGATTCGAGGCGCAGCAGCCGACGACCTGTAACTCGCCGAGCAACCGACCTGCTCGTCTAACCCGAAGTGAGTCCATTCAAGCCTGAGAGGAACCTCCATGGAAACGCTCACCCAACCGGCTGCCGCCACACCCGGCGTCATGCCCGACCTACTCGAATTCACGCCTCAGGCTGCTGCGAAAGTGGCCTCGCTGATCGAGGAAGAAGGCAATCCCAACCTGAAGCTGCGGCTGTACGTATCCGGCGGCGGGTGTTCGGGCTTGCAGTACGGCTTCGCGTTCGACGACCAGGTGGCGGACGACGACATGCAGACCGTCACGGACGGCGTCACGCTGCTGGTCGATTCGACGAGCCAGCAATACCTGCCCGGCGCGCGCGTCGACTATGAAGACGGCCTGGAAGGTTCGCGCTTCGTCATTCACAACCCCAATGCGCAGAGCACCTGTGGCTGCGGCAGTTCGTTTTCCGTGTGATGCAATCATGAAAATCTCACTGGCGCCTCCCGACGACGAGGAGAACAACCAGTTCGACAATGCGTGGGGCCTTGACCTGCAATCGCGTCTCGCGTGCTGCGTGAAGCTGCGCGACGCCGACCTGACGATCGAACTGCCGCCACATACGCGCGAGCTCGCGCGTGAGCATTGAGGGCATGCGTCCTTAGCGCTGTGCGGCCTCTTCAAGCGCCATAGCGGTCATCGCCGCGTCCGCACGTCCTGGCTGACCACGCCCATCGCATCGCGCATCGCTTTCTGCAGCGCCGTGTTCATCGCTACACCTGGCTGTTCGAAACAGGACATTCGCGACAGGTCTTCGTTGGAACCGCTTCATCACAGCGCCAGCGAACACTGGAAAGCCCCGCGGCAAGCGGCTATTCGCACTAACCGTGCATGGCGCAGTACTTGCAAACCGTATGTTCAAATGCCTAAAGGACAACTTCCCGTGTCGAATCCGATCATCAACGACACCACACTGCGCGACGGCGAACAGACCGCTGGTGTCGCATTCACGGTTGCCGAAAAATGCGCGATTGCCGAGGCGCTCTCAAGCGCCGGCGTACCCGAACTGGAAATCGGTATCCCCGCGATGGGTGCCGAGGAAATCGATTGCATCCAGACCATCGTCGCGCTGAATCTCGACGCCAATCTGATGGTCTGGGGCCGTCTCACCGACGCGGACCTGGCGTCGGCCTTGTGCTGCAATCCCGACATCATTCACCTGTCGATTCCCGTGTCCGATATCCACCTTCAACACAAATTGCACCAGCCGCGCTCGTGGGTGCTCGCGCAGGTGAATCGCGTGATCAGCGCCGCCGTCAAGAGCGGCCGCAAGGTTTCGCTGGGCGCGGAGGATGCCTCGCGCGCGGACCCCTCGTTCCTTGCCGACGTGGCGCGGCACGCGCAACAGTGCGGTGCGCAACGCATCCGCTTTGCGGACACGCTCGGCGTCCTCGATCCTTTTTCGACCTATGAAGCGATTGCGCGATTGCACGACGCGGTCGATCTGGAAATCGAAATCCACGCGCACAACGACCTCGGGCTCGCGACCGCGAACACCCTTGCCGCACTGCGCGCCGGCGCAACCCACTCCAACACCACTGTCAATGGTCTCGGCGAACGCGCCGGAAATGCCGCGCTGGAGGAGATCGTGATGGGCGTGCGTCATATCATGGGTCGCAACACCGGCGTCGACACGACCGCGCTATTGAGCATCTCGCGGCTTGTCGAACGGGCTTCAGGACGCCCGGTCGCGCTCAACAAAAGCATTGTCGGCGCCAGCGTATTCACGCACGAGTCCGGCATCCACACAGACGGGCTCGCGAAGAATGCATCGACCTACGAGAGCTTCGATCCCGCCGAACTCGGTCGCGAACGCTCGGTCGTGCTCGGCAAGCATTCGGGTTCGCAAAGCGTGCGCCGGGCTTATGACGCGCTCGGCCTGGCCGTCAGTGAAAAGCTGCTCGTGCTGCTGCTGACCCGTATCCGCCACCATGCCACCCAGCACAAGCAAACGCCCAGCGCCGCCGACCTGTATCGCTTCCTGATCGAGTTGCGCTACACCGTCGGAGAATTGTCATGAGCGGCGTTGTGGTCGGCTTCACGAAGTGCGTCGCGCGGACCCGAACAGTCGGGCACGACGACGCCGTGCGCCACCAGCGGCGCCTGCGACAAGTACTTCGCCGAGCCGACGCTCTGTCCATACCTATCCTCATCCGCTTGCAAGGAGTAAACGCGATGGAAAGCTTTGTCCAGCAACTCAAGACGCTGTCCTCAGCCGAGGACTTCCTGCAGTTCTTCGGCATTCCGTTCGACCAGAAGGTCGTCAACGTGAGTCGACTGCACATCCTCAAGCGCTTCTTTCAGTACATCCAGCAACAGGACACGCTGCCGGAAGGCGACGAGCCCGCCCTGTTCGCGTCATATCACGCGCTGCTGCTGAAGGCTTACGGCGACTTCGTCACCTCCACGCCGGCGCAGGAAAAAGTGTTCAAGGTGTTCCAGGACACAAATGGGCGGCAGCACGTTTCACTCGACAGTCTGCGCGCGTCGCTGCCCGCGCGCACCCTTGCCTGAAAGGTGGAGCAAGACCATGCACATCGTTAAGACCATGCACATTGTCGTCTGCATCAAGCAGGTCCCGGACTCGACGCAGATCCGCGTTCATCCGGTCACCAACACGATCATGCGCCAGGGTGTTCCGGCGATCGTCAACCCGTATGACCTGTTTTCACTCGAAGAGGCGCTGCGACTGAAGGACCGCTTCGGCGGCAAGGTCACGTTGCTTTGCATGGGCCCGCCGCAGGCCGAGGAAGCGCTGCGCAAGTGCATCAGCTTCGGCGCGGACGACGCCGTGCTGCTCACCGACCGTGCATTCGCTGGCGCGGATACGCTCGCTACGTCGTACGCGCTGGCAGCGGGTATCCAGCAGATCGCGAAGGAACAGGCGGTGGACATCGTGTTCACTGGCAAGCAGACGATCGACGGCGACACCGCGCAAGTCGGCCCCGGTATCGCCAAACGCCTCGGGCTGCAACTGCTGACCTACGTGTCGCGCATCGTCGAGACCGCTCTCGATGCGCGCACGATCACCGTCGAGCGACGCGCCGAGGGCGGCGTGCAGGTGCTCAGGACTGCGCTGCCGTGCCTGATCACAATGCTGGAGAACACCAACGAACTGCGTTTTGCGACGCTGCCCGCGATGATTCATGCGGCCGGCTATCCGGTGCACAAATGGAACTGCGAACAGGCCGGCATCGAAGACCTCAGCAAGATCGGCCTGAAGGGCTCGCCGACAGCGGTCAGAAAAGTCTTTGGACCGACGCCGCGCAGCGAGAAAGCGGAGATGCTCGACCTCGACGCATCGAGTCTGTGCGACGTGTCGGTGAACCTGCTGCAAAAGATCTTCACGCGCCATCCTACCCTGGAAGCTGACCTGCTGATGAAGGAGGGGTCATGAACGCACCCGCCGCCACCGCGAAGAAACCCGCCGGCCGCGCAGGACGCAACCTCGAACTGCCGGAACACCTGAAGGCCTACAAAGGCGTCTGGGTCTTTATCGAGCACGACCGTGGACACGTGCACAGCGTCTCGTGGGAACTGCTCGGTGAAGCGCGCAAATTGGCCGACACGCTCGGCAGCCGAGTGGGCATCGCGGTGCTCGGCGGCGCGAATGAACCGCTCGAACAGTTCGCCGCAGAAGCCTTCACTTACGGCGCGGACGATGCGTACATCGTCCACGACCCGGTCTTGCAAGGCTATCGCAACGAGCCGTTCACGAAAGGGCTGACCGACCTCGTCAACCGGCATCAGCCCGAGATCCTGCTGCTGGGCGCGACGTCGATGGGCCGCGACCTCGCCGGCTCCGTAGCGACGACCTTGCTGACCGGGCTGACCGCCGATTGCACCGAACTCAACATCGATCCCGCGTCGCGGGCGCTGGCGGCGACGCGCCCCACCTTCGGCGGCTCGCTGTTGTGCACGATCATGACGCTCGCGTACCGTCCGCAGATGGCGACGGTGCGCCCGCGCGTGATGCCGATGCCGCTGCGCGACGCCGAACGCACCGGCAACATCGTCCATGGAACGCTGGGGATGATCGAGACGGATATCGTCACGAGGCTGCTCGACTTTATCCCGGATGCGAGCAGCAACCGGATCAACCTGCCCTATGCCGATGTGATCGTGAGCGGCGGCAAGGGGTTGAAGAGCCCGGAGAACTTCCAGCTGGCGTTCGATCTGGCGAACGTGCTCGGCGGCGAAGTGGGTGCGACCCGGCCATGCGTGCAGGCCGGCTGGGTCGAGGGGGAGCGCCAGGTGGGACAGACCGGCAAGACGGTGCGGCCCAAGCTCTACATCGCCGCCGGCATATCCGGCGCGATCCAGCACCGCGTGGGCATGGAAAGCGCAGACGTGATCGTGGCGATCAACACCGATCCGAACGCGCCCATCTTCGATTTTGCACACTACGGGATTGTCGGCAATGCGTTGCAAGTGTTGCCCGCGCTGAAGCAGGCTTTTGTGGAGCATTTGACCCGGCGCCGCAAGCAGGCTGCCTGAGGAGAATCACGATGAGAAAACCTTCACAGTTCGATGTGATTGTGGTCGGCGCCGGTCCGTCCGGCAACGCTGCCGCTTACACGATGGCCAAGGCAGGTCTGGAAGTGCTGCAGATCGAGCGCGGCGAGTATCCGGGCAGCAAAAACGTTCAAGGTGCGATCCTGTACGCGAAGGCGCTCGAAGAGATCATCCCGGACTTCCGCGACGATGCGCCGCTGGAGCGCCACATCATCGAGCAGCGGATGTGGATGCTCGACGATACGTCGTTTGTCGGTACACATGTGCGCAGCGAGGATTACAACAAGCCGCCCTATAACCGCTACACGATCATCCGCGCGCAGTTCGACAAGTGGTTTTCATCGAAAGTGCGCGAAGCCGGCGCACTGCTGCTCTGCGAGACCACGGTGAAGGAACTGATCATGGACGGCGACGTGGTGGTCGGCGTGCAGTGCGACCGCGAGCACGGCGATGTCTATGCCGACGTGGTGGTGCTCGCCGACGGCGTGAATTCGACGCTCGCGCGCAAGGCGGGCTTTCATGGAGAGATCGGGGCCGGCAACGTTGCGCTCGCCGTCAAGGAGATTCTCTTCATGCCGGAGGAGACGATCCGCCAGCGCTTCAACGTCGGCGAGGACGACGGCGTCGTGATCGAGATGGTCGGCAGGATCACCGACGGCATGATGGGCACTGGCTTCCTCTATACCAACAAGGAATCGCTCACCATAGGCGTGGGCTGCATGCTGAGCGACTTCAAGAAAAACCCCAACCGCACGAGCCCCTACGTGCTCCTCGAAAAGATGAAGCAGCACCCGTCGATCGCGCCGCTGATTGCGGGCGGCGAGATGAAGGAGTATTGCGCGCATCTGATTCCCGAAGGCGGTTTTCACGCAATCCCGCAGGTCTACGGCAACGGCTGGATGATCGTTGGCGATTCAGGCGGTTTCGTGAACGCCGCGCACCGAGAAGGATCGAATCTTGCGATGACCACGGGACGCCTCGCCGCCGAAACGGTGATCCACGCGAAAGCCGCGGGCCACGGCTACCGCGCCGGCACGCTCAAGGCCTACAAGGCCGCGCTCGATCAGAGCTTCGTGATGAAAGACCTGCACAAGTACCGCGACATGCCGGCCGTGCTGCACCAGAATCCGCAGTTCTTCACGACCTACCCCGACCTCATGGCGCGCGCCGCGCGCACGATGATCACGGTCGACGGTAAGGACAAGAAAAGCAAGGAGCGCGAGATTTTTTCGAGCTTCCGCACAGCCCGATCGCTTTCCGGCATCGTGGGTGACGCCTACAAACTCCTGAGGGCCTTCCGATGAGCACCCTACCCGTCAACGTAGAGGAAAAGCTGTTCCAGAACCGTTATCGCGTCGATGCAGGACGGCCGCACGTCCACATCAAGGATGCCGACGTCTGCCAGAGCGAATGCAGCGCGAAGAGTTGCACCTTCGTCTGCCCGGCCTCGTGCTACAAGGCCGAAGGCAACGGCGCGGTGACGCTGATCACCGACGGCTGCCTCGAATGCGGCAGTTGCCGCATCCTCTGTACCGACCACCAGAATATCGAGTGGGACTACCCGCGCGGTGGTCACGGCATCCTGTTCAAGTTCGGTTGAGGAACATCGTCATTGCCAGACCAGAACGACATGTGTTTGCTTGCACCGAGAACCGGCCGCCGCCGCGCGGCCCATCTGGGACCAATAGCAGCTGCGCATGCCGCCGGGTTGAATGAGAACTGGCAGATGGTACAAGCCGGCGACGCGAACCTCCACGCGCCCGGTCCCGCCCGCTTCTGGCTGTTCACGCTAAAGGCGCTCGCCTTCATCGGCCTGCGGCGCGGCGAACGCGAGACCGCCACACAGTTGATCGCACAACTACGGCAGCTCGATCCGGCGGATCACCTCGGCTTCGGCGTAGTGGAAGCGTTGCTGCAACGGTCCGTCTGAGGAGACACACGATGTCCAAACAGCCCGCCATCGCATCGTTGGCCGACGACAATCTGGCAGCCGGCGGCGTGGCAGCAGTCGACCGTGCGCTGACCCTGCTGGCTGCCTTCGGCAACGGCACGCCCGTTCTGTCATTGAGCGCGCTCGCGGGACGCACGCGCCTGTATAAGAGCACCGTGCTGCGCCTGCTCGCGTCGCTGGAACATGCGCATCTCGTGGTGCGCCGCGCCGATGGCTGCTAACAGCACCGCTTGTGTCGCTGTCCGCATCCGGCGTGAGCTGATGGTCGAGCGCGACAGGGCCGTCGAACCGGCGATGACAGCGCCGCGTTCGCACCAGCTTAGTCGAGATACCGACCGCCCCTGAGGTCGAAAGTGCTGTTCTCGACGCTTACCGAATTAGCACCGACACGGGGGCCGCTTCCGATCGTGATCGTGCCAAGGTCCGCGCCAAATCCAGATTTGACTTCTCCGAGCCATCCGCCTCAGTCGCGATATCGCGGCCCCGACACGCCGCAAGTCCGACAGTACTTGGGGTGCCCTCAAGAAACGGACTTTTACGTACGCTAAGACCTCCTCGTACTCGACAGCGCTCGGGTTAACTGGCGGTGCCTGTCCGGCCTCAGTTTCGAGAATTGCGATATACGCCGCGTACGCATACTTAGTCGCCGTAGCGCATCCACCGGAGTTGTTCCCATCGAGGTGATCGCGTGATGCTGAGTAGCCAGTCGAGCGCAGCACATCCGCGCGCCGTGATTGAGACGTTTAGATACGCGCCATCAATACCGCAAACACCTTGCTCGCAGGCAGGACGTTTCTGGCGTTCGCATTCTATGAATTCGCGGCGTAGCAATTCGGAAAACACTAAAGGCTGGAGGTACATTTCCGCCTGTCGACCGCTTGCGACGCGAAGACCGTCGAGGATATCCGCGTGAGTGGGGACGACAGACTCTATGGCGCGTTGAACGTATGCTTCAGACATGGGGGTCGACCAGGTGGACCGCATTGCCGAGGAAGTCTCCATTGCGGGAGGGGGCGGCACATCACTTACGAATGCATGGGCAGTGGATCGCCGGATGAGCTTCAGAGAATCTTCTGCATGAGAAACCTGTCGCCTACACAACTAATCGCGCGTTCTACCGGGACGATTTTTTTAGCGCTCATCGGGCCTCGATGCTAGGAAAACCGATGCGAGAATAATCACACCACCGGACAGCGTCTGAACACTGGGTATCTCGTGGAGCAGCAGAGCTGCCATGCCGATTCCGTAGACTGGTTCCAGATAGGTAAACATGCTCGCCGTCTGCGCGGTGACGGAGCGCATTCCGGAAATAAAGAGCGTATGGGCCAGCGCTGTGCAAAAGAGGCCCAAGAACAGTATTTCACCGAGTTCAATACCTGTTTCGGGCAGCACCGCATGCACCATGAATGGCAACAGAACGAGAGCCGCAATCGCATTCTGGTACGCGGAAACCTTGATCGGACTATGGTGTTTAACAAGTACGCGACCGACTATCTGCATAATTGCAAACGTTAAGCCGGACGCCAATCCCCACAATGGACCTGCCAGATTGTGAAGATCGATATCTGACCCTGGCAACATGAGACGCAGTCCGATCAGCATCACTGGGACAAGTATGAGGTCACGCTTTCTCATACGCGACCGGTCAACATAAGGGGCGAGCAGCACGACGAAGATCGGGAACGACGAGAAGGACAAAAGACCTATCGTTACCCCGGACAGCTGAATGGCATGGAAGAAACTGTACCAGTGGAAAGCAAGTAGCAGCCCAAGCATAACGAACCAAAGGCGATGGGCGAGTTCGACCCCTAAAGGCAGTTTCCTGATCCATGCAACATAGATCAGTGCGAAGGCGGCGAGGCTTGCGCGCGCCTCGACGAGCGTAAATGGAGACAGAGATGTCGCTCGGCCGATGACTCCGGCGATACCGAATAGGAGCGTGGCAACATGCAACTGCAAGTGCGGTGCGAGCGCACTCGAAGGCGTGACGGTGGAAGCACCAGGTGTAGCTGACATAAGCTTGGAGGTTTCTGGCGTCGTGTGAGCGGACGGGAATAGGCCTGACGATGCAGATCCCTTCGGCAAACGCTGCCGAGACGCTTTGGGCAAATTGAACAATCCCGAGAGCGCGCCGGCAGCATCGGTGCTGATGCCTAGAAGAGGCCCTTGCGAAGTGGGAACCGTTCGTTCATCACGCGCGATCCAATATAAAATTTCCGCATCTTTTCACAATGCTCAATGAGGTCGTGTCGTTGAGTCAGTCGGGCGACTGCGGTTAGATTGTGGTAGATATCACTGACCGGTGAGTCGAAGCGCAACTGGATTTCCGACAGATTGACCAGTATCTGTTCAGCGTCGTCCTTGTCTTTGAAGCGCTCGGACAGGAGTTCCAGATAATCGTGCAAGTCTTCGGGCTCAAGCTTCGTGCGCGCTACCAGTGCGGGTGCGACCGTCTCGTCGTGGATTGATCGGTCCTTGAAAATCAGAGAGTAATGCGGGTTTGGGATATCGGCATACTGAAAATCGAGGCTCAGAATCCGGCGGTTGTCGGTGGTGAGGTTGAGCGCCGCATGAGGAACCGTTGATTCCAGTATCCAGATGTCGCCCTTTCGCATCCGGAAGACCCCGAAATTTTCCTCAGTATGGTATGAATCGAGGCTGGTTTCGAGAGGTATCAGGATGCGGACGTACCGGTCTTTTTCTTCGGAGAGTTCCAGAAAATCAGTGTGCGGGATGACAAGTCCCTTGACGAGATTGCGTACGCGTGCCATTCGCATATGTTCGACATCGAAGCACTCTTCAATGATCCTACTGAGATAGGCGGTCGCAGTTCCGACCTGCGTTCGGATGGCCGGATGGTCATAGTCGGAATACTGGGTGTCGGTCCATTCGCCAGTTCTGTTCCAGAGCGAATGGTTTATCCAGGTTCCTGAACTGAATTCGTCGTACTGTTCCTTGATGATTGGCAGCTCGGACAGCACTTTCAGATCTTTCTTGAGCAACGCGTTGTCGAACTTGATGCGGCCTACGAGGCGGGTTTTGGTCGCCATGTCTACAATCTCCCTTTGTAAAGTTCCAAAACGATGTTTGCGTGATGTACCAACTCCGTGATGCTCTGATCACTCCGTGGAAGGTGTGCCATAGACGTCCTTGGGACGACCATCCGATTCATTTCTCGTGCGCTGTAATTGCTGAGGCCTTTGGCAAGAGCTCGCTCCTCGGGATCTGTAATCTGGATCACTTGATCGCGGTCGAAATTACCTCGTACATGAAGTACGCCATCCGGTCGAATGCTTCGGCCATGCTGCGCAACCGCGCGCGCGGCTTCAGCATCGAGCACGATCGTGCCGTGCGTAATTGACTGTCCGGCCAACCATTGATTGTGTTTGAGAAGACGCTGCTGGCCGGGGCGTAGTTCTGTACCGACAGCCATGCCGGATCGAATCTGTCCGAGTACCCCCTCCACACGTCCTGACGCTATCGTTGTGATGCCACCCGAAAGGGCGAACATCCTGGCCGCTTTCACTTTGCTTAGCATCCCGCCTCGGCCCCATTTGCTCGCGCTTCCGGCAATGTCAAAAAGGCTGTCGTCCTCAGCGGAAGCCTGCCTTATCAAGTCGGCACCCGGATCCATCCGTGGATCGTGGGAGAACAGGCCTCGCTGGTCCGTCAGAATCACTAGGCGGTCGGCAGCGGTCAGATTGGCAACAAGCGCTGCCAGCATGTCGTTATCACCGAAACAGATCTCTCGAGTGCTAACCGTATCGTTCTCATTGATGACAGGTATGGCGCGCATTTGAGCGAGCTTACGAAGGGTCGCGTGTACATTCATGTATCGCTGACGACTGGCGAAGTCTTCGTGCGTGAGAAGGACTTGGGCTGCACATATGCCGCTACGGCGGAAGCTCGCCCCGTATGCTTCCATGAGGCCCATCTGGCCGACAGCAGCCGCAGCCTGCAGAAATGGAAGGTCGTCTGGCCTCTTGCGCCATCCAAGCCGGCTCATGCCTTCGGCGACTGCGCCGGAGGACACGACAACGATTTCCATGCCGCCGCGCTGCAGTCCGGCTATATCGTCTACCCAACGGGCCAGTGCTTCACGATCAAGCCCTCTGCCGTCGTTGGTAAGCAACGAACTGCCAATCTTCACTACCCATCTGTTCTCGGTTGCCATGTCTCAGTACGCCATCGTTGTCTATGTGGGTTGGCGATATTGGGATCAGGTGCGCTCTGAGAGGCCTGTATTTGGCGTCCCTTTCTCGGGAGCGCCAACAGCTGATTGCTTGGCGGGACTTGCGGGGTGCCTCCTTGACAGGGCTAGCGAAAACACAACCCCGGCGACCAGTCCCCACAGTGCGGAGCCTAAGCCCAAGAAAGACATGCCGGAGACCGTGACCGCGAAAGTAATGACCGATGATTCGCGATGGGATTCATTGGCGAGGGAGGACGAGAGGCTTGAGACGAACGTTCCGAGCAACGCCAGACCTGCCAGGGTGGTTGTGAGACCTTCAGGCAAACGGGCAAAGAGCGCGATGATGGATGCGCCAAACGTGCCGATGCAGAGGTAGCCAATGCCACAAACAACGCCGGAGATGTATCGACGCTGTGGATTTTCATGGCATTCGGAGCTCGCACACATCGCACCTACGATGGCCGCAGGGTTGATGCCTGAGTTTCCAAAAAGGGAGAGAGGAATGGACATTAGTCCGCTTACGCCAACTACCGATCTGGGCGATATATCGTATCCCGCGTTACGGAGAACGTGGATTGAGGTGGCATACTGGGTAAGGGCAAGCAGAAGCAAAGGCAGCCCAAGGCCAATCAGCGCTTCGGGAGAAGCGCTTGGAACCGTGAGTTCGGGCCTTACGATACTCAGGTCAAGTCCTCGCACTGTGAAGTTTGTGCCAGACATCGCCGCGATCACACCAGTCAGCAGCGCAAGCGCAACGGCGTAGCGCGGGATGATGCGCCGACAGACGACATACGCAACAATGACCGGCAGGACAACGGCGGGAGCAGACTGCAGAGACTGGAATATCCCAGCGCAGAATTCGAAGAGCACGCCGGCGATCATGGCGGAGAGCAGATGCGCTGGCAGGTACTGGATCAGTCGACCAAAGAGACCTGACAGGCCGACAACTGCGATGATGATCGCCACAACGAGATAGCAGCCTATAACATCACTGAATGGATAGTGGGCGAGACCGCTGATCAGGAGTGCTACGCCGGGTGTCGACCAAGCGCCGATGACCGGCATTTTGTGCCGTACGCTAAGCCACAGACCTAATGCTCCAGCACCGATCGAAACCGCCCAGATCCAAGTCGATAGCAGACTGTGAGAAAGATGCCCGGCCTGTGCCGCCTGCACAACGATCAGTACCGGACCGCTATAGGTTGCTACAAGTGCGATGAGTCCGGCGATGGCGGCAGACGCGGAGAAATCCGCGCGCATTCTGGAAAACATCGTATATATCTCCGAAGGAGAGATCGGGAGAGTAAGCCGTCGGATTGGGACGTCGAGTCGAGCATTGAGTGCATGCTGGCGGTTAGAATATCTGTTTAACCAATGCGAGGTAAATTGGACTAGTCTTAATTGTCTGAAGTTTTTGACTAGTGACAAGAGACTTGACCATTGTTAACACTCAGTGCTGTCCACCGGCTCATGAGCCTGGACGGCGGTTTTGGAGCTGATCCAGGACGCATTCCCAACGGAAAATGAGCCTGCGCAGCGATAAGCTGGTGCCAGGCCGCCGACGCGGTCCACCTCAAGAGCCTGCACAGAGGCATCTGTAGTGCGATGACCCTGTGGCACGTGAGCAGGTAGTGGCGGAGTCTCGGGGACAATTGGGCGCAAGGGCCCGATGGGGTGAGTCAGGGTTGGGCATACCCTAACCTGATGTCAGGCAAGACCGTCAGAGTCGTCAGGATAGGGCCTTCCCGTCAATTGTTTGCGCGGAGTTGCCGAAGTCATAGATTTCAGGCTGACACCTTTGTCGGAAATTCCCCATGAACGGTCAGCGTGTCGGATACGTGCGGGTCAGTTCGTTCGAGCAGAACGCCGAGCGCCAGCTCGACGGAATCGAGCTCGATCGCACCTTTACCGACAGGGCGTCGGGGAAAGACACGAAGCGGCCGCAGCTCGACGCGATGATGACGTTCGTGCGCAGCGGCGACACGGTAGTCGTGCATACTATGGACCGGCTCGCGCGGAATCTGGACGACCTGCGCCATGTCGTGCAGGCGCTGACCCAACGCGGCGTGCGCATCGAGTTCTCCAAGGACTGCTTGACGTTCACGGGCGAGGACTCGCCGATGGCGAATCTGATGTTGTCGGTAATGGGGGCCTTTGCGGGATTCGAGCGTGCGCTGATTCGCGAACGTCAGCGTGAGGGCATCGCCCTGGCGCAGCAACGCGGCGCCTATCGCGGTCGTAAGCCGGCCTTGTCCGACGCGCAGGTTGCCGACCTTCGCCGTCGCGTGGACGCTGGCGAACGTAAAGCCCAGATCGCTCGTGAATTTGGCGTTAGCCGCGAAACGCTGTATCAGTATCTTCGCTCGGCGCGGTGAATCGTGCCCCGCCGCGAACTCCTTACGCCTGCGCAGCGATTCCAGCTGTTTGCTTTTCCAGAAGATGAAAGCGAACTGATTCGCCCGGCCACGTTGTCGGCGGAGGACTTCGCGTTCGTGCGCCAGCATCGAGGCGGCCACAACCGGCTCGGCATCGCAGTGCTGATGGTCTACCTGCGCTTTCCGGGTCGAGTACTGGGGCCGGCCGAGAAGCCACACGTGCCGATCATCGGTATCGTCGCTGCACAACTGGGCGTCACGCCGGCGGTGTGGGACGTATACGCGACGCGCGACGAAACGCGTCGGGAACATCTGCAGGAACTCCTGGCCAGGTTGGGCCTGGCGCAATTCAGCCGACTGCACTATCGTGCGCTGGTCGAGTTGCTGTTGCCGGTCGCGATGCAGACCACGCAGGGCATGGTGCTCGCGCAGGCCGCCGTGGAAGAACTTCGACGCCGGCATGTGCTGTTGCCGCCGGTAGCTGCGCTCGAAAAACGGTGTGCCGCCGTCGCCACCCGCGCGCAGCGCGAAGTGTTCCGGCTGCTGACCGCGCCGTTGACGGACGAACAGCGCAATTCGCTCGATCAGCGCCTGTCGTTGCTGACTGATCGTCCCGTGAGCAAGCTGGCATGGCTAAGGCAATCGCCTGGCGAGCCCAGCGCAAAGGCCGTGCTGGCTCATATCGAGCGATTGCAAGAGATCCGGGCGCTGGGCCTGCCGCCGGACATTGGCCGCGATATCCATCAGAACCGGCTACTGCGGCTGGCACGTGAAGGCGAACAAACTGCGGTCTACCAGATTGAGGAATATGAAACTGATCGGCGCCACGCTACCCTGGTCGCGATTCTGCTCGACACCGCCGCGACGCTGACCGATGAGATTCTCAACCTGCATGATCGCCTGATCGGATCGTTCTTCACGAAGGCCAAGCACAAGTATGAAAAGCGCTTCGCTGCCGAGGGTAAAGCCGTCAATGACAAGGTGCGTCTCTATGCGAAAGTCGGCGGCGCACTGATCGCCGCAAAAGAAACCGGGGACGATCCGTTCCGGGCGATCGAGGCTATTGTGCCGTGGGAGACTTTTACCGCAAGCGTGCACGAAGCCGAACAGCTCGCGCGTGACGCGGAATTCGATTCGACGGCACTGCTCGTTGACCACTACACGCAGTTGCAGCGCTATTCCCCGAACTTTCATCGACACCTTCGATTTCCGGGCGGCGGCCGCCCGCCAGGATCTGATGGATGAGATCGGAACGCTGCGCACAATGAATCGTGCCGATGCGCGCAAGGTGCCAGCCGACGCACCGAAAGGCTTCGTCAAGCCGCGTCAAGGAAGGAGGTATCGATCGGAAGTTCTACGAGCTGGCCGCCATGAGCGAATTGAAGAACGCGCTACGCTCGGGTGACGTATCGGTAATCGGCAGCCGTCAGTTCAAGGACTTCGATGAGTATCTGATGCCGCGCGCCACATTTGACACACACCATCGCGAGAATCGACTTGGGCTGGCTGTTGAAACGTCGGCGACGAGCTATCTCGACGAGCGATTCGAGCGTCTACGCGAAGCCCTCGACGAAACAGCCCGGCTTGCGGCAGCGGGCGAGTTGCCGGACGTCGAGCTGAACGACAAGGGGCTCAAAATCACACCGCTGGATGACGCGACACCAGCAGAGGCCGACGTGCTCACACAGCAGGTATATGACCTGATTATATGACCTGATGCCACGCGTGAAGATCACGGATCTGCTGCTTGAGGTCGATCAGTGGACCGACTTTACGCGGCACTTCACGCACCTGAAAAGCGAAGCTGAGCCGCCTGACCGGACGCTGTTGCTGACTGCCATCCTCGCCGACGCATTCAACCTCGGGCTCGAGAAAATGGCGGACGCCTGTCCGGGCACCAGCGCTGCCAAGCTGTCGTGGCTGGTCGCCTGGTATATCCGCGACGAGACCTACCAGAAGGGACTGGCGGAGCTGATCAACTTTCAGCATGGCCTGCCCTTTGCCGCGTACTGGGGCGAGGGCACCACCTCTTCATCGGATGGTCAGCGCTTCCGTGCCGGCGGCCATGGCCAGGCCGGCGGATATCGCAACGCGAAATACGGCAATGAACCCGGCGTGCTGTTCTATACGCACATCTCCGATCAGTACGCGCCGTTTCAGACCAAGGTCATCAATTCGCCGGTGCGGGACGCCACGCATGTGCTTGATGGCTTGCTGTATCACGAGTCCGAGTTACGCATCGAGGAACACTACACGGACACAGTTGGCTTCACCGACCACGTGTTCGCGCTGTGTCACTTCCTCGGATTCGAGTTCGCGCCGCGCATCGCCGATCTTGCCGACAAGAATCTGTATGTGCCCGGCAAGCCGGGCGACTGGCCGGCGCTGTCGTCGCTGATCGGAGGATCGATCAGCCGGAAATTGATCGAACGGGAGTTCGACGACGTGGTGCGCCTGTCTGCGTCGATCCGGCAAGGTACGGTGACGGCCTCGCTGATCCTGCGCAAGCTGAGCGCGTACCCGCGGCAGAACGGTCTTGCGGTCGGCCTGCGCGAGCTCGGCCGCATCGAACGCACACTGTTCACCTTGAAGTGGCTGCAGGACCCGGCTTTGCGCCGGCGCGTGTCCGCCGGGCTGAATAAGGGCGAAGCGCGTAATTCACTGGCCCGCGCCGTATTCTTCTACCGGCTGGGTGAGATACGGGACCGTTCGTATGAGAACCAGCGCTACCGGGCCAGCGGCCTGAATCTGGTGGTGGCTGCGATCACGCTGTGGAACACGGTGTATCTGGAACGTTCAATCGCCGGCTTGCGGGAGCAGCGCGAGGTCGACGAGAGTCTGATCCCCCACGTCGCGCCGCTCGGCTGGAATCACATCAACCTAACCGGCGACTACGTATGGCATGCCAACAAACGCGTTGCCAAGGGGCGATTCAGGCCGCTGCGCACCGCAAAATCGGCTAGGGCAAAGTCTTAGCGTACGAAAAAATCCGTTTCTCGAGGGCACCCCTACTTTCAGAGACGCTTGATCTCGACACCGTATTTCCTCAGCGCGTAGCCAATCTGGCGCGGCGTCAGTCCAAGCAGCCGCGCCGCTTTTGCCTGCACCCAGCCGGACCTTTCCATGGCGGCGATGAGACGCTCGCGGTTGGTCATCTTCGCATCACTTCCGAGGACTGCGCCGCCAGCCGCTAACGGAGCCCGCTCGCTGCCGACAGGCTGGACCGCAGCAACTGCGCCCGACGTAGCAGCCTCAGCCCGCGGCGTAGCCGGCTTCACGGGCACTGGTACGATTCGCCCGGGCTGCAGCGCAATTTCGTCCGATCGGCTCTTCCACAGCATCGCGGACAGGCACTGGCCGTGGCAGCAGGCAAAGTCGTTTCTCACGATCGCTGGTCCCGGCGCCAAGGTCGCGCTCCGCTGCACGCAATTCTCGAGCTCGCGGACATTGCCGGGAAAACCGCAGTTCATCAATACTTCAATCGCGCTCGCATCGAAGCTCAGCGTACGGCCGTTCTCGCTGTTGAAATTATCGAGAAACTCCACGGCGAGGAGCGGAATATCACTGCGCCTTTCACGCAACGGCGGCAACAGCAAGGGAACCACGCAGAGGCGATAATAAAGGTCGGCGCGGAACTCGTTCCTTGCCACCGCCTCTTCCAGGTTTTTGTTCGTGGCGGCAATCACGCGAACATCGACCTTGATGGTCTGGTTGCTGCCGACGCGCTCGAATTCTTGCTCCTGCAGGACGCGCAGCAGCTTTGCCTGGAACGAGGCCGAGATCTCGCCGATCTCGTCCAGAAACAGCGTCCCCTTGTCGGCGAGCTCGAAGCGCCCCTTACGCGAATTGAAGGCGCTGGTAAAGGCACCCTTCTCATGACCGAACAATTCGGATTCCAGCACCGTCTCATGGAGCGCCGCGCAATTGAGCTTGATGAAGGGCCGCTTGGCGCGCGGCGACAACTCGTGAACGGCCTTGGCGACCAGCTCCTTCCCGGTACCGGATTCGCCGCGCAACAGAACCGTGCTGTTCGATTCGGCTACCACCGCGATCTTCGCGAGCAGCCCGCGCAGCGCCGGGCTGTCGCCAATGATCCCGTCGATCTGAAACTTCTTACGCTCACCTGCAGGGTGCTTGAGCTCGGACAATGGCTTTTGCAGCCCGTCCTTCCCCGCCATCAGTCGCTCGCGGTCGCTCCTGAAAAAGCGATGCAGCTTCACCGTCTGCCCTACCAGGTTGGCGACCATGGTAAGCAGCCGCACGTCGCAATCGAGCCGGAAGTTCGACCCATAGTCCAGGATGCGGTCGATGGTCAGCGTGCCTACGACTTTCGCGTCGATGCGAATAGGGACGCCAATGAACGACACTCGCATGTTGTCGGAGGCACCGAGCACGCCCATGTCGGCGGCACTGAAGCCCGAATGCACCGCTATGTTCTCGGCGACGAGCGGCCTGTCCGTCGCCATGATCTGGTCAATTGCCTTCTGCGGCAGGCGCATCCGGTAGTGCTCATCGCTGCCTTCGCTCCAGTCCGCGCCAACGGTAATGTCCGGTACGCCATCATCGTCGAAGAGAGAGACGATACCGAGCCGCATCTGAACAAACGATTGCAGGCGATCGATGACGTTGGCCAACGTGACTTCGAGCCGGTAGGGAGCGGTCAGTACCTTCGATATTTCGAAGATGCCGGTAAGCACGCTCTCGTGCCACTGCACAATAGGGACCGCGTGGTCCGCCTCGGACTTTGAGCTAGGCCTTTCGCGTACGGAAGCGATATGCAGCATGACGACTTCCCCGTTGTGGGGACCGTGCTCCCCGTCACCTTGTTCGGATTTGCGGGCATTGTGTTGCATATCATCCTCGATCTAGCGCCCAATTTCATGGGCTGTCTTCAAAAGATAATGCCTTTTCATGGAAGGACGGTGAAACTGTAGTGCCTTGATGTACTTATTTTCTGCTTTTGCGATCTCGCTGCGTGGATTCCGTTAGGAACTCGAGTTCCATTGATGTCGCTCAAATCAACTGCGATTTGTCTACTCCAGGTGCAGCCGATTACAGGTGTCGTCCATTATTGATTGCTGCCTCGGTGCCCGTGAGATAACTCGCCGCATCCGAGCATAGGACGAAGATGATCTATCTTTGCGACCTCTTCGGGCGTGCCCGCCCGGTGCAGCGGGATATTTGGCACAAGAAGCGCTTCCGTGTCGGGCGACAAAATGTCCGTCTTGAACTGGCCAAGGACGTATGGAAACTGTTTTCAGATCGTCACATCCGAGCCTATCGGTCCGATTAATCTGGTTTGGTAAGTCATGGCTGCGTTAGCGTAACGTTTCAGGTGCAAAAAAAAGCCCTCCGGGCTCTAGGTGCCAGCCATCCTCACTACCTCTATTGTTTTGGCAACCCCAAGTATCTTCACAGGCGCTGGGCCAGTAGCCGTCGTACTTGCGCACGTTCTGGCCAAGGAAATCGAAACCGTCTGCAATGTTCGTGATCCGGGTCTTCTCTTCCGAGCGCTCCAGACCTTGAGCGGCCATAAACTGCCTGAGCGCCGGAAGCACCTCGAATTCGAGCACTTCTTTCGACATACCGGTCACAATAAAGTCATCGGCGTAGCGAACGACGTTGAGTTGGGCCTTGCTGCGTGCCGCCGCGGTGAGATTACGCTCGGTCATCAGAGCATCGAGCACGACGAGCAGATTTAGATCGAGGCCCTTGAAACGCATGATCCCAACTTATCCATAGTGTGGATGCGTTCCATCAAAACAATCGATTTTACGAAATGTACGGCATGGAGGATAGTGTTCCTGGTAAATCCATTTCAATTTCGCAAACCTGCTGGCGCCTTCGTCGTGCCGGGGTAGCGGATGAAGTGTGTCGTAGAACTGAGCGAAGCCGAGGAAATGACGTTGCAGCAGTTGTCGATCAATCACATGCATCGGGACACGCGCATGCGAGCGGCGGCCCTGTCGCCGCTCGGACACAGGATCAAGCGCAAGCTCACCGCCGAGCAACTCGGCGTGAGCGGGCAGTCGATCTGTGACTGGCTCACGCATGGCGCAACAGCGGCGTGTCCGGCCCGATGGGCGGCCATAACGGTGGGCACATGAAGCACCACTGGCGGCGCTTCATCACCTGGACGAAGGAAATCGCAGATCCCGAACTCGCTGAACTTTCTCGGCGGACACGGCACCAAATTTCAAGTCAATTTCTCGTGGACGCTCTCATGAATACTGCGGCAAAACGTCGGGCCGGAGAAATAGAATTTGGGCATATCAAGATGGTTGTCGGTCTTTGCCCTGACGCCGAGAAAAATCCTCAGGTGTACGCCGAGCATCAACCGAGGCACATGTCCAATGCGGCCACGGTCTTCGGCGGCATGGGCAAGCTGGATCGCGCCGACACGACGCGACAAGCGTCCGGCGGGTCGCGTAGGCGCTTACTACCGGCAAAACTGCGCATAGTTCTCCAAACCCTTTCTATATCGGCCGCTTACCTTCGTACAGTTGAGGCAACCCTCGACTTCGCCTTGGCTTCGCGACGAATCGGGAGCAGCCGTTTGCAGGTGCCAATTGCTTCAGCGACCCTGCCAAATGGATCTCGTGTCAATCGCGGTCAGATCGTGCGGAAGATGCGGGGGAAGTCTTTGGTAGATCCGGTGCGAAAGGCACGCGCACTCGATGTAATCTCCATCGTGGATGAGGTTCGATCGGTCCGTGAAGCGTTGACGGAAATACTCTTTTCTTCGGGCTTCATCCCAGAACTGTTCCAGAGTGCAGATGATTTCTCGAAATCGAACCGCTTTCTCAGCAAGTCCTTCGCGTCCGTCAGGTCCACCCTCAAAGGCCGGACGGCGCATAGGAGGCAGTCGTGAATTTGGCCGTGTCCACAGATAGAGGACCTCTCTCCGTGCGCTCTCAGGTGCGGTGGAGGCTGGTTTGGGAAAATGAGTTGCGACTCGCCGACCACATCGAACTGTCCGAGTTCTTCCGAAAGACCTACGGACCGACCGGGGCGTTTAATGCAAAACCATTCGAAGGCAATCACAGTTGGGCTGGTGCGCGGCCAGAGTTCCGTGCAATCGGCTACGACGCGCGCGGCGTAGCGGCTCATATCGGCGCACTGCGCCGTTTCATCAAGGTTGGCGCAGTCGATCTACTAGTGGCCGAACTAGGATTGTACGCGGTACGTCCGGATCTTGAGGGACTCGGAATCCCTCAATTAATGCGCGTGATGTATCCCGTATTGCAGGAACTTGGCGTTCCATTCGGCTTCGGCACGGTTCGACACGCGTTGCGGCAACACATTGCAAGGCTGCTCGGCCGACCCGGTCTGGCGACTATTGTGTCTGGAGTTCGCGTGAGGTCGACCCTTCGAGAAGTGCATCTCGACACGCCGCCCACGCGCATCGAGGACGTACTCATTGTCGTCTTACCGATTGGACGGTCAATGAGCGATTGGCCGACCGGAACGATAATTGATCGAAACGGGCCAGAGCTGTGAGGCACTGCTTATCCGAAGCGCGCAGCGAGTGCGCTGACACCAACGGACGTCGCGACGTCTATTTGACGTTTGACGACGGCCCTAATCCATTTTGCACACCGGACGTCCTCGATGTGCTGGCGGAACACCGGGTGCCAGCGACTTTCTGCGTCATCGGCGCGTACGCAGCGGACCAGCCGAAGCTGATCCGACGGATGATCGCAGAAGGGCACGAGGTCGCAAACCACACGATGACTCATCCGGACCTGTCCAGATGCGAACCCACCGAAGTACAACAGGAAATACTAACGGCAAGCAGGGTCATCAGGATGGCGAGCCCCCATGCTTCGCTGCGGTATATGCGTGCCCCGTATGGCATGTGGACCGAAGCAGTGCTCACTACGTCAGCGAGCGCTGGTCTGGCGCCCCTCCACTGGTCGGTAGACCCGCGAGACTGGTCTCGTCCCGGCGTGGACGCGATTGTGAGCGCAGTGCTGGCCTCTGTCCGGCCGGGTGCAATTGTGCTCTTGCACGACGGATGCCCTCCCGATGAGTTGGGACGATGCACTCACGCTGGTCGGCGCGAGCAGACCCTCATGGCGCTTTCCCTCATGATTCCAGCATTGCATGACCGGGGGTTTGCAATCCGATCGCTTCCTCAACCTAACCGGACAAACCAGACACCCTATGAACATGCTTGGCGCAACTAGCACTGTCGCTGTCTCGTCTTATGCGCTCCGCGGTCCTTTTGCTTCTAGATCAGTACGAGACGCAAATTTTTCGCGGGAAGCCGAGCGACTTCGGCGAGGACCGTCATCTCACGATTCTCGTGCTGACGGCAGGTTATCGGACCGAGTACGTTCCGGACGCCATTGCGGCGACAGTCGTTCCGGACAGACTGGGGGTGTATCTGCGCCAACAACTGCGCTGGGCGCGCAGTACTTATCGGGACACGTTGCTTTCGCTGCGCCTGCTGCCCTGTCTAGATCGCTACCTTACGCTGGACGTGATCGGACAGAATCTGGGCTCGCTATTTCTCGCCTTATCGCTTCTAGCGGGGGCTCGCGCAGCTCGCATTGACAGTGACAGTGCCGTGGTGGACTGCCCTGATAATCGCATCATTGACCATGATCCGCTGTAGCGTGGGCATCGGTTCGCGCTCGCCAGATTCGATTTATTGGCTTTTCTCTTCACACACCCATTAACCTCTTTCTCTTGCTCCCCCTGAAAGTCTATGCGCTGTGTACATTGAGCAATAGAGAATCTAGCAGTTGGTTTCTAAAATCCCTTACCGACTAACGATTTGTGCATCCGTCGACTCCGTGAAAACTGGGAGCTACTGAGCCTTACCGCAAGCAGCTCGGCACTCGCCCACCGCCAGATTTTGCACGGACAAGATTCCCCTGTGAAACGTTGCCGCGCGGCAAAGCGTTCGTACCGCATCCGCATATAAACGTCTCAATCTAATGCACCATTACCTTGGGGGCCTGTAGAAATATTCGAAGGACATCACCCTCTTTCTGGCGCCCCACATCAACTCCTACAGGCGATTCCAGATCGGTACGTTCGCGCCGACCAAGGTCGCATGGAGCCAAGACAATCGGACGGTCGGTTTCCGCCTTTACGGCGAAGGCTCGGACGCCGTCCGCGTTGAGTGCCGCATTGGCGGTGCGGATCTGAATCCGTATCTCGCTTTTGCGGCCCTGATCGCGGCGGGTCTTGCGGGCATCGATCGAGCCACCTCCAGCGCTGCCGCATTGTCCGGAACGTAACATTCGCGACACCAACAATCGGACGATGCACCGCCATAACCCGACATTGTGCCGGTCAACATCCCGCAAATTGTGCTCCGACTGTAGATGCTCGCTTGGCACAACGCTTGCGATCCATCGCCGACAACTCAAGAGACCTGACATGCTCAATCCGATCATCAATGACACGACGCTTCGTGACGGCGAGCAGACCGCCGGCGTCGCGTTTCGCAGCGAGGAAAAATGCGCGATTGCCGCCGCACTGTCGCAAGCCGGCGTGGCCGAACTCGAAATCGGAATTCCTGCCATGGGCGAAGACGAAATGGCGTGCATCGCTGCAATCGTCGACCTGAACCTCGACGCCCGCCTGATGGTTTGGGGGCGCCTCACCGACGAGGATCTCACCGCGGCATTGCGCTGCGATGCCGATATCGTTCATCTCTCGGTTCCCGTTTCGGATATTCATTTGCAACACAAGCTGCGGCAGTCGCGCAGTTGGGTACTGGCGCAGATCGCACGCGTCGTCGACGAGGCAGCGAAAAACCATCCCAAGATTTCCCTCGGCATGGAAGACGCCTCGCGCGCGGATCCCTCATTTCTCATAGAAGTGGCTCAATGCGCGCAGCAGCACGGGGCCCAGCGCGTGCGCTTTGCCGACACTGTCGGTATCCTGGACCCCTTTAAGACCTTCTACGCCATTGCAGCGCTGCGCGTCGCCGTCGATCTGGAGATCGAAATCCATGCGCACGACGACCTCGGGCTCGCCACAGCCAACACACTGGCCGCCCTTGGGGCCGGCGCGACCCATGCGAGCACCACCGTCAACGGGTTGGGTGAGCGCGCCGGCAATGCAGCGCTGGAAGAAGTCGTGATGGGCGCGCGGCACCTGCTGCGACGAGACACTGGCGTCGACACCAGAGCGCTGCCCGACATTTCGTCGCTGGTCGAACAAGCCTCAGGCCGCGCAGTTTCCTTCAACAAGAGCATCATCGGTAGGAGCATCTTTACTCACGAGTCGGGCATTCACACCGACGGCCTCGCGAAGCACCCCACGACCTACGAGGGATTCGATCCGGCAGAGCTCGGCCGGCAACGGTCGACGATACTCGGGAAACATTCTGGATCTCAAAGTGTGCGTGAGGCCTACGACGCTCTAGGCGTGACGGTGTCGGAGCGGCTCATCCCGCTCCTGCTTGCGCGCATCCGCTCTTTCGTCACGCAGTACAAGCAGGCGCCGAATGCAAGCGATCTGCGCCGCTTCCTGACCCAAGTCCACAGCACGCGGGTGAAGGTGTCGTGAGTGTGGTGATGGCGGCCAAACTTGTCCAATAGAAGTAACGACATGCAAGAAGTTATCGAACAACTGCGTCACCTGTCGCCGGCCGAGGATTTCCTGCGATTCTTCGACATCGCATTCGGCGATAAGGTGGTGAACGTGAGCCGCCTGCACATCCTCAAGCGCTTCTTTCAGAATATCGAGCAACAGAAAGAACTGCCGCGTAACAACGCGACGGCCGTGCTCGCCGTCTATCGATGCTTACTGCAGAAGGCCTACAACGACTTCGCTGTATCCACGCCCGCGGAGCAAAAGGTCTTCAAAGCGTCCAGCCTGCGCGACGTGTCGCTGAAACTCGTGCACAAGATATTCGCTCGCCATCCTACATTGGAGGCGGACCTGTTGATGAAGAGAGCCCCTTGAACTCGCCCGCTGCCTCGGAAAAGAAGCCGGCCGCGCCGGTCAAACGGGCCGCCGGCCCTAACCTCGATCTGCCCGAACGTCTGAAAGCCTACCAGGGCGTCTGGGTCTTTCTCGAGCACGACCGCGGCCACGTGCATAGCGTGTCGTGGGAGCTGCTCGGTGAGGCGCGCAAGCCCGCCGACAAACTCGGCAGTCGTGTCGCTGTGGCCGTGCTCGGCGGTACCGACGAGCCGCTTGAGCAGTTTGCCAGTGAGGCGTTCAGTTTCGGCGCGGACAAAGCGTATGTGATTCACGACCCTGTGTCGCTCGGCTATCGCAACGAACCGTTCACGAAGGGGCTGACCGACCCGGTCAACAAGTACCGCTCCGAGATTCTGCTGCTCGGTGCAACCTCGATGGCCCGGGATCTCGCCGGATCTGTCGCAACGACGCTCTTGACCGGCCTCACCGCCGACTGCACTGAGCTGAACATTGACCCGTAGTTGCCGCATTCTGTGCACCGACCATCACAACCTCGAATGGGCGTGTCCGCGCAGCGAGCATCGCATCCAGTTCAGGTTCGCGTAGACAAACACATCCATCGTCACATCGGCTTCCGAGCGCCGCAAAAGCGGCCGGACGCCTCACCACTCACCATATCGGAGCAAATTGATGAATCTCATTACTGGTATCGAATCGACCGATCTCTTCGGCGGCAACGTTCCCTCCCCCGTGCTACAGCTGATCGAGAGAACCCGCGGCGGCAGCAATGACGATGTGGCCGCCGCGTTGTGGACTGCGGTCCTGTCGTACCCGCGCTGCCTGCCACCCTACTATCTGCTGTATAAGTTCCATGCGAACCGGGGTGAACTTGGCGAGGCGCAGGAGGTCGCGACCAAGGCTTTGGCGGTCGCCGCCCGGCAGGCGTCGCTCGACAGCGACTGGTGTGCGGTACAGCCGGGCGACACCGACTTCACCATTCCTGGTCCGGGCCGCTTCTGGCTCTTCACACTGAAGGCGCTCGCGTTCATCAGCGTGCGGCGCGGTGAGCGCGCCGTTGCACTGAAGCTGATCGCCAAGCTGCGCAGGCTGGACCCGATCGATTGCATAGGCTTGGACGTCGTGGAAGCCTTGCTCGCACAGTCCGGATCCCGATAATCGCCGCCGGAAGATCAACTGACAGATTGACAATATGTCCCCGGCATGGCTATGGCAGAACTCCATTGCAGTTCATGGCGATCGTTTCACTAGTCAAAGCCGACGCTCGCCGCACACTTCGCGCGGGCGCGCACGCCATGCCGTGGACGTTTTTCAGCGAGCCGTGGAAACCGGTAGCCCAGCGGTGCCGACAATTCGGCGTACATCCGATAAAGAGACCGCGTCGCAAGCAGGGGTTGCGTTGCAACCGGAAACGCAAATCAAGGCAACAACCAGATTGACACACGCCTTGCCGGTCGCGCCGAACCTGCTCGATCAGGCGTTTGCCGTCACCGCGCCGAATGAGGCCTGGTGTGCCGATACACGTTATATCGCCACAAAACCCTCGAAACCCCACAAATCCATGCCGCAAAAACCTTGCTGAAAGATCCCATTTCCTAACTTGGCTGGATTGGTCTTCGCGTGGTCTTAGGCAGAGGAATCATGCGTGACGCCTCCTCCAATATTATCTCCAGCATCCAATTGCTTGCCGGATCACTGTTGTGAAGGGCAGACCATTGGACGGCCTCGGTGAATGCGGGACGTGGCAGCGGAAGTTCGACGATCCGCAGAGGCATCGCTTTTTCGAAATACTTGACCAGCCTTAAGGGCATCGTCCCTATACGGTCAGTGTTTAATAGCATAGGCGGGATCATGCTAAAGCTCGGCACGATGACCTCGTCCCGTCTCTTGAGACCGTGCTGAAGCAAAAACCATTCCTCGATGGAGGGCTGCCGCGCACGCCCGAACTTGACCACAACGTGCCCCATCGACATATATCTCTCGAATGTGAGCTGCCCTGATAGCTGCTGGTTCGTGCGGCAGCCTACGCACACGAGCGTCTCCTCGAACAGCTTCGCTTTAGGGTGCGCGCTCGACATGAAAAATTCCGGCAAGATAAGAAAATCGGCTTCGCCGCGCCGGAGAACCTCATCGGGGTCATCGGCAAGTGGCAGCAATTCGAAACTGACGGCGGGAGCTTCCCGTGCAATACGCTCCACGATCTTTCGAAAAAATACGACTGTCATGAAATCGGAAAGAATGATCCTGAAGCGGCGATCCGATTTGGCTGGGTTGAACACGTCCTGGGAAATAACGGAGAGTTGGATGTGCACCAGAGCCTCCCGGACTGGAGCAGCGAGCCCTTCCGCACGCGGTGTTGGGACAAATTCCCGGCCCCTCATCGTAAATAGTTCATCGCAAAAATAGGCGCGTAGCCGGGCGACGGCCGCACTCATGGCCGGCTGGCTCAGGTTGATGCTGCGTGCCGCCGCGGTGAGATTACGCTCGGTCATCAGAGCATCGAGCGCGACGAGGAGATTTAGATCGAGGCCCTTGAAACGCATGATCCCAAGTTATCCATAATGTAGATGTCTTCCATCAAAACAATCGATTTTACGAATTGTACGGCATGGAGGATAGTGTTCCTGGTAGATCCATTTCAATTTCGCAACCTGCTGGCGCCTTCGTGGTGCCGGGATAGTGGATGAAGTGTGTCGTAAAACTGAGCAAAGCCGAGGAAATGACGTTGCAGCAGTTGTCGATCAATCACATGCATCGGGAGCCTCCTCGCGAACCCGCCGCATGTTTGGCAACGATTGGGGATTTCCTCGGGGTTCCAGCGCTTCAGCTTTCTGGTCGCGCCATCCTTCGTCGCCAAGAAACGCGACCCTGGACCAAACGGTACAGAATTTTCATGAATTGCGGCGCCATTTTGCAGACGGACCCTACGCGAGATTCTTTGGGCTGGTGACCTCTGACCGGTGTTCGCAGCGGCGAGCGATACCCTACCTTACCTATGTGGTAGGGGTTCGAGTTTTGCCAATAGGGGCTTCCTACCACGATGAAGGAGAGAAACATGCTGTGCTTAGGAGTGAGCGGCGGGCTAGACAAAGTTCATGAAAATTCACTCGAACTGCCGAACACATTTCTGCACGACGGCGCTGCGGTGCTTGTCCGGGACGGACGCGTAATAGCGGCCGTCGAAGAGGAGCGCCTCAACCGGATCAAGCACTCTAACAAGTTCCCGAGCAGTTCAATTCAATACTGCCTCGCATCCGCAGGGATTCAGCTCAGCGATATCGACCACATCGCGTTTTACGCTACCGAGGCCTATTGCAACGTTATGCTCGAACGCCTGTTCCTGTCCCAGCCGAACATCTCCATTCCGGTGGATGCCAAGCTGTTTCTGCGTAACTTACTAATGCGGGAATTCGGTACCGAGGTCGATCCTTCGCGAGTCTCATTCGTGAGTCACCATCTGGCGCATGCCGTGAGCGCGTTTGCGATGTCTGGATTCGAGCAAAGTCTGATCCTCGCGGTCGATGGCGGCGGTGATTTCCTCTCGGGGCTCTTGGCGCTCGGATCTGGAACCGAAATTACGCAACTCGCGACTTTCGCAGAGCATAATTCTCTAGGGCTGTTTTATCTCGAAACAATCCGGTATCTCGGTTACGGCTTGTTCGATGAATACAAGGTCATGGGGCTTGCACCTTATGGGGATCCCGCTCCCTATCGCGGGCTCTTCGAGCAACTCTATCAACTGTCCGCCAACGGTGAGTACCGCGTCTACCTGGACCGCATCGGTCCGACGTTGCTCCGCAGCATCCAGGTCCGGCGAAAGGGAATGCCATTCACACAGCAGCATCGAGATGTGGGTGCTTCATTGCAGGAAGCGCTGGAGCGGATCGTGTTTCACATTCTCCGCCATCATCGCGAGGTCACCGGTATGAAGCGGCTGTGTATAGCCGGAGGAGTAGCTCATAACTGCACCATGAACGGTAAGCTGCTGTATTCGGGACTTTTCGAAGACATCTTCGTGCAGCCCGCAGCGCATGACGCCGGTTGCGCATTAGGCGCTGCCCTTATGATGTCAAGCGACTTCGGTCGGCCCGCGCCGCGTGAGCGATTGCAGGAGGTTTATTGGGGGCCCGATCTTGGGAGCGATCTGGTCGTGGAGCAAGAATTGAATGCGTGGGTCGGACACCTCCACGTTGAACGCAGTGATGACGTGGCAGGCAGAGCAGCGGACTGGATGGCCAATGGTGCCGTGATCGGCTGGGTGCAGGGTCGTTCGGAGTTCGGGCCACGCGCGCTTGGCAACCGCAGCATTCTTGCCGATCCCAGGCCGGCCGCAAACAAGGACCGGATCAACGCCATGGTCAAAAAGCGTGAGGGTTACCGACCGTTCGCGCCATCAGTGCTCGAGGACGATGCGCACGAATTTTTTGACCTCCCAGAGGGCACCCGCGAATTCCCTTTTATGAATTTTGTCGTTCGCGTGCGCGACTCCAAGCGTGCCTTGCTCGGCGCCATCACGCACATTGACGGTACAGCGCGGCTGCAAACAGTATCGCGCAAGACCAATCCCGCCTACTGGGAGGTTATTAATGCGTTCAAGAAGCGGACAGGAATCCCAATTCTGCTCAATACTTCCTTTAATAACAACGCTGAGCCGATCGTAGATTCGGTTGCAGACGCAATTGCCACATTTCTGACGACAGAGCTGGATGGACTTGTGGTCGGGCCGTTCCTCGTCAAAAAGCGGCTCGCAACGCAGGAACATTGGACTGCGCTCGCGGTTTCACTGCCGCCCTATGCATCGCTCTATCGAGTCCGCGCTCACACAGCGCGGGATCGTCAGGAGACGGTGTGCGAAATTCGCACCGGCGGCTCCAACTATGACAGTGTGCGTATTTCACATGAGTTGTTCGATCTGCTGATGCGGATCGAAGGCGAAGCCGTGCTCGGACATCTTCTCGATTCAATTACGCCTGAGCAGACTCAACGGGAAGCCCTCGTCGAGGAGCTGCGCGGATTGTGGGAACAGCGTCGGGTTCGGCTACATCCCTCACGGGCGTTGTCACGGTAACGACGCGCCTCCAATGAGTTGCTGAAGGTCTGAAGCTAGGTAACAGCACTCGCGAGCTATTTTTCTAGAACGTTAAACAATAGCGTTTGGCCGCCGTGCAGTTCTTGTACCAACATGCCGGTGTCCAACGGAGCACCAGTCCCGGCCCAAGGTCCGGACACTTGCAGCGGCGCACCACAAAGGTAGGCGGAATTGACACATCAAACGAACTTCGAATTGCTGCGTCGGGAATTGGACGCAGAGGATCCATGGCGGCTCGACAGCAATCCCTTTGAGCACGAGCGCCACAGGCAAATGCTTCGGATGGCACTTTCGCAGGGATCCGTCACAAATGCGCTCGAAGTCGGATGCGCAGGCGGAGCCTTCACGGAAAAATTGGCACCGCACTGCCAACGGCTCACCGTGATCGATATCGTGCCACACGCAATTGCCAGGACACGCGAACGGATGATGGACCCACCACACATCAATTGGATCGTCTCCGATGTCCAGCATTTTTCGACTGAGCAACAGTTCGATCTGGTCGTGGTGGCGGAGGTTCTCTATTACCTCGACGGCAGCGCCGAGGTGCGTGCGGCTGTCCGCAATTTAGCACGGATGCTTGCGCCCGGAGGACAGCTGGTTTTCGGATCGGCACATGACGCCAATTGCCGGCGATGGGGCCACATTGCCGGAGCCGAGACGGTCATAGCCATCCTGGAAGAAGAGCTGGTTGAGATCGATCGTTTGAGGTGCGTCGGTCAGTCGTTGAATGAAGACTGTCTGCTCGCCAGTTTTCGGAACGCGGCTTCGCCTTCGTGCGGACCAACTTACCAGCGTTAGGCCGGGAGATATTATGCGCATCTGTGGGATCAAACTGACGCACGACGGAGCGATCGCCCTTGTCGAGGATGGAAAACTGGTTTTTTGCGTGGAGCAGGAAAAGCGAGACAACAATCCGCGGTATCAGGCGATCGACGACCTCGACGCGATCGCGATCGCATTGGCCGAGCATGGTTTCGATGCGCACGATATCGACCAGTTTGTCATCGACGGCTGGGACGGAGTAGTCGAGTCGCAGTTTCGGGTCCTGAGTGGGTCGATTCCCGTCAGCCTGAAAGGGGCCCCTTATGCCGAACGCCGAGCCGATGATCTTCTCGCTTCGCTCGACGGCTCCGGACTGCTTGTCGGCGGCCAGTCCTTTCCTTATAAAAGCTATCCTCACGTGTCAGGCCATGTGGCCTCCGCGTACTGCACCAGTCCCTTTGCCCAAAGCGGGCAACCTGCATTCTGTTTGGTGTGGGATGGTGGCATCGTCCCACGCCTCTATCATGTAGAACGCCACCACGCCCGCCATGTTGACTGCCTGTTCCCCGTGATAGGTCACATCTACGCTGCGGCGGGTCATCACTTTGGTCCTTATAAGAAGCCGGGCGGCGCCCGGTGGGATCTGGGTGTGGCCGGCAAGCTGATGGCTTACATCGCGCTGGGCTCCGTTGACGAAGATATCGTTGAGGTATTTCGCGAGCTTTATCAGGCACGCTTTGCTGGCGACACGGAGTGTGCGCAAGCTTATCGCGAGAACATCCACAGCGCGGATGCGTCACTAGCGGCTGTGGGAGAGTTCTTCGAAGCAAGCGCGCTGCGACTGGAAGCCAGGCCGCCCGAAGACGTACTCGCCTCGTTCCATGTATTCCTCGAGCGTCTTCTCGTTCATGAAATGGGTATCGCGCTGCAGCGCCATTCGATTGCGGGGCCGAAAAATTTGTGCATCGCTGGCGGATGCGGACTCAATATCAAATGGAACAGCGCCCTACGCGCGAGCGGTTTGTTCGACGCAATCTGGGTGCCGCCGTTTCCCAACGATAGCGGGTCTGCGATTGGCGCCGCTTGTTGCGCGCTGGCAGCCGAGAAGGGCTTCGTGCCGCTGGAGTGGTCGGTATATAGCGGACCGGCCTTAAAAGGTTGCCAAGTACCGCCCGGATGGACGGCGTCTGCTTGCTCCATTGCAGAACTCGCCAGCATACTCGCCAGTAGCGAGCCCGTCATTTTCCTTGCCGGCCGGGCCGAGCTCGGACCACGAGCATTGGGGGGCAGAAGCATTCTGGCCGCCGCGACTTCGTCCACAATGAAGGATCATCTCAACGACATCAAGTTTCGAGAGCACTTCCGTCCCGTAGCGCCAATATGCCTTGAGGATCGTGCGCCGACCATTTTTAGCCCGGGGAGCCCTGATCCCTATATGTTGTTCGATCATCAGACGCGCGCGGAATGGCGAGAAAAGATCCCTGCCGTCGTGCATCTCGACGGATCTGCCCGATTGCAGACCATTTCAAGAACTTCCGAGCATTCGGTGGCGCAACTTCTGGTCGAATACGAAAAGCTGACGGGTATTCCGTTGCTCTGCAACACGAGCGCCAACTATCACGGACGAGGTTTCTTCCCGGACGCTGCTTCAGCCTGTGCGTGGGGACGCGTCGAACGTGTGTGGTGCGATGGTTTGTTACTGACCAGGACTGGTCTGTCGCCGTCAGTCGACGAAACACTTTTCGCTACGTCACCGTTCGAAGATTGCTGACGTTGCAGCTCAGTGGTCAGTACGACGCGGCCAATTGTCCCGGCAGCTCGCTCTATCGCTACGGTCCGAAGACGATCAGCAGGCCGCCCTTGGCTCGATTTTCGCAAGCACTTATCCCCCGGGCGGAGGTTGCTCATCGACCCGCGGAACCTCGATGCCATCTTCTGAAATTTTCAAGGTAGTTGTCGCCTCAACGTTTGAGTTCAGACGGCCTTTCGCTCCTGCTGATCGCGCTGCGGAGTGCCTGGCAGGTTGTGAGTTCGATCCGGGTTCAGATGCTCAGCACTTACGCGCTGCCCGTTGCGCGTGCGGCCTTTCATCGCAGCGGATTGCGCTGCCGGGCAGTCTTGTAGAGCGCCATGCGCCGATCCAGAATGTCCTGATCAAGGTTGGCATGACGCTGCGGCGGCGTCACGAACTGGATCGCGCTGTGACGATGTTCGTCGTTGTACCCGCACACCAGTGCGCCCACCCAGCTGCGCGCGGCGAACGGGTATCGAACGCCTTGCGGGTAAGCGGGCCGGTACTTCATGGGCTTGAACAGCGACTCGGAACAGGGGTTGTCGTTGCTCACGCCCGGGCGACTCAACGACGGCATGACACCCAGCGCCTGGAGTGTGGCAAGCATCGCCGCGCCTTTCATCGGGCCGCCGTTATCCGAATGCAGAATCACCCGGTCAGGCTGTATCGCTTCACGCGGGCAGAGGTCCCTGAGAACCTCGCTGGTCAGCGCGCTGCTTTCCTCCGCATAGATCTGTCAACCCACGATCTTGCGAATACATCCAGAAACAGGCACAGATAAAAGTAATGCCCACGGATCGTCGTCGGCAAATACGTGATATCGCAGGAATACAACTGGTCAATATATTGCCATGCACAGCCCGGGGTGGAAAAACCCCAAGCACGCCGACCAGTGGACCAATACCCTCGACACTTACGCGATGCCCGTCATCGGCAAGCTCGATGTCGGGCTTGTCGATACCCAGCATATCGTGCAGATCCTGGAACCGATCTGGGTCAGCAAGAACGAAACTGCGTCCCGCGTACGCGGCCGCCTGGAGCGCGTGCTGGCGTGGGCCAGAACCCGCGGCCTGCGCACCGGCGACAACCCGGCGACCTGGCGTAATCATCTTGATACCCTGTTGCCCCGTCCCGCCTCGGTACAACGGCAGAAACATCACGCAGCCCTTCCCTTCAAGGACATCCACGCGTTTGTCACCGGGCTGCATGCGCAGCCCGGCGTGACGGCGCGAGCGCTCGAATTCACGATTCTTACTGCGACGCGCACCGGCGAGGTCATCGCAGCCACCTGGGAAGAGATCAATCTGCGGGAGGCGGTATGGATCATTCCGAAGACACGGATGAAGGCGAAGCGCGAACACCGGGTCCCGCTGTCCAGCCGCGCGATCGAACTTCTGACGCAGATGAAGAAAGCACGCAGGAGCGATTTCGTTTTCCCGGGATGGAAGGCGGGAACCGGCCTGTCGAACATGGCCATGCTTCAGTTGCTGCGCAAGGCAGGCTATCCGGAACTGACGGTTCACGGATTCCGCTCCACGTTCCGCGACTGGTGTGCCGAAATAACTGCCTACCCTCGCGAGCTCGCCGAAGCAGCGCTTGCGCATACGCTGAGCAACAAGGCAGAAGCCGCCTACTTCCGCAGCGACATGTTTGAGAAGCGGCGCAAATGATGCAGGCCTGGTGCCATTACATCAGCATGGCGCCAGCCGGAACACGGCAACCTCGCACCGCCGGACCCGACCGAGCCGCGGAGCCCTCGCGGGAGGTTGTTTCCGGCTAACGTGGAGCATGCATGCGACCATGCCTGGTTGTCCAAGGTGCGGTCGACATTTTGGGGCCACAGGACGGGAATTTTCGTTGCAGCTGCTGGCGAGATGGTCTCTCACCCTACGCTTGATTGCCGACGTCTATCGCTCGAATCAACATTCGTGACATGCAGCATAAGAGCCGGCACCTTTCATGTCCCTTGTCACCGGCCTCGTAGTGCCAATTTTTGCACCCCAAAGCCAGCTCCTTCACGCTGCCGAATGTCAGGAATGGTAGGCTGATTCCCCATGCGAACTGACATCGAGCCCTTCCCGCTCACCCTCCTGTTCGATACGCAGTCCGACCGTCATGTCGACCAGCTTGAACGCGACGATCGATACCACCGCCGACCAGACCAGGGAGATACCCACGCCCCAACACTGCGCGATTAACTGGCCGAACATATCGTAGTCGCCGACCTTGTTGGCGACATAATCGTAGACACCGGTGCCACCGAGTCCCGGCGATGCAAACACGCCCGTCAGCAGTGCGCCAACCACTCCCCCGAGACAGTGCACACCAAACACGTCGAGCGAGTCGTCGACACCAAGCAGACGCTTTAGCCCGTTCACGCCCCAGTAGCAGACGCCCCCGGCGATCAAGCCCATCACGATCGCCCCCATGGGCCCGACGTAGCCGCATGCGGGCGTGATCACGACGAGTCCGGCAATCGCGCCGGACACCGCGCCGAGCATCGACGGCTTCTTCTTCAGCACCCATTCCACCAGCGTCCACGATACGGTGGCCGAGCATGTGGCGAGCAGGGTCGTGATGAACGCCAGCGTGGCCGCGCCACTGGCTTCGAGGTTCGAGCCGACGTTAAAACCGAACCAGCCGACCCACAGCAGCGATCCGCCCACCATTGTCATCGTGAGGTTATGCGGTGCCATCGTTTCGCGACCGAAACCGGTACGCTTGCCGATCATGACCGCGCCGACTAGCGCCGCGATGCCCGCGTTAATGTGCACCACCGTGCCGCCCGCAAAATCGATCGCACCCTTCTGGAACAGGAAGCCCGCGGTCGCGGTCGCCTTTTCGCCCGCGGCAGCGCTTGTGTAGGCATCGGGACCAGGCCAGTACCAGACCATATGTGCAATCGGAAGATATGAGAACGTGAACCACAGCACCATGAAAAGCAGCACCGCGGAGAATTTGGCGCGCTCAGCGATGCCGCCGATGATCAACGCCGGGGTAATCGCCGCGAACGTCAACTGGAATGACACATAGATGAATTCCGGAATCACGACACCCTTGCTGAACGTCGACGCCGTCGAGTCCGGCGTAATGCCGGCAAGAAACGCCTTGCTCAAACCGCCGAAGAAGGCATTGCCCTCGGTGAAGGCGATGCTGTAGCCATACACGGCCCACAATACGCCAAGCAGGCAGAACACCACGAGTGTCTGCATCAGCACGGACAACATGTTCTTGGCACGCACCATGCCGCCGTAAAACAACCCGAGGCCCGGCGCGGCCATCATCACGACGAGCAGAGTGGCGACGATCATCCAGGCGGTATCGCCCTTGTTCGGCACTGGTGCGGCTGCGGCGTTCTGCGAGTACACCGGCACAGCGAACGCCAGCATCATGAGTAACGCAAAAACCCTGTTCAGTCTTTTCATTGCGCGATCCTGTAGAAAACGTCGAAGCGTGCTCGTGCGCGATGGACCATGCGCAAGCAGGCGGTGACCGTGATGAGTGTGGGGTAAAACAGAATCCAATGGCGACTGCTACGCTGGTCTAAACCAGCGGCGATACCCGACCGCCGCGGCGCGGTCCTGCGTTAGCGCCGCACACAATGCATCAACCTCCGCGACAGTCCCGACGCCCGGCGTTACTCGCATTGCGAGCCCCGCACCGGGCGTCGAATCCTGCACCGATCAGTACGTCTGCCCCGGAATCCACGACGTACCGGCGAGCGGAATACGCGCCATGGCAGCGGCTTCCACCGTCAACGCAACGAGGTCCTCCGGCTCGAGGTGATGCACGTTCTGCTTGCCGCAGGCGCGCGCTATCGTCGTCAGTTCCATGTTCAGCGTCTTCAGGTAGTTGCGCACGCGGCGCGATCCTTCTTCCGCCTGCACGCGCTGTTCGAGCACGGCGTCCTGTGTCGTCACGCCGACCGGGCACTTGCCGGTGTGGCAGTGATGACAGAACCCTGGCGACGTGCCGAGCGCGGCATAATCCGCCACCGCCGGATGCAGCGCGCCATTCTGGAAGTACGTATCGCTATTGCAGCCGAGCGCCATCAACATGCCCTGCCCGATTGCGACCGCGTCGGCGCCCATGGCGAGCGCCTTGGCCACGTCCGCACCGGAGCGGATACCGCCTGACACGATCAGCTGCACCGTGCCCTTCATGTTCAGGTCTTCAAGCGCGTCCACGGCCTGACGAACCGCCGCCAGCGTCGGAATGCCGACGTTTTCGATGAAGCACGTCTGGGTGGCGGCGGTGCCGCCCTGCATGCCGTCGATCACCACCACGTCCGCACCGGCATGCACAGCCAGCTTGACGTCGTTGAACGTACGCGTCGCGCCGACTTTCACGTAGATCGGTTTTTCCCAATCGGTGATTTCGCGCAGCTCCTGAATCTTGATCGCCAGATCGTCGGGGCCGGTCCAGTCCGGATGACGGCTCGCCGAGCGCTGGTCGACGCCCGCGGGCAGCGTGCGCATCGAGGCCACGCGCGGGTTCACCTTCTGCCCGAGCAGCATGCCGCCGCCGCCCGGCTTCGCACCCTGTCCGATCACGACTTCGATCGCATCGGCGCGGCGCACGTCGTCGGGATTCCAGCCGTATCGCGACGGCAGGCACTGATACACGAGCGTCTTCGATGAGCGTCTTTCTTCCTGCGTCATGCCGCCGTCGCCGGTGGTGGTGGACGTGCCCATCGCGGTGGCCGCCTGGCCGAGCGCTTCTTTCACGTTCGCCGACAGCGCGCCGAAGCTCATGCCCGCAATCGTGATCGGAATATCCAGCACAACGGGCTTCTTCGCGAAGCGCGTGCCGAGCACCGTTTGTGTCGTGCACTTCTCGCGATATCCTTCGAGCGGATAGCGCGAGAGCGACGCGCCGAGAAACAGCAGATCGTCGAAATGCGGCACGCGGCGTTTCGCTCCGAGACCGCGAATTTCATAGAGTCCGCGCTGCGCGGCGGTGTGGATGTAGTCAATTGTCTTCCGGTCGTAGCCTTGCGACTCTTCCTGCTGCAAGCGGGCGAAATGGATGGGTTTGGCTTCCATGGAAATCTTCTCTGTGAACTGGTTGTTCGATTGCAGCTGCAGGCAGCGCTCAATACTCCTGGTCCGCGTCAGCGTTCCAGTGGTAGAGCGTGCGGGCCGATGCAATGCGCTTGAACGAGTGCGGGTCGTGACCGAGACCCGCGGCGTCGAGCAATGCGCTGACCGCCGTCACGTCCGCTTCGGTCATCGGTTCGTACTGCGCATCCGCGCCGAGCGACTTCACCTCGCCGCGCACATACAGCACGGCTTCATACAGCGAGTCGCCCAGTGCGTCGCCCGCATCGCCGCAGATCACCATGCGGCCGGCCTGCGCCATGAAGGCGGAGAAACTGCCCACCGAGCCGCCGACCACGATATCGCCGCCCTTGAGCGAAATCCCGCAGCGCAAGCCCGCATCGCCGTCGATCACGAGCAGGCCGCCATGTGCGGACGCCCCCGCGCCGTTGGATGCAAATCCCTTCACGTGGACCTTGCCGCTCATCATGTTTTCCGCGACGCCGGTGCCGGCGCTGCCCTCGACGACGATCGTCGCGAGCTGGTTCATGCCGCCCACGTAATAACCGGCGTGTCCTTGCACCGTGACCGTCACGTGCGCGTTGACGCCCACCGCGATGTTGTGCGCGCCGTTCGGCGACGTGATATCCACCTTGACGCCTTCGAGCGCTTCTTTCTCGCCATGCAGGTACTGGTTCAGCGCGCGTACCGACGACCCTTCAAGGTCAAACGTCATGCTTTCCATACATACATCTCCTCGGGTGCGGGTTCGAATACCTTGGCGTTCCTGATGTCCGGCAAGTGCGCGAGCGAGCGAAACTCGGAGGCGATCGCCACGTAGTCGTCGTTTTCCGCGACCACCGCCGGCTTGCACGCGAACGGATCGCGAATCAGCGCGAGTTCGGTCGAGGTGCCCATCAGGAACGTGTAGAAGCCGTCGAGTTCTTCGAAGCCCTTCTGCAACGCGACCGGCAGTTCATCCCCTTCACGCAGCCGCCATTCGAGAAAGCGGCACGCGGCTTCGGTGTCGTTGTCCGTCTCGAAGCGGATACCTTGCGGCTCCAGCTTGCGGCGCACGCCATGCGCATTCGAGAGCGAGCCGTTATGCACGAGGCAGAAGTCTTCGCCGGCCGTGAACGGGTGCGCGCGATCCGGCGTGACCGCCGACTCGGTCGCCATCCGCGTATGGCCGACGAGATGCGAGCCGGTCAGCTTCGAGAAGTCGTAACGTTGCGCGACGTCGGCAGGTGAGCCGATGTCCTTGTACAGATCGATCGAACGTCCGGTGGACAGCAGAAACAGCTTCGGAAAATGCTCGGTGAGCCACGCCTTTACAGCGTCAACATTGCCATTCACCGTCAGCACCGCATGATTGCCTTTCGCCTCAACGCGCGCATTCATTTCGATCGCGCCGTTGAGCGCATCGATCAACGCGTTCCAGTCGAAGTCGTTTCCCGCGTCAGTAAAGCCCGCATACAGGCTCAGCTTGCGCTGGCTTTCGTCGACCGCGCTGCCGAACACGGCGAGTCCGGCCGAGTCCGGGCCGCGCTCGGTCATGCCGATCAGCATCGGCACCATCAATTGACCAAGTTGCGCGCGCAGTGCCGGCGTCTTGACCAGCAAGCCTACAATTCCACACATAGTCGTACCCCTTAGAAGAATTCCAGATAACTTTTCATTTCCCAGTCCGAGACATGACGCATGTACTCGAGCCATTCCATCCGCTTGAGCTTGATGAATTCGTCGGCGACGGGGCCGAGCGCATCGCAGATCAGTCGATCGCTTTCGAGTGCGTCGAGCGCCTGTTCGAGGTTCTGCGGCAGGATGCCGATCTGGTGCTCGCGCAACTTCGCAGGCGACCAGTCGTAGAGGTTTTCGTTGGCCGGCGCGCCCGGTGACAATTCACGTTCAACGCCGTCGAGACCCGCGGCGATCACAGCGGCCGTCGCGAGATACGGATTGCATGCGCCGTCGGGCAGACGCAGTTCGATGCGCTCGCCGGGCATGCGCACCATCGTCGAGCGGTTGTTATCGCCATAGCTGATGTAGGCCGGCGCCCATGTCGCGCCCGTCAGCGAGCGGCCCACCACGAGACGCTTGTACGAATTGACGGTCGGATTGCATAGCGCGGCGAGTGCCGGCGCATGCGCGAGCAGTCCCGCGGTGAACTGGTAGCCGAGCGTGGACAACCCCATGCCGAGCTTGTCGCTTTTGTCCGAGAACAGATTGCGCTCGCCATCGCCGATCGACATATGCATGTGCATGCCGTTGCCCGGACGGTTCGCGAACGGTTTGGGCATGAACGAGCAGATCATGCCTAACTCGTTTGCGATCTCGGAGGCGGCCATCTTGAAGAACACGTAGTGATCACACGAAGTCAGGCAATCGGTATACGTGTAGTTGATTTCGAACTGGCCGTTCGCGTCTTCGTGATCGATCTGATAGACGTCGATGCCGACCGAGCGCATCGATTCGGTGAGCCTTTCCAGGAAGACCCGCGTACGCGACAGTCCCTTGTAGTCGTAGCACGGCTTGGCGAGCGTATCGCTCGGGTCGCACGGTTCGATCGCGCCCGTCACCGAGCGCTTGAGCAGCGAGAACTCCGGCTCCAGTCCGGTGAAAAGCGTCCAGCCGCGTTGTGTCATGCGCGCGACCTGCTTCTTCAGCGTGACGCGCGAGTCGTATGCCCACGGCTGCCCGTCGACGTGGCCGTCGCAGACGATTCGCGCGAGACCGTCCTGCCAAGGCACCGGCGTGAGCGTCGACAGATCGCCCACCGCCATGTAGTCCGGACCGTTCGGCTCGATGCCCACGCCCCAGATCGCGAAGCCCGCAAAGCCGGCGCCCGCCTTCAGCACACCCTTGAGATGCGCGACCGGGACCGACTTGGCCTTCGCGACCCCGTGAATATCCACGAATTGCGCCAGCACGTATTTCACGCCGCGTTGCGTGAGATAGTCCTGGGCCTCTTCAGCCGAGCCAAAGCGGGGCACGCTACCCAACTCGTTGACCGGCAGCTTGCTCGCATCGTTCAGGTTCATCGTCACTCCTTGCACCACCATCGCTGGCTGATTGGCGAGTCATGCCCCATTGCACGACCCCACTGCGAGCCTGTTCGCAGCATCAATACAAATTTATTACCGTGCAACAATAGTTCCCAACAAGAAACATTCAGGGCGCAATGCGGCCTTTCTTATCTGCTACCCTCACGCCTTTCAACGAGGTTCAACCATGCAAAACGGCGAAGACAGCAAAAACTCGCTCGAACGCTATCTGGGTGCCACGATCCGCGAACTTCGCCAGCGCCACGGGCTGACCATCGCCCAGGTGTCGGAGCAGGCCGGGATCAGCCGCGGCATGCTCTCGAAGATCGAGAACGCCCAGACTTCCACCGGGCTCGACGTGCTCAACCGGATCGCCAATGCGCTCGGTGTGTCGATGTCCACCCTGTTCCGCCGCTTCGACGTTCCCGAAGGCGGCGCCCAGCTCGTGAAGAAGGGCGAAGGCATGGAGGTGGTCCGTAAAGGCACCAAACGCGGCCACACCTATCACCTGCTTGCCTACGACCAGGGCCCCAAAAAACTGTTCGAGCCGTTCCTGATCACGATGGACGATGAATCGGAAACCTTCCCCGTCTTCGAACACCAGGGCACCGAGTTCATCCACATGCTCAAGGGTGTCATCGAGTACCGGCACGGCCAGCAAACGTACATCCTGCATCCCGGCGACACCCTCACCTTCCAGGCCGACGTGCCCCACGGTCCCGAGCGGCTGATCAAAATGCCGATTCAGTTCCTGTCCATCTTCGTGTACGGCGAAGGTGACCGGGACTGATGCGCCTTCATTCGCCGCTACCTCTTATGCAACCTCCATGCCATGATTACCCGTAGGAACATAAGATTCATGATGGGAAACACTTTGGGCGAACCGACGGCATGAAACGGGTGACTTCCGCGGATCCTCACCGCATCAAAGCAGTGCGGTTTACCGACCTGCGCGGTGCCTCGCTGCACAGGAACGGCACCTCGGGTTCAGATACATCAACAGCATGACTTATACAAGTGGTCACAGGTGCTCGAGCGCATTCAGCGCGCCGCCCACCATGCGTTGCAGCGTCGGTTGAAGCGCCGCGGCGCGCGCGTCGTGATAGGAGAACGGCGCGTCTTCATTCATGTAGATGCACTGACACATTTCAAGCTGAACCGCGTGGATACCGCGCTCGGGTTCGCCATAGTGACGCGTGATATAACCACCCTTGAAGCGCCCGTTCGCGACCCACGTATAGGCGCTGTCCGCAGCGGCTCGTTCGGCTGCGTTTTGCACGAGCGCGTTTGCGGTGCGGCCGTCTTGCGTCCCGAGATTGAGATCCGGCAACTTCGCGTCGAAAAGGCGCGGCAGTACGCTCGCGATCGAATGTGCTTCCCATAACAGTACATTCGGATGCCGCTCGCGCAGCCTCGCCAACTCCGCTTGCAATGCCGTGTGGTATGGCTGCCAATAGGCAGCCACGCGGCGTTGCTTCTCCGCCTGATCGGGTTCCTGGCCGGGCCGGTAAACCGCTTCGCCCCGAAACGTTTCCGTCGGACAAAGGCCCGTCGTCGTTTGGCCGGGGTACAGACTCTCGTCGTTCGGCGGCCGGTTCAGGTCGATCACGTAGCGCGAGAGTCGCGCACCCAGCAAGGTCGCGCCCAGCGCTTTCGCAAAGTCGTAGAGACGGTCGAGATGCCAGTCGGTGTCCGCCACACTCAGTGCCACCTCCGAATACCCATGCTTCAACGACGACGGAATCTCCATGCCGAGATGCGGGATCGAAATCAGCAATGGCGCATCGCCGATATGCAGCTTGTAAAGCTCGCTCATCGTTGACTCCTTTAAATTTATTTCTCAGCGCAGCGCGCCATCGGGCAGATGCGGCAATACGCGGGCCAGCGCCGGCCGGATGCTGTGATCGAGCACGCCACGTGTGAGTGTGATGATCTCCGACGCGAAATCGTCCCATTCACCCTGACGATGCAGCAGAAAAAAATCACGACGCCCAAGACGGCTATCGGGCAGCGGCAATACGGCAATGTCGTCGAGATAATGACGCGCCTGCCACAAACAGAGCGGCGTCGAAATGGCGAATCCGAGCCCTGCGGCCACGAGACTCAATAGCGGATCGGTCGCGTCGAATTCATAGCGCCGCGCGCTCTCTATGCCAAGATGCCGCGCGAACCGCTCAACCTGCTGACCGATCACGGAGCGCGCCGTATAGCGGATCAGCGGCAATTCCACTGCGAGCGTGCGCCAGTCGACGTTCTTGCGCTGATCGAGATAACGTCGCGCCACGACGGCCACGAAGGCTTCCGAAAACAGCGGGACTTCGACAATCCGTGCGTCGCTCAATAACGTCTGCGTGCAGATCGCCACGTCCAGTTCCCGGTCGTGCAACTGCTTGCTGAGGCCCGGCGTCAGACCAGACCAGAGCGAAATCTGCCGCGCCGAGCCCGATACCGCCCGGATCAGTTCGGGCCCCACGGTGGCCGCGAACGAATCCACGCAACCGAGCCGCACCGGCAGCTTGCCTGCATGCGACGCATCGCCGACGCGTGCGCTCACCATCTGCGCATGTTCGATCAACGGACCGGCCAGTTCCAGCAATGCGCGTCCAGCGATATTGGGGCGTGGCGGCCGGCTTTCGCGATCGAACAGATCGACGCCTTGATCGCGCTCCAGCGCGCTAATGGCCTGGCTGATCGCGCTCTGGCTTACGCCCAACTGCTTCGCCGCGCCCGTCATGGACCCCGCCTCGCAGACTGCGATGAAAGCCTGCAACGCGCGCAGGTCGATGGGAGGTTGGGTTCGTCGCATGAAAACTCCGCTGGTTATCGCGTCTGGCGCCTTTCGCCTTCTTGCCCTCTTTTGTCACGGAAGAGCGTGCATGATGCTTTTTTTCTGCCGGCACTTGCCGACCATGAGCAATCCACGGTCTGCACCATAAGTTTGCCTAATACAAAAGTCCCGTGGGGTTCGGTTGCCTAGAATCGGCTCCATCTTCAACGCAGAGGTTCACATGAGCCATTACGATTTTGTTGTGATCGGAGCCGGTGTGATCGGAGCCTCGGTAGCCCATCATCTGGCCGCGCTCGGCGCGAAAAGCGTGCTTGTGCTTGAACGCAGCACCATTGGCGCGGGCACGACGTCACAGTCGTCCGGTCTGTTGCGCACCCATTATTCGGTGAAACAGAACGTCGAACTGGCTCGCTCGTCGTGGTGGGCTTTCAACAATTTCGCCGAATATGTTGGCGACGACGAAGCGTCGTGCGGTCTCGTCAAATGCGGCTACATGATTTCCGCACCGGACGGCGGCAAGATCGATCCGCTGCGCGCATCGTTGACCGCACAGCAGGACATGGGTATCGAGGTCCAACTGCTGGACCGGGCCGAGGCGCGCGAACGCCTGCCGATCGCGCAATTCGACGACGCCGCGTTGATCGGCTACGAGCCGGAAGCGGGCTTCGCCGACGCGTATCTGGTTGCGACCAGCTTCGCTCGCGCGGCGCGCCGGCAAGGCGTCAAGATCATGGAGGGCGTGAGCGTCACCGGCGTAGTACGCGAAGGCCGCAAGGTGGTTGGGGTTCAGACGTCGGCGGGCTCGTTCAGTTGCGGCGCGCTGATCAGCACGCAGAACATCTGGACGCCGGAGATGGCCGCGTGGATGGACGTCGAATTGCCGGTCAAGCCTGAACGTCATACGGTGCTTGCACTGGAATGCGACGCAGCCGCCTATTCGTTCAAGATGCCCGCGTTCAAGGATCTTGGCTCAGCCGGGATGCTTTACTACCGCAGCTATGGCGGCAGCCAGATGCTCGTGTCCGAAGGCGTGGTCGGCGAAACGTTGAATGCGCCGGAGACCGAGCAAGGCGATATCTCGCTCGATTACGTCGGAGAAGTCGGAGCGCAAGTCGCCGAACGCTTTCCCGCTTATGAGACCGCAGGTCTGGCGTCGTCATGGACGGGTGTGTACGACGTCACGCCCGACTGGAATCCGGTGCTCGGCTCAGTTGGCGATATCGAAGGACTGGTGGTGGGATTCGGTTTCTCGGGACACGGTTTCAAGCTGTCGCCGGGGGTCGGTAAGATTCTCGCGCAGCATGCGCTCGGACTGCCCACTGACGTTTCGCTGGACCCCTATGCGTTGAGCCGGTTCGCGAGCGGCGCGCTGCTGGTCGGCAAATACGGCGCGGGCGCCGTGTCCTGATCCGGAGCCTATCCACATGACCATTCGAATTCTCGTTCCCGTCAAACGGGTCGTCGATGCCAACGTGCGCGTGCGGGTCAGCACGAGCGGCGCGATCGACACAACCGGTTTGAAGATGTCGCTCAACCCCTTCGACGAATGCGCGGTCGAAAAGGCGCTGCAACTGAGGGAGGCAGGCGTGGCCTCCCAGGTAACGGTGGTGACGTGCGGCCAGTCCACCAGCCAGGACGTGTTGCGCACTGCCCTCGCGATGGGCGCCGACGACGCCGTGCTGATCGACACTGGCGCCGCCAGCGCCACCGTGGACTCGCTGGCCGTCGCGCGCTCGCTGCGCGCGTACATGGCAACGAGCGACTTCGGCCTCGTCCTATGCGGCAAGCAGGCAATCGACAACGACATTGGCGGCGTCGCCGCCATGCTCGCGGCGTTGCTTGGCTGGTCCCAGGCGCTGAACGCAAGCGCGTTGTCCGCACGCGACGCTCACTGGCAGGTGACGTGTGGCGATGACGGCGGCACATCCGTGTGGGAACTGGACGGTCCGAGCGTTATCAGCGCGGACTTGCGTCTGGCCGAGCCGCGTCGCGTCACGCTGCCGAGCATCGTCAAGGCGAAGCAGAAACCGCTTGTGACGATCGACGGCGCATCGCTCGGCGTCGATCTGACGCCGAGCACGACGATCGTCGAACTGCGAGACCCGCCTGTGCGCGAGGGCGGCATCAAGGTCGCGAATACCGTCGCGCTGCTGGATGCGCTCGCCGCACAGCGTCCGTTGGACAACCTGGGAGCACCGGTATGAGAAGCCTTGTGGTAGGGGAATGGGAGCATGGCGAGCTCGCGGAATCGACGCGGCGCGCCGTCACTGCGGCGTTGCAACGTGGTTTGCCGGTCGACGTCCTGGTACCGGCAGCAGGCGCCCACGCTGCGGCCAGCATCACCGGCGTGGAGCGCGTGCTCGCCATCACGGGCGATGTGGCTCATGTTCAGGTGCCCGAAACGCTCGGCATGCAGCTTCAGGCCGTCTCTCACGATTACACGCTGATCGTCGCGAGTCACCGCAATCTCGGCCGCCGTGCGTTGCCGCGTGCCGCTGCGCTAACCGATGGCGCGTTTCTCGCGGACGTGACCGGCATCGACGCGCAAGGCCGCTTCACGCGAGGTCTTTATGCGGGCAGCGTCATCGCCAAAGTATCGGTCACAGCGCGCGTGACGTTTGCCACGGTACGAACCTCATCTTTCGTTGCGGCGCGGGCATCGGGCGGTGCCGCCGCGATTGTCGAAACGGAACCGGTCGCCGCGTTCAAGAAAACGAAGCTACTGGAGCGCCAGGCATCCGGACAATCCGGACGCGATCTGAGCACGGCACGTGTCGTCATCTCGGGCGGCCGCGGACTGGCATCGAAAGACAACATGGTCCGTCTCGGCGAGTTCGCCGATCGCATAGGTGCCGCACTCGGCGCATCGCGAGCCGCCGTGGATGCGGGTTATGCGCCGAACGCCACGCAAGTGGGACAGACCGGCAAAACCGTCGCACCCGATGTGTACTTCGCATTCGGCATTTCCGGCGCGATCCAGCATCTGGCCGGCATGAAGGATTCGAAGGTGATCGTCGCCGTCAACAAGGATCCGGACGCGCCGATTTTTTCGGTGGCGGATTACGGCATCGTCGGCGATCTGTTCGATGTATTAAGTGAACTCGAAGCCCACGCCGGCGCAGGGGCAGCGTGATGGAACTCGACCTGCCGAAACCCATCTCGCGCTATAGCGGCGAAGCGCTGGGTCATCTGAAAACGCATCGTGCCGACGACAACCTGCCGTCGGTCCGCTTTCTCGACTGCACGTCGGTCTCGCCCGAACCATGGGTCAACGGCGGCGGTACGACCCGCACCCTCGCTCGTGGTGCGAATCCGGCGGGCGTAGCCGACTGGCGCGTGAGTCTGGCGGACCTTAAGGGCGCCGCGCGGTTTTCGCAATTCCCTGGCTTCGAACGCACGCTGCTGCTGATCGACGACGGCACAGTCGATCTGCATTCGCAGGATGGCCAGTTGCTCGCGCGAACCGGCCAGCCTGTGCAGTTCTCCGGCGACCTGCATGTGTGGGTCAGCTTGCCGACGAAGCCCGTTCAGGTACTCAATGTGATGGCCCGGCGCGAAGCCTGCCGCGCGAAAGTCAGTGTAGCGACGAACGCGCTGCGGATCACGCCAGCAAGCGTGCAACTGTTGATCAGTCTCTCCGGACGATGGAGCCTGTCGAGTGAGTTGCTGAAGAACGTCACGCTGTCGCCGATGCATGGCATCTGGATCGAAGGCCGAAGCGAGGAGCTGGATCTGCATCATGTCGGCCCCGGCGCAAAGCTGGTGTCGATTGCGATCGAACCGAACGTCCGGACGCCCGCGCAATAAGGCATTCGACCATGCACAACCTCATTGAGCAGTACGGTCCTCGCGAGTCGATGGAATATGACGTCGTCATCGTCGGCGGCGGCCCTGCGGGCCTGTCGGCGGCCATTCGCCTGAAGCAGCGCGCCGCCGAACGAGGCGCTGACATTGGCGTGTGCGTCCTCGAAAAAGGCTCAGAGATCGGGGCCCATATTCTGTCGGGCGCGGTGATGGACCCGCGCGCGCTGACCGAGCTGATCCCGGACTGGAAGGAAAAAGGCGCGCCGCTGACGGTCGACGTGACCGAAGACCGCTTCCTGTTCCTGACGGAGACGGGCGCGAAGAGCGTGCCGACCTGGGCGCTGCCGGACAATTTCAAGAACCACGGCAACTACGTGATCAGCCTCGCGAACGTGACGCGCTGGCTGGGTCAGCAGGCCGAGGCGCTCGGCGTCGAGCTATTCCCGGGCTTTCCGGCGGCCGAAGTGCTGTACAACGACGACGGCTCGGTCAAGGGCGTCGCGACCGGCAACCTCGGCATCGGCAAGGATGGCGAACCGACCGGGAACTTCCAGCTCGGCATGGAGCTGCACGCGAAGTACACGCTGTTCTGCGAAGGCGCGCGCGGCCACCTCGGCCGCCAGCTGAACGAGAAGTTCAAGCTGCGCGACGGCGTCGATCCGCAGGTGTACGGCATCGGTATCAAGGAGCTGTGGGAGATCGATCCCGCCAGGCACAAGCCGGGTCTGGTGATGCACACGGCCGGCTGGCCGCTCGAAAACGACACCTACGGCGGCTCGTTCCTCTACCACATGGACAACAACCAGGTCGTGGTCGGCTTCGTGGTCGGCCTCGGCTATTCGAATCCGTATCTGTCGCCGTTCGAGGAATTCCAGCGCTACAAGACGCATCCGGCGATCCGCGCGATTCTCGAAGGCGGCAAGCGCGTGTCCTACGGCGCGCGCGCGATCACCGCGGGCGGCCTGATGTCGTTGCCGAAGCTGGTGTTCCCGGGCGGTGCGCTGGTCGGCGACGACGCGGGCTTCCTGAACGCGTCGCGCATCAAGGGTTCGCACGCCGCGATCAAGACCGGCATGCTCGCCGCCGATACCGCGTTCGACGCCGTGCAGGCCGGCCGTCAGGCCGACGAACTGAGCGCCTACCCGGAAGCGTTCAAGACGTCGTGGCTCTACACCGAGCTGTATCGCGCGCGTAACTTCAAGCAGTGGATGAGCAAGGGTCTCTACCTTGGCACGCTGATGGTCGGTCTGGAGCAGACGCTGCTCGGCGGCAACGTGCCGTGGACGCTGCACCACCAGCATTCCGATCACGAGATGCTGAAGCCGGCTTCGCAGTGCAAGCCGATCACGTATCCGAAGCCGGACGGCAAGCTGACGTTCGACCGGCTCTCCTCGGTGTTCATCTCGAACACGAACCACGAAGAAAACCAGCCGGCGCACCTGACGCTGAAAGATCCGACGGTGCCGGTGAACGTGAACTGGCAGACCTACGCGGGACCTGAGTCACGCTTCTGCCCGGCGGGTGTCTACGAGTTCGTGAAGAACGAGCAAAACGAAGACCGCTTGCAGATCAACGCGCAGAACTGCGTGCACTGCAAGACCTGCGACATCAAGGACCCGACACAGAACATCGTGTGGGTCACGCCGGAAGGCGGTGGCGGTCCGAATTATTCGAACATGTGACCATGTCAAATTAGAAAGCGGCTTCAACTTTGAAGCCGCTGTCTCGTAAATACTGACGAATCAACAAGCATTTGCCACCACCACCATGGCACGGGGCCCTTTTCAACGTATTACAAAGAAACGAGAGTAAGCGGTTCGCGTCGACGGTCGCAGGCAGTGACTGACATAAACATCAAAGCAGCCTCTTGAACGACACTAGACCTTCATGATCTCGCTTGCGCAATACGGCCCCCCGCAAGCCTATCCGCCGTCTAAGCCCTCGACAATCGACACTTGCGCGATGCAGTGTCCGTCTCGCGCCTGCTTGGCCGACTGATATTCGGGTGAACTGTAGCAATCCAGCGCTGTTTGCATGTCGCTGAACTGGATAACCACGTGGCGCTCGAACGACTCCCCTTCGAGCACTTTCGACGCGCCTCCACGCGCCAGGAAAACCGCCCCGAATTTCTTGAATGCCAGCGGTGCGATGTCGGTGTAATCCTTGTATTTCACAGGGTTGAGCACGGTGACATGAGCAATCCAGTATGCAGTCATCTTTCCTCCTTTCCACCTTCAAAGATCTCTTAGCCATTACCGCCTGACACGCTGACGTCGAATTTCCGGCTCCTTCGCGCGACGCTCGTCAGCGCACATTGACCCTCGCACGAGTGCATTTCATGTCCTGAGCGCGGGCGACGCCATTTTCTGGGCCGCCATCCGTGCGCTAGGGTTAACACTCATGGTACGCCGTACTATGGCATACCACAATACTTTACATCAACAACTGACCTTGGGACACCTTGCCATGAGCCTGATTCGCAAATCTATTCTCCATGTCGAGACGGTCTTCGTGGATGGCGACAAAGCCGCCGCGAAGCCGCTGAAGATGATCGGCGCGGCGGCCGTCATCAAAAACCCGTGGGCAGGCCGAGGCTATGTCGAAGATCTGTCGTCCGAGATTCGCGCAATCGCGCCGCAACTCAGCGAGCACCTCACGAAGCTCATCCTTGACGAGGCGGGGTCAGGCGAAGCGGTCGAGGCGTTCGGCAAGAGCGCGATTGTCGGCCTCGACGGTGAGCTCGAGCATGCGTCCGCGCTGATCCACACGCTGCACTTCGGCAACATCTATCGCACGGCCGTCGGCGCCAAGTCGTATCTGGCTTTCAACAACACGCGCGGCCCGGCAAATGCGCCGCTGCTGATCCCGATGATGGACAAGAACGACGAAGGCCGCCGTTCGCATTACCTGACGCTACAGTTCGCGATCGCCGATGCGCCGGCGCCGGACGAACTGGTTATTGCAATTGGCGGCTCGACCGGCGGCCGTCCGCATCACCGCATTGGCGATCGTTACAAAGATCTGGCAGAACTCGGAAATGACCTCAACAATCCTGCATCTGTCAAGTAATCGCGTCGCGCACTATCTCGAGCAGGGAACTGGGGAGCCACTGGTCCTGATTCATGGGGTGGGCATGCAGGCGCGTGCGTGGCACCCGCAGATCGACGATCTGTCGGCCGAATTCAGGGTAATTTCGGTCGATATGCCCGGGCACGGCACGAGCACCGCGCTGGACGTGAATGCCGGATTGCAGCAATTCGTGAATTGGGCCATCGAATTCATCGAAGCACTGGACGCAGGCCCCGTCAATCTGGCGGGTCATTCGATGGGTTCATTGATTGCCGCGGGCGTGGCCGTCACACGGCCCGATCTGGTCAGGCGCGTAGCCGTTCTGAACGGCGTGTATCGTCGAACACCGGAGGCCCGCGACGCCGTACTGCAACGCGCGGCCGAACTTCGATCGGGAACCATTGACGTCGAGACACCGCTCAAGCGCTGGTTCAATGCCGGGGAAACGCAGCACATCGCGGCGCAAAAGGTCGAGTCCTGGCTGAAATCCGTCGATCTGGCAAGTTACGCCACGGCCTATACGGCCTTCGCGAGTGGCGATGAAGTGTATGCCGACGGCTGGCATACGATTGCCTGCCCTGCTCTCGTGCTTACCGGTTCGGATGATGCGAATTCGACCCCGGAGATGGCAGAACAGATGGCCAGTGCCGCCCACAACGGTCGTGCCGTCGTAATCCGCAACGAGCGCCATATGGTGAACCTGACCGCCCCCGAGGAAGTCAATCGCGCCCTCCGCGCCTGGCTGCAGACCGAGCATCTCGCCGAAACGTTGAAATCGGAAGTGTGATATGACCCAAGAGACCGCCAGAATCAATCCTCGCGAACTGCGCGATGCATTCGGCGCCTTCATGACAGGCGTCACGATTGTGACGACGGCAGGAGACGACGGCAAGCCGCTCGGCTTTACCGCAAACTCGTTTTCGTCAGTTTCGTTGGACCCGGCCTTGCTGCTCGTGAGCATCGCAAAGACGTCGAGCAACTACCAGACGTTTTCCACGACGGGACACTTCGCCATCAACATTCTCGCGGAAGGCCAGAAGGATCTATCCAATACCTTCGCGCGGCCCAGCGACGATCGCTTCGCCGACGTGAACTGGCATCTGAGCGCGAACAACAACCCGCTCATCGGCGACGTCAGTGCGTGGTTCGACTGCACAACGCACACGGTGATCGATGCGGGCGACCACGCGCTCATCGTCGGCAAGGTCGAGGCATTCCACTCTGCTGGCTACGCGGGCCTCGGCTATTACCGCGGCGGCTATTTCACGCCCGCCAAGGTATCGGCCGAAGTGATCGCCGGCCCGAAAGTCATCGTGAGCGCGATCATCGCGCGCGACGACAAGGTGCTGCTCACGCGGGACGCGGACAACAGATGGCGTCTGCCTTCGAAAGAAATCGGCAAGGAAGGCGCCGACAAGGCACTCGCCGAGATCTTCGCGAAGTACCAGCCGGACGCATCGGCAAGCTTCATCTATTCGGCGTACAACAACACCGAAACCCACTACCAGTACATCTCGTTTCTCTGCAGCGCGCCGGATGAGGCCGCTGTTGCGGGCGAATTCGTGAGTCTCGACGAGATCGGCTCGAATCAGTTCCAGGACGCCGCCGTCGCCAGCATGCTCGAACGCTACCGCAAGGAAAGCCAGTTGAAGAGCTACAGCATGTACTACGGCGACCATAGCCAGGGCACCGTCCGCCCGCTTCTTTCCTGAAAGGTTACCCCATGCGTTTTTCACTTTTCGTGCACATGGAGCGCGTCTCCGACCAGACCAGTCAGAAACAGCTTTATGACGAGATGGTCGAGCTTTGTCAGATCGCGGACCGGGGCGGCATGCACGCCGTCTGGACCGGCGAGCACCATGGCATGGACTTCACGATCGCGCCCAATCCGTTCCTCAACCTCGTGGATCTGGCCAACAAGACCCAGAACGTCAGGCTGGGCACCGGCACGGTCATCGCGCCATTCTGGCATCCGATCAAGCTTGCTGGCGAAGCGGCGATGACCGACATCATCACCAACGGCCGTCTGGAATTGGGCATCGCACGCGGCGCGTATTCGTTCGAATACGAACGTCTGCTGCCGGGCCTCGATGCATGGGGTGCCGGCCAGAGAATGCGCGAACTCATTCCGGCAGTGAAAAAACTGTGGGAAGGCGATTACGCGCACGAAGGCGAGTTCTGGAAATTCCCTTCGACAACGTCGTCTCCGCGACCGCTCCAGCAGCCGCACCCGCCACTCTGGGTAGCCGCCCGCGACCCGAACAGCCACGAGTTCGCCGTGGCGAACGGCTGCAACGTCCAGGTCACGCCGTTGCATATGGGCGACGAAGAAGTCGAGAAGCTCGCCGGCCATTTCAACGCGGCATGCGAGAAGTTCAGCGACATGCCTCGCCCGCAGATCATGTTGCTGCGCCACACCTATGTCGCGAGCAGCGAGGACGACGCGCAACTGGCGGCCGACGAAGTGAACGTCTTCTATAACTACTTCGGCGCATGGTTCAAGAACGAACGTCCGGTGAGCCGTGGCATGATCAAGTCGCTGAGCAAGGAAGAAATCGCCGCTCACCCGTTCTACACGCCACAAGCCATGCGCAAGAACAACGTCATCGGTACGCCCGATGAGGTGATCGCGCGCCTGAAGGCATACGAAGCGCTCGGCTTCGACGAGTATTCCTTCTGGATCGACACCGGCATGAGCTTCGAGCGCAAGAAGGCGTCGCTCGAACGGATGATCAACGACGTGATGCCGGCCTTTCAGTGAGGACGTAATTCCATGAGTTTTCATTTTCAGCTTTATATCGACGGCCAGTTCGAATCGGGCGCCGCGACGTTCGGAAGCGTGAACCCGGCTACGGGCGAAGTGTGGGCGCAGATGCCCGAGGCCAGGAACGACGAGGTCAACCGCGCCGTGGACGCCGCCAGCCGTGCGCTGACCGATCCTGCGTGGGCCGGCATCACCGCGTCGGCCAGAGGGAAACTGCTGCACAGGCTTGCCGAACTCCTCGAAAAGGCTGCGCCGCGACTCGCTGAAATTGAAACCAACGATACCGGCAAGATCATCCGCGAGACGTCCAGCCAGATCGCGTACGTGGCGGAGTACTACCGCTATTACGCGGGCATTGCCGACAAGCTCGAAGGCAGCCATATTCCCGTCGACAAGCCGGACATGCAGGTCTGGCTCGACCGCCAACCCGTTGGCGTGGTGGCCGCGATCGTTCCATGGAATAGCCAGTTGTTCCTCTCCGCAGTGAAGCTCGGGCCGGCGCTTGCCGCCGGCTGCACGGTGGTGCTCAAGGCATCCGAGGAAGCGCCCGGCCCGTTGCTCGAATTCGCTCGCGTGGTCCACGAAGCCGGGTTCCCTCCGGGTGTCGTCAACGTGGTCACGGGCTTTGGCGCGCAATGCGGCGCCGTGCTCAGCAGCCACCCAAAGGTGGACAAAGTCGCCTTCACGGGCGGCCCCGAAACCGCGAAGCATATTGTCGCGAACACGGCGAATAACCTCGCCAAGGTTTCGCTGGAGCTGGGCGGCAAATCGCCGTTCATCGTATTCGCTGACACCGACATTCAAAGCGCCGTGAATGCACAGGTCGCGGCCATTTTCGCTGCCAGCGGTCAGAGCTGTGTCGCGGGCTCGCGTCTGTTGATCGAAGCATCCGTCAAGGACGAGTTTCTTGCGTTGCTGGTCGAACGCGTCTCGCGCATTCTCGTCGGCTTGCCCAATGACATGGCAACGGAATACGGGCCGCTTTGCACCAAGCGGCAACTGCGTAATATCGAGTCGGTCGTTGCAAGCTCCGTGCGCCAGGGCGCCAAAGTGTTGACGGGGGGCAAGGCTATCGAGCGCGCCGGCTTCTACTACGCGCCCACGATTCTGGACTGTACCGGTGTCGCGAACGCGGACAGTATTACGACGGAACTCTTCGGGCCGGTGCTTTCGGTGGATACGTTCGCCACCGAACAGGAAGCAATCGAAAAGGCAAACAGCACAGCCTACGGTCTTGCAGCCGGCATCTTTACTACCAATCTCACGCGTGCCCATCGCGTTTCAAAGCGCGTTCGATCGGGCATCGTCTGGATCAACACGTATCGGGCGGTTTCGCCGCTCGTCCCATTCGGCGGCTTCGGACTGTCGGGGCATGGCCGTGAAGGCGGATTCGCCGCTGCGCTCGAATACACGACGACGAAGTCCGTGTGGCTTCGCACCTCGGACGACCCGATCAGCGACCCGTTCGTGATGCGCTAGACGGGCGCGCTCCCCTGCCGTATCGATTCAAAGTCGTAAAGGCTGCGCTGTCGCCACACGCATTGCGTTCGTGGTGCGGCGCAGTCTGGTATAAAAATGGAGACATGATGACAAACCCGGCGAACGATAACAGCGTTCTGACCATCGAAAGCAACTCGATCGAGTATGTTGCGCCGGAAAACCGGCACGGCAAACCGGTCGATCTCTTCACCTTGTGGTTCTGCACGAATGTCGCGCCGCTGGCCGTGATTTCCGGCGCTACCTCAGTGCTGATTTTCCACCTGGATCTGGTGAGCGCCATTCTTGCCATCGTCGTCGGGCAATTCTTCGGCGCGATTTTCCACGCCCTCACCTCCGCGCAGGGGCCGCTCGTCGGCGTGCCGCAGATGATTCAGAGCCGTGCGCAATTCGGCCGGTATGGGTCGTTGCTCGTGGTGGGATTCACCACGCTGATCTATCTCGGGTTCTTCGTTTCGAACATCATTCTCGCGGGCAAGACGCTGCACGCCGCTATCCCGCCGGTTCCCGTGCCGGTTGCGACAGTGATGGGCGCCGTTCTCGCGACGCTGGTCGGCGTGATCGGCTATCACTTCATCCATCGCTTCAACAAGGTAGGTGCGTGGTTCATGGGCAGCGCGCTCCTGATCGGCATGATCCTGATGGCGCCGGGCCTCGACGCCCACGTCTCCCAGCAGGGCCATTTCGATCTCTCCGGCTGGTACGCGATGTTCGGACTCTGCGCGGTGTGGCAAATCAGCTTCGCACCGTATACGTCCGACTATTCGCGCTACCTGCCGAGTTCCACCGGGTTCGTCAAGACCTTCGCATTCACCTACTTCGGCACGTCGCTGGGAACGATCTTCGCATTCGTGTTCGGCGTGGTCGCCGTGAGTACCGGCCATACCACCGACGCCATGCAGGCCATCCGCACGCAGACGGGCATGTTCGGCTATGTGCTGATCTTCCTCTTCCTCGTCAATATCATCGGCCATAACGGCATGAATCTGTACGGCGCTGTGCTGTCCTTCATCACCGCCGCGCAAACGTTCCGTCCGCACTGGATGCCTGGCCGCAACGTTCGCGTCGTCGTGTCGACGATCCTGCTGATCGGGTCCACCGTCACCGCGTTGTGGGCGTCGAGCAACTTCATCGCGATCTTCCTGAATGCAATCTTCGCGATGCGCATCGTGCTCGCGCCGTGGATTGCGATCAATCTCGTCGACTTCTACCTCATCAACAAACGACACTACCACGTCGCTGAAATCATCAGCAGTGACGGCGGCATGTACGGCTCGTTCAATGTGACGGCGATCGCACTGTACGTCTTCGGCATTGCGGTTCAGGTGCCGTTCATGGAAGAGAGCTTCTTCCACGGCCCTTGGGCGTCGCTGCTTGGCGGTGCGGACGTTTCCTGGATGGTCGGCCTCGTTGCGACGGCGCTTGCCTACTACCTGCTCGCGCCGACCAACGGTTCACGCTCCCCGCGCCGCGCTCCAGCAGGCGCCACGGCGTCCGAGTAACCGCGCCCGTTGAATCGCGTTTATTGAATTGCGATCTTCAGCCGGCTCGTTGCTGCAACGAGCCGGTTCTGCGTTGCCGCTACGGTCTACGCGTGTTGCCCAGCGTGATCCGCGAGATTGAATACCGCAACGGCATTTTTCAGATCCATCGCGTGGTCTTCCAGCGACTGGGCCGCCGCGGCAGCCTGCTCGACGAGCGCCGCATTCTGCTGCGTGACCTTGTCCATCAGGTTCACAGCCTGGTTCACCTGCTCGATGCCCCTGCTTTGTTCGTCGGATGCTGCCGCGATCTCGCTTACGATGTCGGCCACCTGCCTGATCGCGAGCTTCACTTCGGTCATCGTGCCGCCTGCGTTATGCGCCCGCCTCGCTCCGCTCTGGATTGTCTCCACCGATGACCCGATCAGTTCCTTGATTTCCCGCGCCGCTGTTGCCGAGCGCTGGGCGAGCGCGCGCACCTCGTTCGCCACGACGGCAAACCCGCGTCCCTGATCACCTGCGCGCGCGGCTTCGACCGCCGCATTCAAGGCCAGGATGTTCGTCTGGAAAGCGATGCCTTCGATCACGCCGGTGATTTCCGAAATCTGGTCCGAGCTGCCGCTGATGCGTTCTATCGTCTCGACCATGCCGTGCACCGCTTCATTGCTTGCGTCCGCCATGCTGGACGCGCGCGTCGCCAGTGTACTGGCCTGACGTGCGTTGTCCGCATTCTGGCGCACGGTTTCGGTCAGTTGCGTCATGCTCGCGGCCGTCTCCTCCAGCGAACTCGCCTGCTCCTCGGTGCGCGAAGACAGGTCGAGATTACCAACGGCAATCTCGCTGGACGCAGACGCAATGCGATCGGCGCTGGAGCGAACTCCGCCCACGATGCCCGCGAGACTCTGGTTCATCGCCTTCATGGCCAGCATCAATTGTCCGGTTTCGTCCGTCGACGTCGCTTCGATGCGATTCGTCAGATCGCCTTCGGCGACACACGTCGCCACCGATACGGCCTGTTTCAACGGCCGGGAAATCGTGCGCGATAGCCATCGTCCTGCGAGAATCGACGCTAGCACGGCAATCGACGACGCGCAGAGCACGCTAGCGTAAATCGAGGTGCGCAGCGAATCGAGCTGCGCACGATTCGCCGACACTCTCTGCTGCTCATAGCTTTCCAGCTTTCCGACCGCCGCAATCAGTTTTTCGGTTCCCAGATATGAGCCGAAACTCTCGGTCAACGTGGAGAGGTCGCTCACGTTCACCGAAAAAGCGTCCACCTTCTTGCGCATCTCCACGAGCGGGTCGACGACCGTTCTTACCCACGCGTCGTATTCCCGCTGACCTTCGTTGACCAGTGCCGCACCTTCGGGCGTGGGATCCATCGCGCGGAGCTTCGTCAATTTTTCGCCAAAGTCTGGGCGGTGATCGACGATCCATTGCCTGTGTGACGCCTTCCCGTTGAGGTTGTTCGCCAGAACCGCCCAGATGATGTTGAGATAGTCGCCCGTCCCGTCTTTCAAAAGACGCAACATCTGTTCCGATGCTTCGATCTCTTTCTGCTTCTGATCAATGGCCCGAACGCTGTAAAGACAAACGCACGCGCTGACAATAAAAACGAAAATCGCGCCTGAAAACGCGATGAAGATCTTGCTGGAGATGGAGACGCTTTTAATGATTTTCATGTTGAAACTGGCAAGTTGTGGTTGTAGTTCAGTCTCGTATCGGCCTTGTGCGATTGCCCGGTACCATCAGCACGGCGATTGCCGCCAGCAGACCCGCGGCAGCAAACACAAAGAAGTTCCACGCGAGCACGACGTCCCATTGCGCCAGAACGCCACCGATCAATGGTCCCGCGATCGCGCCGAAGCGTCCTATGCCGAGCGCCCAGCCGATTCCAGTCGCCCGACTGTGAGGCGGGTAGTACTGCGTGATATAAGCGCCAAGCAGCATGGTGTTGCCGATCGTGCCAACCCCCGCGATGCTGACCAGCACATACGTGAGCACCACGCCATGGGCAAACGGCAACGCGCATAGGCTCGCAGCCGCCAGCAGATACAACACGCTGACCACGCGTTTCGAACCGATGCGATCGGCCAACGCACCGCCGGACAGCGAGCCCAGCGCGGCGGCAAGATTGAGCGTCATGAGCAATGCGAGGCTCGACCCGAGCGGATAGCCCGCCTTGCGCATGAGTTGCGGCAGCCACGTGCTCAGGCCGTACAGGAGAAGCAGGCCCATAAACATCGCGAGCCAGAACGCCAGCGTGGCATGAATGAAGGAGCGATCGAACAACGAACGCACAGGCGCGGGGGCGCTTTTTTCAGCGATACGTACTGCGTCGCCGCCGCACTCGTTTTCAAGCCACGCGTGCCGGATCCGCAGCGCACGCGCCAGCGACCGCGCTTCGTCAAAACGTTTTCGTGCAATGAGGAAATCGATCGACTCCGGCAACGAAGGCCCCGCCGCGAGCACCAGCAGCAGAGGCAGCGCGCCCAGGCCGAACAGCCATCGCCAGCCATGCGTCGGCAACCAGGCGATCGCGAGCAGCGCGACGAGAATGCCGCCGAGCGAATAGCCGGTGTAGATCAACGCGTAGTTGAACGAGCGCCGGTGCGGTGGAGAATATTCGACGGTGAGCGCCGCGGCGGTCGGCACGACGCCGCCCAGCCCCAACCCGCCCACGACACGCGCGACGACGAAGACCGTGGGCGTGGGCGCCAGCGCCGCCGCAGCCATCATGGCCGAGAACAGCGCCACGCTGCCGAGTAATACCCAGCGCCGGCCGATCAGGTCGCTCACCGTGCCGGCACACATCGCGCCGATCATCATGCCCGCTAATGAGCAACTCGCAATCGCGCCCAACTGGAATGGCGAGAGCGACCAGTTCGTGCCATGCGTCAGCATGGGCAGCACGGCGCCGTAAATTGCGACGTCGTAACCTTCGGCGAGGATCATCGCCAGACAGATCGCGACGACGCGTATCGTTACCGGCAACGGTATGCTCACCGCGCCGGGTTCGGTGCGATCGAGCGCCGTGTCGTGCAAACGGGCCGCGCCCGCTTCATTGTTTCCGGATGACCAGGTATTCATGTTCGAGCGTCCGCTTTTGCACCCCGCTTTTTTCTGGTCAAACCGCCATGCACAGATATTTGATGACGACATAATCGTCGATGCCGTAGTGCGAACCCTCGCGCCCCATGCCCGACTGCTTCACGCCACCGAACGGCGCGACTTCGTTCGAAATCAGGCCCGTGTTCACGCCGACCATCCCGTACTCCAACGCTTCCGCAACCCTCCAGACGCGGCCGATGTCCCGGCTGTAGAAGTACGATGCGAGACCGAACTCGGTGTCGTTCGCGAAGCCGATCACCTCGTCGTCGCTGCTGAATCTGAAGAGCGGCGCGAGTGGGCCGAAGGTCTCGTCTTTCGCGACTTGCATCGCCGGGGTGACGTCCCGGAGCACCGTCGGTTCGAAGAAGCCGTGGCCGAGCGCATGACGCTTGCCGCCCGTGACGACGGACGCGCCCTTCGCGAGCGCATCCGCGATGTGGGCTTCAACTTTCTGCACCGCTGCCTCGTTGATGAGCGGGCCTTGCGCGACATCGGGTTCGGTGCCGCGTCCGACCTTCAGGCGGCTGACCGCTGCGGCGAGCTTTTCCGCGAACTGGTCGTACACGGTGTCGTGCACGTAGAAGCGGTTCGTGCACACGCACGTCTGCCCGCTGTTGCGGTACTTCGATGCGATGGCACCCTGGACGGCCGCATCGACGTCGGCATCGTCGAACACGATGAACGGCGCGTTGCCGCCGAGTTCGAGCGACACTTTCTTGACCGTCGACGCGCACTGGCTCATCAACAGGCGGCCCACCGGCGTCGATCCCGTGAACGAGAGCTTGCGCACGACGGGATTCGACGTCAGCTCCGCACCAATCGCCTTCGGGTCGCCCGTCACCACGCTGAACACACCGGACGGCACGCCCGCACGCTGGGCCAGCACGGCCAGCGCCAGCGCCGAGAACGGCGTCGCTTCGGCGGGTTTGACGACGATGGTGCAACCGGCGGCGAGCGCGGGTCCGACCTTGCGGGTAATCATCGCGGCCGGGAAATTCCACGGCGTGATCGCGGCGCACACACCCACCGGTTCCTTCACCACGACGATGCGCTTGTCGCTCGCCGGCGTCGGAATCGTGTCGCCATACACGCGCTTGCCTTCTTCCGCAAACCATTCGAAGAACGACGCGGCATAGCCGATTTCACCCTTCGCTTCCGCAAGCGACTTGCCCTGCTCCGTCGACAGGACCAGCGCGAGATCATCGGCGTTCTCCATCATCAGACCGTGCCATTTGCGCAGAATGGCGCCGCGTTCTTTCGCGGTCTTTTTGCGCCACGCGGGCCAGGCCGCGTTCGCTGCGTCGATCGCCTGACGTGTTTCGCTCGCGCCCATCAAAGGAACGTTGCCGACGATCGCGCCCGTTGCGGGATCGCGAACCTCGAATGTTTCGGCGTTGGCTGCGCTTTGCCATTCGCCGTTGACGTAGGCCTGTTGTCGAAACAGCAGCGGATCCTTCAACTGGGTTGCCAATTCCATGGTCATTCCTAAAGGGGTTGCAAAAAAGTGTCGCGCGACCCGCTGCAAGCCGGATCGCGCGAATTCATACTCGGGGCGACATCGTGCTCCGCGCGAGGACGGAGCCCACCACGATCAAAACTGGTGATACATGCCGATGCGCACAGCGGTTTGATGATTGTTCGACGAAGCCGAAGCGACTGCGCCATCGAAGATGTCGGCATTCGACGCCGCGCCCGCTGCCTTTTGCCAGACGCCCATCGCGTATAGCGAGGTGCGCTTTGACAAGGCATAGGCCGTCGTGAGTCCCACCTGGTGGTAAATCGGAATCGACTGGTCGTAGCCGACGTTGCCGTGCGTGTACACGTACTGCGCACCGACGTACCACGCCGACGTCAGGTTGTAGCGGCCCCACGCTTCGTAGTTCGCAAAAATCACCGTGCCCTGCGTGCCGTTGGCGTCGTTGAACTTCGTGTTGGTGTAATCCAGACCGAGCGTCGCCGAACCCAGCGCGTAGTTGATCGCCGCACCGAAGATCTGCTCATTGGCCGGATTGCCCACGTAGCTGAACGGGCCGCTCGCGCCAATCGCCGCGCCGGTGGTGTTGCTCACGTAATTTCCGTCGGTCAGAAGTGCCGCGGGATGCTTCGCGTACAGGTAAGCGCCCGCGATGTTGAACCCGCCAAAAGCGTAATTCGCCCCGAGGCTCCACAAGCCGGTCGTTCCACGGCCGGGCGCGTTCGTATTGGTGAACGAATAGAGGCCGCCAAAGGTCAGGCCGCCGATCTTCGGACTCGCGTATTTGATCGAATTGTCGACGCGAAAAGAGTTGTCCGTGTTGTCGATGTCACCAGCATGAACGAGCGGTCCCCCGAGTTGTCCGGGCGCGGTGAGCGGTTGCAGATAATCGACCACCGAATCGTACTGGCGCCCGAGCGTGACCGTGCCGAGATGCGCATCCGAAAGCCCTACGTAGGCCTGACGGCCGAACAGGCGTCCGCCCTGGCGGCTTTGGCCGTTTTCCGTGCTGAAACCCGATTCCAGCTTGAACAGCGCGCTCAGACCGCCGCCGAGATCCTCGCTGCCCTTCAAACCCCAGCGGCTGCCATAGACGCCGTCATACGTACCGTCGCGCATGCGCCAAAGCGAATGGCCGCCGCTGTTGCTGACGTAGTCGATGCCCTCGTCGATCACGCCATACAGCGTGACGGACGATTGCGCGTGCGCGTTCAACGCGACGAAAGCGCTCCCCGCCAATAACCACATAGCAATGTTCTTCTTATCACGACGTTTCATGCTTTCTTCTCTCCTTGTCAAATGCGCTGCTAACCCGCCACGAAACGTGGGGGCGTGTGGGTGAACTTGCTTTTTCCTTCTGAACGCTTCGTCGTACCGAGCCGTTTTATCCTTTCTATCGCCGCTTCTGCGCAAGGAGCAAAGGGCCCGAAGATTACCCCGCGCGTTTCAGGAGCAAGAGCCCCTGCCCTTCAACCAACAGCTTCCTGGCGATTTCCGCCACCCCGCTGATGTGCGTGACGGCGGCGCTGTGCGCGGCGACCGCGTCCCCCGCGCGTATCGCGGCCAGGATCTGACGCATTTCCAGAACTGCCTGGCTGCCGCGATCGTCGGACGCGATGGTCAACGCTCGCAGACGGTTGATTCTTGCCGTCAGCGACTGGACGATTTCCCACGCGACATGTTTGTGGCCCGCGGTGAACATGCGCTCGTAAAACGCCGTCGTGAACGCCAGCACTGCGCGATAGTCCCGGTCATCGAAAGCGAGCTGAATGCTGTCGATCAGTGCGTCCAGATCGTCGACGGTGCGTGCGTCGGCAAGCCGCGCACAGGCGGACGCCGCTTCGCCCTCCAGCAGGCCGCGAATTTCGTAAATCTCCGTTGCGGTCTTGAGATCGAGCACGGCAACGATGGGCCCCTGATTCGGCAGGGTATCGACGAGCCCCTCCGTCTCCAGATGGCGCAGCACTTCGCGCACGACCGTGCGGCTCACGCCCAGCTCTTCACACAAGGTCCGCTCGACCAGCCGGGCGCCTGGCTGAAAACGCGCGTCCAGGATGGCGCTACGCATTTTCTCGAGCGCAAGCGCTCTGAGCGTGGTCGTTCGGCGCTCAACTTTCAGGGACGAGATCGGTTGGTGCATTGCTGTATCCGATCAAGCCTGCGCGAACAGCCTCGTGTCGCGCGCATCCCAGTCGATCCAGGCCTGCGTGCCGATGACGATCCCACTGTCCCGATGATCTCCCGCAGGCATCCGCACTGACATGTCCTGTGCCCACGGCGTCGTCACCGAGTAGTGCATGGCGTCGCCGAGATAGGTGATGTCTCGCACGGTAACTGGCAAGCCCGCCGTGTTTTTGGCCGCCCCGGCAGCGCGAATGCGGATCTGCTCGGGGCGAACCATCAGCGTGCCGTCGCCGCCCACCGAAAGCGTGGCATCGCCGGTGGCCGCGATTGCATGGCCGCTCGGGAAGACGGCGCTCGATTGCGCCGCGTCGCGCGCGGTGATGCGAACAGGCAGGAAGTTCGAATTGCCAATGAAGTTGGCGACGAAGCGCGAAGCCGGATTTTCATAGAGCTCTTCGCCGGTTCCGCATTGTTCGATGCGGCCCTTGTTGAACACAGCGATACGATCCGAAAGACGCAACGCCTCTTCCTGGTCGTGCGTCACGTAGAGAATCGTCACGCCGGTCTCCTGGTGGATGCGGCGCAATTCGAGCTGGATTTCCTCGCGAAGCTTCTTGTCGAGCGCGGACAACGGTTCGTCCATCAGCAGCACAGGCGGGTCGTACGCCAGCGCGCGCGCAATCGCCACCCGCTGTTGCTGGCCGCCCGAGAGCTGGCCGGGCATGCGATCGCGGAACTCCGCGAGATGAAGCAGCGCGAGCATCTGCTCGACCTTCTTCTTGATCTCCGCCTCGGGGCGGCGGCGCACCCGCAAGGGGAAAGCCACGTTTTGCCCGACGGTGAGATGCGGAAACAGCGTGTAGCGCTGAAACACCATGCCAATGTTGCGTTTATTGGGCGCGACCGACAGCAGCGGTTTGCCGTCGAGCAGCACGCGACCCTCAGTCGGCTCCTGAAAACCCGCGACGATATAGAGCGTCGTGCTCTTGCCCGAGCCCGACGGCCCGAGGAAGGTCATGAACTCGCCCTTGCGCACATCGAGCGAAACCTGGTCGATGGCAACGACGTCGTCGTAGGTCTTACGCAGGCGCTGGATTTGCAGGAATGCGGAAGTCATGGCTAATCACCTCATTGTTCGGGCGTTATCGGGCGCGGCGCAGCACTGCGCCCGCCAACATCAAAACGGTCGTCAGTCCAACGAGCAGCGAGGATGCTGCCGCGACGACGGGAGTCAGGTCCTGCCGCAGCGTCGCCCAGATGCGCACAGGCAGCGTCTGCAAAGTCGGACTCGACATGAAGATCGACACCACCACCTCGTCCCACGACGCAAGGAACGCGAAGATCGCTGCGGCGAACAGGCCAAGCCGGATCGCCGGCAATGTAACGCGCAGCTTCACTTCGAGCGGCGATGCCCCGCAGATCAACGCTGCGTCTTCCAGTGCGGTATCGAAGCTCGACAGCGAGTTGCTGATTGAAATGATCGAAAACGGCAAGGCGATGATCAGATGGCCGATCACGAAGCCGGTCATCGTGCCGGTCAGGCCAATGCGCAGAAAGAACGCATAGAGCGCCACAGCCAGCACCACCACGGGCAGCACCATCGGCGTCAGAAAAAACGCCTTCACCGCGTTGCGGCCGCGAAACTTGCCGCGAACGAGCGCAAGCGATGCAAGAAAGCCGATCAGCACGGACAGCACTGTCACGATCACCGCGAGCTTGGCGCTCGTGAGCAGCGAGTCGAGCCATCCCGGGTCGGTGAAAAGCTGGCGGTACCACTCCAGCGTCCAGCCCGGCGGCGGAAAGATCAGCCACTGCGAATCGCCGAACGACAAGGCGACGATGAACACGATGGGCAACAGAAGGAAAAGTGCAACGGCAGCGCCGATTGCAAGCAGCGCCCAGCGCAACGCACCTAAACGGTCGAAATCGAGCAACATGTCAAAGGCCTCCAGCAGTGGCGCGCGCGCCGCCTGTGAACCGCAGTTGAAGCGCGTAGAGCGAGAGCGTCACGGCGAGCAGCACGAAGGCGGCGGCACCGGCGAGACCCCAGTTCAACAACTCCTGCACGAGCTGGGCCACCAGTTCGGCGAGCATCATGTATTGCGCGCCGCCGAGCAATGCTGGGGTCACGAAGTAGCCGAGGGCCATGACAAATACCATCAATGCGCCCGATGCGATGCCCGGCATCGCCAATGGCACAAGGACGCGCCAGAAGGCCTGCCAGCGACTCGCGCCGCAGACCGCCGCGGCGCGCAGTGTCGAGGGGTCGATGCTGCGCAGCGTCGCGTGCAGCGGCATGACGAGAAATGGCAGCATGATGTACGTCATGCCGATCGTCACACCGATCAGGTTGTTCACGAGCGGCAGCGGCTCGTGGATGAGGCCGATCGCCATTAACATGCGGTTGATCGGGCCCGTCGACTGAAGCAGAACCATCCAGGCAAACGTGCGCGCCAGCAGGTTGGTCCACATCGAAAGCAGCATGATCGAAAACAGCAGCGAACTCAGCCTGCGCGGCGCAATGGCGAGCAGCCATGCGGTCGGGAAACCGATCGCCACCGTCACCACGGTCACGACGGTCGCGACCAGGAACGTGTTGCCGAACACGCGCAGGTAGGTGGAAGAGCCGAGAAGCTGCTCGTAGTTGTGCAGCCCCGGTGTGGGCTCCAGCACGCTGCGCAGCAGGAGCGAAAGCACCGGCAGCATGAAGAAGATCACGAGGAGCACGAGCCCCGGTATCAACAGGCGAATGTTGCGCCAGTCGCGACGCCGACGCGTGGGTGTCGCCGGCGGATGGGCCGCGGTACTCAGAACATTGGGCATGGTATCTCCTGCATTCTCCAGTTGCTGCTACGCGCCTTCTGCCTGACCGCCGCTTCGGGGCACGCCTCTTTCGCTGACGCTTATTTCGATTGCCACGCGTACCAGCGCTTCGCAATCGCGTCGCGATTGTCCGCCCAGTACTTCATGTCCAGGTCGATCTGGGAGGTCTTGTACTGGTCCGGCATCGTCTTCGCGACTGCAGCAGGCATCAGCGCCGCCGACTTCACGTTGATCGGCGCGTAGCCCGTATCCTGCGCGAACTTTGCCTGCGCCTGCGGACTCGTCGCGACGGCGAGGAACTTCATCGCCTCGGCCTTGTGCTTCGCGCCCTTCGGGATCACGAGCATGTCCGCGGCAGTCAGGTTCTGGTTCCACGAAACGCCGACCGGCACGCCCGTCTGTTCGAGCGCATGCAGACGGCCGTTCCAGAACATGCCGACGGGCGCCTCTCCCGATGCGAGCAGTTGCTGCGACTGTGCGCCGCCGCTCCACCAGACGATGTCGCTCTTGATCGAGTCGAGCTTTTTAAATGCGCGGTCGAGGTCGAGGGGATAGAGTTTGTCCGGCTGCACGCCGTCGGCAAGCAGCGCAATTTCGAGCACGCCGGGTGCGGACCACTTGTAGAACGTTCGTTTGCCGGGAAATTTCTTCGTGTCGAACAGATCGGCCCACGCCTGCGGCTGCGCGCCCTTGAAGCTCGATTTGTTATAGCCGAGTACGAACGAGTAATAGAAGCTGCCCACCGCATCGGCGCTCGAGAAGCGTGGATCGAGCTCGCCCTTCTTGACCACGGTGTAGTCGATAGGCTCGATCAGCCCTGCCTTTTGCGCGGCATAGGCAAAGTCGCCCTCGACGTCGACGACGTCCCAGCTAACATTGCCGCTGTCCACCATCGCCTTGAGCTTGCCGTAGTCGGTCGGACCATCCATCAGCACGGTGATGCCGCTCCCCTGGGTGAAAGGCTGCGCCCAGTCCTTTTGCTGCGACGATTGCGTCGTGCCGCCCCAACTCGTGAACACGATGGGATCTGCGGCAAGCGCCGGCGTCGCCATGAACGCTGCCGCGCACAGCGCGAACAGCGGAGAAATCATCAGACTGCGGGTGCGGGTCATATCGGTATCCTTCAAGTCGGTTTGGTCGCGCTAAATTGACTGCGTGGTCGTCGAATCGGTCGTCTCTGCGGCCAACGGCGAAGAACGCGCTGGCTTCATGTTGCTGTTTTCCATCTTTTCCTTTGTCTCCCCACTGCGATGCTGGATTGATGGATCTTTTTGGTGGATTAACCCCAGACAAACCGGTCGTCGCAAAGCGTATCCGGATGACGGCGGCAGCCGTGCGACACCGGGCATCTCAATGTGCTGTCGCGAGCGTCTGGACCTGTCCTGCCTCTGTGTCGCCGACGTAGATGCCGAAGGCGTCTTCGCTGCGCTCGCGCACATAGCGCTGCAGCATCGAGCGCACGGCGTCGTCGCGCAGTTCGCTCCATGGAATCCGTGGCAGCGGGACGATGTGGATCGCGGTGTCCATCATTGCGGCGAGGCTGCTGCTCACGCGTCCCCGGTAATAGACGTGGACCCTCGCCGACGGACCACTACCCGATTCGAAAACGGCAAAAATGAAATCGAGATGCGCGGTGAGACCGAGTTTCGCCAGCACGCCGCGCAGGCTCCCCGCATCACTTTCGGGTTCGAGCTTGACGCCGGTCGGCAACTGCAAACCGTTTTTCGTTTCAAGCAGCACCAGGCCGTCGCGATGTTCGAGAATTGCGCCCACCTGGGCGCGCGCGCCGGTTGCCGCGAGCGCGTCCTGCGAGAGACTGAAGTTTACGTACGCGCCACGGCAGTAACCCAACGGCGAAGAATTCGTATGCACGAAGTCGACCACGCGCCCGATCAGAATGATGTGATCGCCGGCACCCACGACGTCGTGCGTCCTGCAATCGAACGTCGCCGCCGCGCCCTCCATGATCGGCGCGCCCGTTGCGCGGACGCGCCATGAGACCTGCGCGAACTTGTCGACCGACTTCGACGCGAAGACGCCCGACACGGCCTTCTGCTCCCCCGCCAGCACGCTGACTGCGAAGTGATTCGTGGTGGCAAAGACCGCGTGGCTCGACGCGCTCTTCGCGATGCACACGAGGATCAGCGGCGGATCGAGCGAAACCGAGGCGAACGAGTTGGCCGTGAAGCCGCGCGGGGAACCGTCCGGCTGGATCGTCGTGACAACAGTCACGCCGGTGACGAATGCGCCGAGTGCGCGGCGAAATTCGAGAGTGTCGAAAGTCTGTTCGATGATCGGCTCAGACATGGTCTTCCCCCACGTTCGTTGCATTTGCCCCGTTTCGTTGCGCTGCTTCGGCGAAAAAAGCAAGCAGGCGTGCGGTGACTTCTTCTGGATGGCTAACGTTCATCATATGACGCGCACCCGCAACCACCTCGGCCCGACCGAACGGCGCGGCCTCTGCCATCGCCCGCGACATGTCCGGACTCGAGTTCAGATCTAGCTCGGCGGTCAGGAACAAGGCCGGCACAGCGAGGCTCGCCAGCCGACCGACGTGGACGTCGTCCGAGCAGGCGAAGAGACCGTAAGTCCGCGCATAGCCGACCGGATCGACCGAGAGCAGCAGGTGCCGCACCGCTTGCGCCGCCTGCGTCAGATGCGCCGGCACCGGGTCACCGAACCAGCGTTTGAGCGTTGCGTCGACGCCCGCAATCGCGCCCGTATCGGCCGGTGTATCGCCGAGCGTCGCGGCGCGCGACATTACTGCTTCGCGTTGTGCAGGCGAGCGGTCGTAGACCGCGTTCAGTGCAGCGACGCTCAGCGTACGCGGCGCACGAGTCAGCGCGAACTCGAGTGCGACGAGTGCGCCCATCGAATGACCGGCGACGTGCGCCTGCTCGATGTCGAGGCCGTCGAGCAGGCGTTCGAGCTGGGCGGCGTAATCATCGAGCGTCGGCTCGGCCGGAGGCAGAGCACTGGCGCCATGCCCGAGCATGTCGTAGACCACGACTTCGTAGTTCGCCGCCGTCAACGGCTCGATCTGCGACGACCATACGCTCTGATTCATCCCCACGCCGTGAATCAGGACAACTGTTGCCGGCGCTTCGCCCGACTTCGGCGCATGCACGCTGTAGCTCGTCCCTGCAATCTCGCCGCGCGCTGCGGCAAGCCTGGGCGTCCGGTCAGGATTCATTCGGCTCATGCTCCACAAGATTATGGTATGCCATACTACAGCAAACTTTTCGCGTCAAAATATTATGGAATACCATAATTTCGAACGGAGAACTGGCTGGCATGGACGTTGCTGACGGCACGCAGTTGCCGGTCGGAGCCTCGCGCTGAAAAACCAGGAGCGCCTCGCGGCCGGGTCGAGCGAAGACAACGCCGCGAGCGAACGGCGCGTTATGGGGAGCGGAGTGGGAGTGGTCTGGCGCTCGGAAGGAGCGCGCGGAGCGCGCCGCGGAACCGCGGCGCAGACAAGCGGTAGAGAATCGTCAGGCCGTTCGCGTCAAGCTTCGGCCGCCCCTTCGCTTCGTTGAGCAAGCGCCGCAAGCGCAAGCTCCGCCGTGCGCCTGATATGCGCGATCGAGGCGGAAGACGCGGCATCGCCGTCGCGCCGTTCGATGGCATCAAGCATCATGTTCATCTCGCGATTCGACTCCTGGCTGCGTCCCGGCGTGGCTATCGTGAGTGCGCGCAATCGATTGATCCGCGCATTGAGCGTCTTGACCACGGCCAGGGAGACGGTCCGTTGCGCGCCCTCGAACAACGCCTCGTAGAAGTGTTCCGTGTAGGCGAGCACCGCTGGCAAGTCTTTGACCTGGAACGCTGCTTCGATCTGTTTGCGGATCTCCCGCAGTCGCCTCACGAGTTCGGGTGTGGACTGCTCGGCACACGCGCGTGCGGCATTCGCCTCCAGTAGCCCGCGCAGTTCGTAGATTTCGCTAACCTGGCCGGCATTCAGTTGCGCGACGACCGGCCCTTGGCGCGCGATAACATCCACCAGCCCCTCGGTCTCGAGGTGCCGCAATACTTCGCGCACAATCGTGCGGCTCACCCCCAACTCGTCGCACAGCGTGCGTTCGACGAGGCGTGCGCCCGGCTGGAAATACCCCTGCACAATTGCGTCGCGCAGCTTGTCCAGCGTCAGTTCACGAAGGGTTTTGGTTTCGCGGACAACTTTAAGATCTGACATAAGTAAAAAAGTGGACAGAGAAAGCTCGGGTCACACCATGGCGTGATCGGAGCGTGGAATGCCATATTATCCACCATAAAGGAAGAGATTAGATGCGGTAAGGAGCGCGGATCGCACATTGCGGGTATGCAAAGTGCAGCCATAAGCGTTAAACATGTCTCCTCCGGCGCGAAGACGCACTCGACTTCGCAGACTCCGTCCTCTGCATCCTGAGCTGGCGCAGCTTCTGGCTCACGATGATCAGCCGCGCAGTTCCACAGGCCACGCCCGAAGCGGTATTCACGAAAACGGAAATCGAGTTACTGGATCGCCTGGATCTCGCTTGGGCGTTCATCGAAGCTGCGGCGTGCGACTTATTACATGATGCGTGATGACCAACCATTCGAGGTAACGCGATGCTTTAGCCAGGTTTGGCGGGAGACTGAGAGCCCGGTAGAGTCGTTGGTCCGAAACCATTGAGTTGATTGTGCCCAGTCCCCGGCCATCCCGCTGCTGCGAACACCGAGACGCCCAGGTCATGAGCCGATAGCTGTCTGGTACCGCCATGCGGGCGACCATGGAATTGACATGTATCCCTCTGGACATTGGCCCGGCACCGACGATTCTCTGGAGCTCGACTGAGCCAGGGGTGAATACCGGAAAGCGGAGGTTCACCTTGATCCCGATGAGTGACTGGTGCGGATCAGTTCCGCAGCCAGACGACGAGAAACCGGACGCGCCACCAAGCTTCGCATTGCCAGGATGGCCAAAAAAAGTACGCGATGCAGGGCTCGGTCCTTGAGGGGAAGATTTATTCACTTACTCCAGTCTTGCAATGGGTGACAACTCCGCGGACCTGCGTAGGCTTCACTCCGTCTGGCAGCGATGGCCGGTTTCAAGGTCAAACGATCATGCGCTCACATGAGGTCGTGGCCGCAAATCGGCCATGGTGGATATCCGCTGCATTCACCCGTCACGGATCGCTGGATCGGCCTCCCCATAACTCCATTCGAATCCTCTGCCAACCCGCTTTACCGTGCCCGCCGATGTTTCCGCGAAATGCGCGGCAAATACTGTCGCGCCCGTTTCTAGTGAGAAGCGGCAGACGATGTTCATGAGCCTGAGCAGCGGTCCACCGCCTACGGACATGGCGGACAAACGCAGGCCGGGCCAAGCGCGCTGACGGAGGCGCTCGCTATGGTTGACAAAACGGGGGGCGTTATTAGCGCAAGCGTGCTTTCAACACGCGATCGCAGTCGCCGGCCATCAAGCCGCGAAGTCGCTCGAGCTGCGCGCCACGTTGAACCTCCTGCGCCTGTGGCAAGCACAAGGCAAGAGTGAGGCGGCCCGCCAGCGGCTCGCTGGAACCTATGGCGCTTTCGCGGAAGGCTTCGACTCCACCGACTTGCGAGAGGCGAAGGCGTTGCCCGAAGAGCTATGAGCTGTCTCGTGCAATCGCTACGATGCAAGCTGGGGGCCCTCGCCTCAGAATTTCGTCCGCATCCCCACCACCCCGAACACTTGCGTTTTCGTGCTGGAAGGCGACAGCGAATAGATCTGTGCGAACTTTGCATCGCCGGCCGCGCGCTGGTAGGTGCCGACGAGAAAGAGGTCGGTCCGCTTGCTCAGGAAATAATCGATCCCGACATTGATCTGGTGCCATTTCGGGTCGACAGGTTGTGGGCGATAGCTGCCTGATGTGTAGATGTAGGCCGCGCCGGCGAGCAAGTCGGGTAACACATAGTCCACCAGCGAGACCTCGAAGTTGTTCAGGTCTAGCCTGGACGTATCGAGGTAGTCGAAGCGCGACTTCGTATAGAGCACGGACGCGCTTGCCGCGCCGAACTTATAGGCCCCGCCTGCGCCGAACATCCACTGTTTGGCGACGCCTGCGCCGGTCGCCGGATTAGTGATGAATGGCGAAGTGAAGCCGTAGTCGCCCGAAACAGCGCCGCCAGTGTTATTCGGATCGTTCGGCATGGTGACCTGGTTATAGGCCGCGCCAAGCGACAGACCGCCGCTGTGGTATGACACGCCGGCGCTGTAGCTGCTGTTGTCAGAGAACCCGTCTGCCTTGTTCGAGAAGCCATACAGCGCGGCGACTTGCAACCCGCGATAGTCGAGACTCTTGAACTGGACAGCGTTGTTGATGCGGAACGTGTCGAACACGTTGTCGTTGTCGCCGATATGCGTGCCGTAGGCGGCGAACTGGCACGCCGACTCGTAGCCATAGAGGGTTGCGGCGCCGAGGTCGTATTGCCGCCCGATCGTGAGCGTGCCGATCCTATCGGACGACAAGCCGACGAACGCCTGCCGCCCGAACATGCGCCCGCCCTGCCCAAGCGATCCATTGGTGATACTGAAGCCGTTCTCCAGCGTGAAGATGGCATGCAGCCCGCCGCCGAGGTCCTCGGTTCCCTTCAGTCCGAAGCGTGGCGCCTGCATCGGGCCGTTTGCCACGTACCATGAAGAGGCGCCTTTCTGATTATTCGCATAGGCGATACCTGTCGAGATCAAGCCGTAGAGGGTCACGCTGCTCTGGGCACTCGCCAGCCCGGCGAAGCTCAGTAGGCCCGACGCAACAAGAAGATTGGCCAATTTAGATTTCACGCGTCTGTCTCCATTCCATTTATTTAGTAAGACTGACTACCGTCTCTATGCCGACGGATTCACATTCCGCCGTGTTCTGAACGAGCCGATGACGCCCCCTGCGGTCTATGGCCATCCGGCGCGACATCTGTCGTTCAGTGCGGTTCGCGCGTGCCGGCTTCCGCGCAATTCGTCATCGCCTCAATTGTTTGGCGTGGGCGTAACCGCCCACCTTGCGGCGCAGTTCCTAGCCCTCCCTGGCAAGAACGCCATGCATTCTTCGGCAAGTCGCTGAGGGTCAAGAGCGAGACCTTGCTGTGCCACCGCAGCGGGCGTTTGGAAGTCCGGCCCATTGGTAGCCATTAGAGCCTATCGGCGCCCATAAGTAAATTGCAATTCACTTTTGGTTTACCCGAACTGTGCTGCCAGTAACGACCTGCGAGTTTGTGCTGCGCAGACGCGAAGAATCGGGGGGGGGGGGGAACCGTTAGACACCGCAGCCCGTCGCAATACACGAAGCGCAACGATAGGCGTCAGTCGAAGTTGAGTTGAGCCGCGAAAGACGGACTCTGTTCTTGGATGAGGGGAATGTCGGCACGGGCAAGCATCGAAAGCCTCGTGCGACGGATATCCAGGCGGAGATGTGGAGTTCGTGAAGACTGGGCGCACGCCCAGACAATTGGTGCGCGAGTTCTCGAGCCGACAGCAGAGGATCACCAACTGGGTGGCGCAGCCGGTCCCCGAAACATCCATGCGCTGAACGCGACTTCGCGCGTCGCCTCCGGCCCCCCATGCATTTCGAGGCCTCAACCACTACATAAGATTCGCCGGCTCAGCGGCGCTCCGATTTTGCACGACGCCGCACCGGATCGCGGCCGGGTTCCTTGTCTGCGGGAGACGCGGCTGTTGTCTCAGCGGCGCCGCCTCTCACACCGTTCAGGACCAGTCGAGTCAGTACCTCAATAGCCGCCCCGTCATCAATCAGCCGGTCTGGGAAGTCACCGGCGCGCGCAGTCCAGTTGTAGCCGGTGTATTCGAGCATCGAACACAGTGCCGAAGCAATCAGTTCGCTATCGAGCCCGGCGCAATAGCCTTCCTTTTGGAGGAGCTTGATCACGCTCGACATGCCTCGTATGCCCTGTTGCCTCACACCATGCCACGCACGAGCGAACTCACGATCCGCCATCGACATCTGAAATGCTGCAGTTGCCACAGGCCAGTCATCGCGATAGATCTTCCAGAACGCACCTAACCGCTCTTTCAGGTGTTCAAGCGGGTCCCCACGCGTGTTCAAGGGGCGGTTTACTTCTGCCTTGAGGCGCGTGCGAAATTCGTCAAGCAGCTCGTGCAGCAGTGCTTCCTTGCTTGGATAGTATTTGTAGAAGGCACCCGGTGAGCGGTTGACGCTCGCCATGATGTCGGCGATTTTCGCGTTCGAAAACCCATCTACTGCCAACGCGCGCTTCGCCGCAAGCTTGATCGCTTCTCGCGTCGTATTGCCCTTCGGTGTCCGCCGGGTCGCCGGCTCGATGAGTTCGTCCATAACGAGAACAATCGTCCATTAGTCTGACCGGCACTTGGCCGGAATATTCGTCAATTGCGGCTTCCCGCTGTTCAACGGCTTTTCGACATCACTCAGTCTCGAGGAATCCAGGTCACGCCGGGGCGCCCGCCCCCCCAGATTCAACGCCCGAGTGCGTGTCAAAGCGCCGCCTGAGCCGCATGGATCGGGAGTTTCCGCTGACGTCCCCGGGACGCGTAATTGTAATTCAGATTCACTTTCGCCGGCATCGAAACCATGCACGCCCTTTCGGCCATGCCGAGAGCGTCTAGCCAGGACTGGCGGGTAACGGCGGGGACGAACACCGTAGAATTTACTGTTCACTTTTGGAGGTGCGGTGCTTTGACTCGGACGTCGGGAAAGCCAGCCGCGTGATGGAGTGCTCAGTGCGGTCAACTGCCGGCAGGATGGGCAGGCCATCGAAAGTGGCGGGCTCGAGAAACTCGGCCTGCCGCGGGAACGTGAGGTCCTCATGCGCGGCGCGGATTACTCGGCCACCGAAACTCCGGTGGCCGCCACCGCGTGGGCCGGCGGCCCACTGACCTCATCGCCTTGCGCTGCTCTCAAGCACGAAAATCAGACGTCGTGGGATTGCAGCCATTGCACATAATCAGCAACGCCGGTCGCAACCGACCATCGTGGTTCATAGCCGAGCGCACGCACGCGCGTTATGTCCAGATAGCGTTGGTCGCTCGAAGGCCCATGAGGGTGCAGCGGCAACGGCGGTATCGCGCCTGGGAACAGCGCGTTGACTGCATCAGCGAATTCGTCCAGCCGCGTGGTTTTGCCACTGCCCACGTTGTAGACCTTGTGCTCCGGGGCAATCGCCTGGTGGACCAGCGCCATGCCGTATGCATGGTCCTTGACATAGTTGAAGTCCCAAGCCATGTCCGCGCATGGCAAGCGTCCTTTGTCCGAGGTCAGATCCATGGGGACGCCGCGCACGGCGGCGTGAACCATCCGCGCGACGACATTGATCATCTTGTTGTAGAGCGGCCCGTATGTGCCGTCGATTCTCACGATTCGGATGTCGAGGTCCGTCTGGCGCTGAAAGATGGCGGCGATCGCCTCGAGCAACTTCTTGGGCCCAGCCTGAATATAGTGATGGTCCTTCTGTTCAGTGATGGCGATCGGCCCGGCCTCGCTATACGGATAGTATTTTGAGTCCAGGCCCCAGTAGATGTCGCTGGAACTCGTGATCGTCAGCTGTCCGACATTCATGATTCGACAGGCTTCGATCACATTGAGCGCACAAGCCGTTCGTAAATGGACTTCACGCGCCGGCGACATCGATTTTGGGGCATACCCCGACGCGTCGAATACCTTATCGGGCTTGATACGGGCAATCGCATCGAAGACGTCATAGCTGACCGTCAAATCAATTCGTTCCTGCTGCGGGGCATCTCCGAAAAACTCCCTGAGTTCCGCAGGCGAGCGTTCAGCTCTGGCACCTGCAATCACAATCTCTTCGCCCCTCGCGGCAAGCTCGCGCGCGACATGCATCCCTATGAAGCCAGTACCGCCCAGGACAAGCGTTTTCATTCAGGACTTCCTTTTATCCGTGTTTCAGGAGAGCACGAACCCGCGGTATCCGGCATCGGCCACCTCGTTCAGAATCTTGCGGTAAGCCGGTACCCCGCCCACGTAGGGCATGAAGATTCGAGGTTTGCCGGGGATATTGGCGCCGACGTACCACGAATTGCCGCGTGGGTAGAGGGTGCGATCGGCCACCTCGTTGACGTGGTGAACCCACTCGTTCTCCGCCTCGAGGTCGCAAGCGACGTAGGCCCTTTTGGTCTCACGCGCGTGCTGAATGAGCCGAGTGACCCAATCGACGTGCTCTTCGATGGAGTGCACGACGTTGCTGAGCACCGATGGGCTGCCGGGCCCCGCGATGATGAACATGTTCGGAAAGCCCGCGCACGATACGCCCAGGTAGGTGCGTGGACCGTGCTGCCACCTTTCCCCCAGCGTCACGCCTCCGACTCCGCGGATGTCGATGGCACGCAGCGCACCCGTCATGGCGTCGAAACCGGTCGCGAACACGAGGATGTCCAGCTCATACGCTTGGGCGCTCGTGCGCAGCCCACGCGGGGTCACTTCCTCGATCGGCGCAGCCTTCACGTCGACCAGCGTCACGTTGGGGCGGTTGAATGTTTCGTAGTAGCCGGAGTCCACACAAAGGCGCTTCGTGCCGAAGCGCAGCTCCTTCTTGGGGCAAAGCAGCTCGGCCACCTTCGGATCGCGCACGATCGCACGGATCTTGGAGCGCACGAAGTCGGAGACATACTCGTTGGCTTTTTCATTGACCAGCAGGTCATTGAATGCGCGGAGCATCCGGAATCCACCACCGGCACCGCGCCAGCGGAACTCGAACTCGCGCAGCCGCTCCTCTTCTGAAACCTCGAGGGCCGATTTGTCGACTGCCTCCAGATACAGGCCGTTGTTGGCGTCTCTCGCGCGAGCCCGCCGCTCACGGTAGTGGGCCTTGGCATGGCGGACGGCCTCATCGTCGAGCGGCTCGTTCTGCGCCGGCACGCTGAAGTTGGCGGTGCGCTGGAAGACTGTCAAATGGTCGGCCTGCTCCGCGATCAACGGAATCATCTGCACACCGCTAGAACCGGTGCCTATCACCCCTACCCGCTTGCCAGCGAAATCCACGCCCTGTTTCGGCCAATCGGCGCTGTGATACCAGGTGCCGGCGAAGCTGTGCAGGCCCTTGAAATTCGGGGCTTGCGCGATCGAAAGGCATCCAGTGGCCATAACACAGAACTGCGCGTCGAATGACTCGCCCGCGTCTGTCTCCAGGGTCCATCGCTTTGCCCGCTCGTCAAATACTGCCCGCGTCACACGCGTGCGAAACTGGATGTCCCGCCGCAGGTCGAATCGCTCGGCGACGTGGCGGATGTAACGCAAAATTTCCGGCTGTGTCGCGTAGCGCTCGCTCCAGGTCCATTCCTGTTCGAGCTCCTTGTCGAAGGAAAATGAGTAGTCGAGGCTTTCTACGTCGCACCGCGCGCCGGGGTAGCGGTTCCAGTACCAGGTGCCGCCGACGTCCTCGCCGGCCTCGATCACGCGGGCAGTCAGGCCCGCCTTGCGGGCGCGGTGCAACTGGTAGAGGCCGGCGAAGCCGGCCCCGACGATGACGACATCAAGCGACTTTTGTTGATTTGATGCATTCATTCCGGGGTCTTCCGATTCAGGTTGACAAAGCAGTAGCGCGCTGCGATCGCACCTCAGGAGCATCGGGCGTTCGATGCAGCCCGCGCGCGCGGTGATATCTTCGAGCAGCCCTCCCCACGCGGTGCCTGAACACCTGTCCTGAAATCCTCCGATTTCCGTGCACGGTGATGGGTCCAGCGCGGCCCATGAAACGTATTACAATGCATGGCGCACAAAAAGTAAATCTAGATTCATTTATCGGAAACCCTTATTTGAAGTGACGGTAGCTTCGTCGAACTGGCGCTTGGCTAGCCGACCATGCCGCCCCTTCACCGCGGGAGAGTCGCGGCCATGCATGCAGACCAAAGCGAGAGGCGATCAAGCAGCGCGCCATGCGCGCGACATCGATGGCTTTGCCGCCGCGAAGGCCGCGGACGTCATGGCGCAGGCGGATTCAACCCCCGGTGGTCCTACTATTTCAAGATGAAGGAGTCGATCAGCAATGCGTCATACGCCGCAGCCAACCAAAGTCTGAGGACAAGTAACTTCGGTGGGAGAAATTCCGTCCGATGCGGTTTTCCGGCTAACCGGCTCTGCTCTTTTCAGCGGCAAGCCACGCTTCCCGCAGTTGGTTCTTTTGAACTTTGCCGATACTTGAAAGTGGTAACGGCTCGCTGCGGATGTCGTAGCTGCGTGGAACCTTGTAGCCGGCAATCTGCGCCCGGCAATGTGCGTCCAGTTCTGAGATGCTCAAATTCGCGCCAGGTTTCGGAACAACCGCGGCATGCACCCGATCTCCCCAGCGCTCATCGGGCAGACCCAAGACTGCGCAGGCGTCTACCGAAGGGTGCGAAGCCAACGCGTTCTCGACTTCGGCGCAATAGATGTTCTCGCCACCACTGATGATCATGTCCTTTATCCGATCGACGATGTACAGAAAACCGTCCTCGTCTAGATAGCCCGCATCACCGGAATAGAGCCAACCGTCAACGAGCGTCTGGGCGGTCTTCTCGGGCGCCTTCCAATAACCGCGCATGATAGCCGGGCCGCGCAGCAGGATCTCGCCCGCTTCCCCCGGTTTGCATGGGCGAGATTGATCGCTCCCAATACGGATCTCAAAGCCGGGCAACGCCTGCCCTGCCGATTTCAGTTTTCCCGCCTTGGGGCCGCTCAAGACATGCCGGTCGGGGGGCAAGCTACAAATGCCTCCGCATGCCTCGGTCATTCCATAGAACTGGTTGATCCGCGCATTGGGAAAGGCCTGCAGCATTCGAGCAAGCAACGCCTGCGATATCGGAGCAGCACCGTACTGGATCGAGCGAATTCGCGATAGAAGCTCGTCATCGCGCTCTGGCCCGTCCAGGACCATCGCAACCATCGTTGGGACGAGCTGAACGTGCGTGACACCATCGTCGCGCAGGCGCCGATAGAAAACCTCCGGCTTGAATTGCGCTATGAAGCTGTGCGTGCCGCCGCCAAGCGTCACAGCCAGCCCATTTGCAAGGTCTCCCAAATGGAACATCGGCGTCGAATGGAGATAGACCGTGTCCTGGTTGTACCCGAGTTCGCGATGCAGGCTCATCGCGGCGAAGCTGAAGTTCAGGTGCGTCAACTCCACTCCCTTGGGCAGTCCGGTCGTCCCCCCTGTGTAGCAGATCCCGGCTAGCGAATTGAGGTCACCGCAAGCATCCTCAACACGCGGGTGCTCGAGCATCGCCGCATACCGCGCGTCGTCGAAGCGGATGAATTCCTTTAGAGACGACAGAACCTCAGCCATCCGCGCTCCGAACTCCTCGAACGACTCGTCGCTGAACAGCAGCACGGAATCGGAGTGCTCCACGATGTGGCGAAGCTCCTCGAAGGCCAAACGCGTGTTGAGGGGAACAATCACTCCGCCCGCCCACCAGATCGCCATCAGGAGTTCAAAATAGCGAGGCGAATTCCTCGCCAGCGTGGCTACCCGATCACCGCGCTCGAGCCCCGCAGATTGCAGGGCGCCAGCCAGCGCTGAGACTCGTCCCAACAGCTCGGGCCAGGTGCGCCGTTCGTCACCACTGGAAATGGCCAGCCCTTTTGGACAAATGCTCGCCGCTCTGCGCAGCGCTGCCGTCGACATCATAAATGGCGCTCCATGATCGTAAAAACTGAAGATTCAGTCGAACAGGCGAACCCGGCTTCATGGCCGAAGCCCCGCCGCACATCCGAAGCCGAAAAGGTGGTTTGCCGCAAGCCTGTCCGCTTCCACAGCGAATTGTCTCATCATCCATCCTTAAAAGTAAATCTTGAATTACCGTGGAAAATCCTACCACATTGGCGCCGTTGCCCCGTTGCAGTAGCCAAGATTTGCGTGTAAATTCTGATTTACTTTAAACAACCATTCTTCAGCGTCATGACCCGTCCGCCGAACACACTAAACGATTTGATTTCTCGTCGACACACCTGCAGAGCCTTTCTGCCGACTCCCGTCGCGCGCAGCACCATCGAGTCCATCCTGGAGGCCGCGCAGCGAACACCTTCGTGGGGCAACGTGCAGCCCTGGCAGGTGACCATCGTTTCGGGTGACGCCGCCGATACATTCCGAGAGGCGTACACCCGCTTCGCTCAGAAAAACGAACCGATTGCGCCCGACTTCGAATTTCCGCAGTCCTATGAAGGTGTCTTGAAAGATCGCCGTCGGGAATGCGGCTGGCGGCTCTATGAAAGCGTGGGCGTCAAAAAGGGCGATCGCGAAGGTTCGGCGCGTCAAACGCTGGAGAACTTCCGTTTTTTTGGCGCTCCACACGTGGCGATCATCACGACCCACCGTTGTCTCGGCACGTACGGTGCCGTCGACGCCGGCGCCTACCTGGCGAACTTCATCCTTGCCGCACAGGATCTTGGAGTAGCCTCTGCGCCGCAAGCAGCCTTGGCCTCGTATCCACGGTTCATACGTTCCCATCTGGGTATTTCCGACGATCGACATGTGGTGGTTGGCATCTCTTTCGGGTACGAAGACACCGCTCACGCAGCGAACAATTTCAGGACGGGACGTGCTCCACTCGATGAAGTGGTGACCTGGATCGATTGACGCCGGAGAAAGCGAGAAGCTGCATCTGCGCGCCGATATCGGCCGTTCCGAACAGCGACCGCATGAACACGAACTCCGATGCGTCGAGACGCTTTTGGGCATGAGGGGATTGACGTCCAGCACCGCTGGGGCGTCGATCAGCGCAAAGCGGCCCTGCGGCGCGATCCATTCCACGATGTCGGCGAGGTGCGCATAGGTGTTCGTCGTGCAGAACACGAGAGCCGGTGGCGCATTGAGCGACAGCGCCTCGACCCCTGGCCGGTGATGCCGAATGATCGACGACAAGATGTGCGCCGAGCGACCGAACCCACTCGATCGTCTCGGGCCGCGAGGCGGTGGCGATGACGGTGACATCGGTCAGGACGCGTGCAAGTTGGACGGCGATCGAGCCGACGCCACCTGCGCCGCCGACGATGAGGAGCGCCCGGGCCGCACCGGGCACACTCCCATTCACGTCTAGCCGATCGAACAGTGCTCCCAAGTCAACTGGCCTCCCCGCTCTCCAAGCACGTTGTCTCGATCCATGATTCTGGATAACGGGCGGCACCGCGATCAGCGGGGGACTTGCCCGCCATCGACGGTGAAGGTCTGCCCCGTGATGAACGACGCTTGGGAAGAGCTGAGGAAAAGCACCATGCCAGACATTTCCTCAGGCTCCGCTGGGCGGGCGAGCGGGATGGTCTGCAACAATCTTCGACTGAAATCAGCGTCTTCCAACCAACCCTTGGTCATGGCAGTGGCGACCAGGCCAGGAGCGATGGCATTCACGCGGATGCCCTGAGTGGCATAGTCGAGCGCGGCTGCCTTTGTAAGACCGATCACGCCATGCTTGGCGGCGACGTAGGAAGACGTGTTCCGGCCGGCGATCAGCCCGGCCACTGAGGCCGTGTTGACGATCGAGCCGCCCCCCGCCGTCAGCATGTGCGCAATCTGGTATTTGAGGCAGAGAAACACGCCGCGCAAATCGATCGAGATGACCTTGTCGAACTCCGCGACCGACATTTCGGCCAGTGGGGAGGCTGTCGGCAGGATGCCGGCGTTGTTGAACGCGCAGTCGAGGCGGCCGTAGGTATCGACCGTGGCCTTGACGAGGGCTTCGACCGAAGCAGGATCGCTTACGTCGGTCCGCACGAACAAGGCCTCGCCGCCAGCCCGCTTGATCTGCGCAACGGTTTCCGTCGCGCCCTCGTTGACGTCTCCGATCACGACCTTCGCGCCTTGGCCGGCGAACGCTTTCGCGGTCGCTTGTCCGATCCCGGTAGCGCCGCCGGTGATCAGCACAACTTTATCCGTGTAGTCTAAAAGGTTGGGCATTTCCTTCATCCATAGGAAAGTATGAAGTCCGAATAACGACGAGGACGGGTTCCAAGAATGTTCCCCGTCCTCGAACTCACCATCAGACCAATTCGGCGAGCGCCGCTGCGTCGAACCCTTTCAGCGCGCCGTATTCGCCGTGTTCGACCTTTTTGACCCAGCTTGGGTCGTTGAGAATGGCTCGGCCAACGGCGATCAGATCGAATTCGTCGCGTTCCATTCGCTCGACGAGACGGTCCAGGCTCGCAGGACTCGATCCCTCGCCGGCAAAAGAGGTGGCGAAATCCTTTTCAAGCCCGACCGATCCGACGCTGATCGTCGCGGCACCCGTCACCTTCTTGGCCCAGCCGGCAAAATTTAGCCCATTTTCGCCATCGATCTCAGGAAACTCGGGTTCCCAGAAGCGTCGCTGCGAGCAGTGCAAGAGATCGACGCCCGCTTCAACCAGCGGCAGTAGCCAGTCCTCCATGATCGCCGGGGTCTCGGCGACGCGCACGCTCAAATCCTGCTGCTTCCACTGACTGAACCGCATGATGATCGGGAAATCCGGACCGACGGCGTCTCGCACGGCAGCGACAATCTCACTTGCGAAGCGGGACCGCCCCTTGATCGTCGGCCCACCATAGCGATCGGTCCGCTGGTTGGTCCCCGACCAAAAAAACTGGTCGATCAGATAGCCATGGGCGCCATGGATCTCTGCCGCGTCGAAGCCGAGCGCTTTGGCGTCTCTTGCCGCCTTGGCGAAGGCGGCAACCGTATCCGCGATGTCCTCTTCGGTCATAGCCACGCCGCGAGGGTCGGCGGGCGCGACTAGCCCGGATGGGCTTTCGACCGGCGCATCGGGCTCCCAGTTGTTGATGTAACGGGTGGAACCGGTGTGCCAGATCTGCGGCGCCATGCGTCCGCCTGCGCCGTGGACGGCATCGATCACATCTTTCCAACCGGCTAGCGCGGCCTCGCCATAAAACAACGGAATGCCGCCGTCGTTGCGTGATGCAGGACGGTCAATGACCGTCCCTTCGGACAGAATAAGCCCCACGCGCCCTTCCGCGCGGCGCCGGTAATAGATGACGTTCGCGTCGCCAGGCACGCCCTCGGGGGCAAAGAGCCGCGTCATCGGGGCCATGACGATCCGGTTCTTCAGGTTGAGCGAGCGGATTGAGAAGGGACGAAACAGGGTGCTGGTATCGGGGTGAGACATTGAAGAGGCTCCGTTGCAAACAAAGGCATCATGGTATATGTTTGATACCTGCCGTCAATTAGGCACCTGAAGTCGCCCAGGTGTATCGAAGGAAACCACCATGCCCGTTCCCGAACTGAAATGCTTTTCGTCTGACTGTCCCAGCCGCGCACTCTTCGACCAGATCGCGGACAAGTGGTCGATGATGGTTCTGGTCGTGCTGGATGACGGGCCGCAGCGTTTCAACGCCATCCGGCGGCGCCTCCAAGGCGTCACGCAGAAGGCGCTCACTCAAAGTCTTCGCCGGCTCGAGCGCAACGGCCTGATCTCGAGGACAGTCGTTTCGCTGTCTCCGGTGGCGGTGCAGTATCAGATCACGCCTCTTGGGCGTACGTTGCAGCCGCCATTGCGGGCACTGCATGAGTGGACGCTCGTCAAGTTTTCCGAGGTCGAGGCCGCACGTCAGGCGTTCGACGCGGCGGCGGGTGGAAGCGCGTTGGCGGAAGGATCAGAACATCGGCAGTTTGCTTGACGAGCGACCTGCAGGCTCTTGTCGACCAGGACCTGTGAGGGCGACCGGGACACTACCGCCGAACGGGTTGGCCCACGGCACCTGGTATCCTCAAGCCTACCAGCGCTACTCCAGGTGCCTAATTTACGTCTAGGTCTACGACATATACCTTGGCCTCCTTTGACGACGATGGAGAGTCCAGATATGCGCAACAATCTTCAGTTCTATATCAACGGATCGTGGGTAGAGCCTGCCGGCGACACCGTGATCGATGTCATCAACCCCGCGGATGAATCTGTCTCCGGCCAAGTCGCGATCGGCGACGCCCGCGACGTCGACCGAGCGGTCGCCGCAGCTCGCGCTGCGTTCGAGACCTTCTCGCTGACTTCGGTCGAGGACCGTCTTGCGCTCTTCGACCGTATCATCGCCGCCTACCAACGGCGTGCCGGAGACCTGGCCCACGCGATTTCGGAGGAGATGGGCGCGCCGCTTTGGCTTGCCGAGCAGTATCAGGTGCCCGTCGGTCTCGGCCACCTTCAGATCGGTCGGACTGCGCTCGCGGGCTATAACTTCGAAGATCCCCACGGCACGGCACACATTGTGCGTGAGCCGATCGGGGTCTGTGCGCTCATCACCCCTTGGAACTGGCCGCTCAACCAGATCGCCTGCAAGGTCGCCGCGGCGCTGGCGACCGGTTGCACGATGGTCGTGAAGCCGTCGGAAATCTCGCCGTATTCGGCGACGATCTTCACCGAGATCATGCACGAGGCTCAGACGCCTGCCGGCGTGTTCAACCTGGTGCAAGGCGACGGAGCAGGCGTGGGCAATGCCCTGACCGCACATCCCGATGTCGATCTCGTCTCGTTCACCGGATCCACGCCAGCCGGCATCCAGGTGGCGCGCAACGCAGCCCAGACGGTGAAGCGCGTGCATCAGGAACTGGGCGGCAAGTCGCCCAACATCCTCCTGCCCAGCGCCGATCTGGCGTCTGCTGTTGCGGCGGGTGTCGCGGGCGTCATGATCAATAGCGGCCAATCCTGCGGTGCGCCCACGCGGATGTTGGTTCCCGCCGAGCGGATGGCGGAGGCCTCCGAGCTTGCCAGGGCCGCAGCCGAGCAGTGGACCGTGGGGCATCCGGCTAGCAGCGCGAAGATGGGACCGGTCGTATCTGAGGCGCAGTGGAACAAGATCCAGCGCCTGATCCAGTCCGGCATCGATGAAGGCGCGACGCTCGTCACCGGCGGTCCTGGCCGACCCGAGGGACTGGAAACGGGCTTCTATGTTCGCCCGACCGTCTTCGCCAATGTGAAGAACGATATGGCGATCGCACAGCAGGAGATCTTCGGTCCGGTTCTCGCAATCATCGGTTATGCCGATGAAGCCGACGCCATCGCCATCGCCAACGACACGGTTTTTGGGCTGGCGGCTTACGTCCAGGGCGAACCGGGCCAGGCCGAGCGCGTTGCGCGCAGGCTGCGCGCCGGCCAAGTCACACTGAACTATGCCGACATGGACTTTGCTGCGCCGTTTGGTGGGTACAAGCAATCGGGCAACGGACGCGAATGGGGCGAGGTTGCCTTCGGCGAATACCTGGAGACCAAGGCGATCATCGGCTCTCGTCGGGCCGTCTGACGTAACGTACACAGCCTCGCTTCGGCTGCAATCAACTTCACCCTCGTTGGCTTGCAGCCGACACTCGCTGTTAGCGGCGGTGTAAAAGCGCCACCAGATGGCGGCGCAAGGTTGAATAAATGCGCCAACAACAGGGGGCGGTTACGGCCCGCTGTTGTTGGGT
>NZ_JACHDC010000018.1:0-228055 GCF_014200875.1 Paraburkholderia sp. HC6.4b
GCCGAGCGCCAAGGCAGTCATGACAAGCGCCTGGTCTGCAATGGTGGTGACCGTCAATCGAAGGCGCGGCCGAACTGTCGCGGCGGTCGCGGCTACGTATGTCGCCACACCGAATACAACGTATGCGAAAACCACACCCAGAGTGTCATACGCGGCGGCCGTGCGTTGGAGCGCGGCGACGGCGATATAGCCGATCAACACGACCGTGCCCAGGCATATCCGGAGGAGCGCCTGCTCCTTCTCAGGTTGTCCGCGAAAGACACCTAGAAACGTTTGCTCATGCCAACGCTGCGCGCCCGGCCGCTCCATGCCGTCTACCCGTCAATATTGTCTTTTGCAGCGGGCATTCTATCGCTTTTGCCGGCGACCAATGCTTCTTGCCGCTCTCTCCGTCCGCTTCCGAGGGTTGAACGGCCATTCCTGCCGCCGCGGCGACCGACACACATCCACGCTTGAAGCGGTACCAGCAAGCACCGGGTGCATGCTCAAATACCGGTTGGTCTTTTGAAACGCGCTGCTACACATTAGGCTGTGTTGTGCGGTATGGCGGCTTTCGCGCCTTGCCTGGTCGCAACAATCTGCGTTCCGCGACGACGCCCCCAACCCCGCGCAATGGGCTGTCCTTTTCGCTGGCGTATGCCGGCGCGGCACTCGTCGCGCCTCGGTCGCGGCCTTCCGCGTGGAACCGTGTTCTGCGCCCGCTGACGCTTGCACTATGGGTGCCGCTCGCGCTCGCGCTCGCCGCGTGGTGCGTGCCGATGGCCCACGCGGCCGGACCACTGCCGCAGGGCGGCGCCTTCGTCCGGGGCCAGGGCGCGATGACGAGCGGCACCACTTCGCTAACGATCGACCAGTCCTCGTCCCGCGGCGTGATCGACTGGCACAGCTTCTCGATCGGCAACGGCAACACCGTCGCCTTCAACAACGGGTCGGGCGCGACGCTGAACCGTGTCACGGGCGGCGATCCGTCATCGATTCTCGGCAAGCTCACCGCCACCGCGGCACACTCACAGCCATGTGAATGAGGGCAGATGTCGAATAACCTTTAGCGCGTGCAGCCAACCGACGTCAGGCACAGGTCGTTGCAAACCGGCCAGTTCTCGACGGAGAAGGGTAGCCATCACCTACATCGACTGCATTTCGCTGGCGCCTATGGCCTGGGACCTGGGGCCTCAATCAGCATCAGGTCGAAATCGGCTCACCTAATCCTGGCCCGCTTGCAAGTGTCGAGCGAGTGCATGCGAGCAGCTCGCCGTTGCAGTTCGAGCCGGATCGATTCTTTGGGAGACGGTGCGGAAGCAGGAAGGATATCGTCCCTTGATATCAACTCCATATGGTCTATATACAAGCAGAGTGATTGTTGAAACCGGCAAGGAATTGGGAATGGACGACGCTACTTTCGGGGAGCAATTAGCTCCAAATGGAGACGCCGGACTGCCTTGGTCAAGCAGCGTCACGGTGACGATGCGTGTGAACGGCCAGCCGCGGGCCGCTACGGTGAACCCGCGCGTCACGCTGCTGGACTGGTTGCGCGAAGACTCGGGTCTCAGCGGCGCCAAGAAGGGCTGTAATGAAGGCGCATGCGGCACCTGCACCGTGCTGGTCGACGGCAAGCGGATGAACAGTTGTCTGACGCTCGTCGTGCAATGTGACGGCTGCGAGGTCACGACTGTCGAAGGTCTGGCCGCCTCCGACGGGACGCTGCATCCGGTACAGCGGGCATTTATCGAGCACGATGCCTTTCAGTGCGGCTATTGCACGCCCGGGCAAATCGTCTCCGCGGTCGCCTGCATCGCTGAAGGGCACGCGACCGATGAGGCGAGCGTTCGCGAATGGATGAGCGGCAATCTGTGCCGCTGCTCTTGCTATCCGCAGATCGCGGCGGCTGTGCTCGATGCCGCCGGCGCGGCCGGGGACAAACGATGAAAAACTTCGAATACGCGCGTGGCGCAACCGCGCAACAGGTAGTCGCGTCGTTGGCGGCGGGCAACGTGGCGATCATCGCGGGCGGTACGGAGCTGCTCAACTGGATGCGGCTCGGCATCGCAGCGCCCGATCGCGTCATCGATGTCGCTGGACTCACAGGTCTCGTTCGTATTGTGCGCGAGCGTGACGATCTGGTGATCGGCGCGCTGACGGACCTGAACGTGATCGGTGAAGACGCGCTCGTCGGCGCCCACGCGAGCGCGCTGGCTCAAGCCTGTCTGCTCGCCGCCTCGGCGCAGGTGCGCAACCGCGCGACGCTCGGCGGCAATGTGATGCAAAAGACGCGATGCGCTTATTTTCGTTCGGAAGCGCCGTTGCCATGGGGCTGCAACAAGCGCAACCCCGGGTCGGGCTGCCCCGCGCGCAATGGCATCAACGAACGGCATGCAATTTTTGGCTGGACCGATGCATGCGTCGCGGTTCAACCGTCCGATCCGGCTGTGGCACTGGCTTGTCTGGATGCGACAGCTGAGGTCATCGGGCCGAACGGCGGTCGAATGATCAAGATGACGGAGTTCCACCTGACGCAGCAGGAAGCGGCCGGCATGGGCGGCGATGCCGCCCGGCTCGAGACGAGACTGGCTGCCGACGAAGTGATCGTCTCCTTTCACATACCCATCCGCGCGGACGCACGATCGGCCTACGTAAAAGTCCGCGAGCGCGCCAGCTACGAATATGCGCTGGTCTCGGCAGCCGCATCCGTGGAGCTCGATCGGGATCGCATCGTGTCGGCGCGCATTGCACTTGGCTCGGTGGCGCAACGTCCGTGGCGCCTTCCAGCCGCGGAGGTGGCGCTGGCCGGGCAGGCGCCGACCAGGGAAGTGGTCACGCCGATTGTCGACGCGGCAATGAGCGACGCCCGGCCGCTCGCTCACAATGGCTACAAGGTGACGATGGCGCGCAATGCCGCGGTGCGTGCGTTACTGACGGCAGCAGGGCGATCATGAGCATCGGCACGGCGGTCTCCCGCGTGGAAGGCCAGGCGAAGGTCACGGGACAGGCGAAATTCGCGGCTGACAACACGCCGCCCGGCACGCTTCATGCGGCGTTGGTCGGCGCGCCCGTCGCGTCGGGCCGGCTGATCGACGTGGATGCCACCGCGGCACTTACCTTACCGGGTGTGGTGCGGGTGCTTACCGCGCACGATATGCCGCGATTCGGTGCGGTTCAGCCGCCAGCGGCGGTGCTCGCACTGCCGTTGCAAAACGACGCGATTCGGTACGAAGGCGAGCCGGTCGCAATCGTGCTTGCGGAATCCATCGAGGCGGCGGAAGCCGGCCGCGATGCCGTGCTTGTCCGTTGCGAGCGCGACGACCCCGTCCTTCCCGGTGCCGCGACGCGCGAGCCGCCGCCCGAGCCACGCATGCTCGGCGACGATCTGGAGATGGGCGACGTCGATGCGATTTTCGGAACCGCACAGGCAAGCGTGGCGGCGACGTATATTCAAGCCGCGCGTCACCACAATGCGATGGAGACATCCGGCACCGTTGCGCGATTCGAGCATGGCAAGCTCACGCTGTGGGATGCGGTTCAGGCGAGCGAGAATGTGCCGCTTGTCGTAGCCGCGGCACTCGGCATGAGGCCGGACGACATTCACGTGATTGCACCGCACACGGGCGGCGGGTTCGGCTCGAAGGGATATGTGTGGCCGCACCAGATTCTTGCCGCCGCCGCGGCACGCGTCGCGGGGCGGCCCGTGAAGCTTCATCTGCGGCGTCACGATCAGTTCGTCTGCGTCGGCTATCAGCCGTGGGTGAAACAGGACATCAAGCTTGCGGCAACGGCGGACGGCCGGCTCAGCGCCATCGATCACGAAATCGTCAATTCGAGCGCGATTGCGGACACGCATCTGGAGCCCGCAAGCGAAGCAAGCAAGACGCTTTATGCGTCGCCCGCCATTCGCACCAAGCAGTGGCTGGAGCGGCGCAACATCAACGTGCCCACGCCAATGCGCGCGCCGGTGGAAGGTCCGGGACTATGGGCGCTCGAAAGCGCGATGGACGAACTCGCCGTGGCGCTGAAGATCGACCCGCTCGATCTACGACTGGCGAACTACGCCGAGGTCGATCCGCATACGAACAAGCCTTGGTCGTCAAAAAAGCTTCGCGAGGCGTATGAGGACGGCGCGCGGCTTTATGGCTGGCGCACGCGCGGTGAGACGCCACGACGAGACGGAGCGTGGCGCATCGGACATGGGATGGCGACGAGCTCAATGGGCAATTTCCGCTTTCCCGGCGGCGCGCGCGTGCGCCTGAGGTCCGACGGCACGGCGCTGATCGAGGCGAACACGCACGATATCGGCACCGGCACGCAGACGGTCTTTTGCCAGATCGCGGCCGAAGAGCTGGGCTTGCCGATCGACAACGTGTCGATTGTGTGGGGCGATACCGACCTTCACCCGGCGAGTCCCGTCTATGGATCGAGCGCCACGGGCAGCACGGGAAGCGCGATCGCACTGGCTTGCCGGGAAATCAACGCGAAGCTCGATGCGCTCGGCGGGAAAGACGTTCGCGCGAGCCTGCGGCGGGCTAATCTACCGGAGATGGTCGCGGACGGTGCGTTCACGCTTCCGGGTGGCGCCAGCTTCAGCGCGGACGGCGACGGTACGCCATACGCGATGCGGACGTGGGGTGCGATCTTTGTCGAAGTAGGCGTCGATCCCGAGCTTGGCCTCGTGCGCTTGCGCCGGGCGGTGGGTGCCTACTCCGCGGGCCGGATCATCAATCCGAAAACGGCGCGAAGCCAGATGACGGGCGCGATCATCTGGGGTTGGGGCAAGGCGACGATGGAAGAAAGCGTGCAGGAGCCCAATACCGGTGGCTGGCTCGCGAAGAATCTGTCGAACGTGGCGGTCCCGGTGAATGCGGACATTCCGCTCGATATCAAGATCCACTTCGTCAGTGAGTATGATCCGCATGCAAGTGCGATCGGTACCCGCGGCATCGGAGAACTCGGCGCGACCGGCGTGGATGCCGCAGTGGCCGCAGCCGTCTATGACGCCATTGGCTTGCGTGTGCGCGACCTGCCCATTTTGCCGGGCAAGATACTGGCAGGCCTTTCGAGTCAGCACGCCGCTGCGGGATAGCACCATCTGTGCCTTGTGTGACAACGCTCGCTGACATATTGCACCCGCACACCGGGAGTTACAGGTTTATTTCAGCGAGCGGATGTTCCCGCTGACCGGCGACCGGGAAGTGTTCCCACGGTTTTCCGCGATCCTGTACAGACTGTCGCGAGGCGCCTGCGAACGGCAGTTCACGAGCCCAATTGCGGCACATCGGCAAGTCGGGCATGTCCCGAAGTGCCCCCTCGGCAGATTGCTTTTCGCAGCAAGCCGGAAAAACGCTCAGTTCAGATCCTATACACCCGCTCCGCATTGTCGTGAAATAGCGCGCGCCGCTCGTCGGACGAAAATTCTTGCGTAATTTCCTTGAATGCATTGAATACGGCGTCATAGCTGCTAAACAGTTTGTCGACCGGGAAATTGCTCGCGAACATACAGCGGTTCGCCCCGAACGCTTCAATCGCGTGCAGCACGAACGGCCGGATGCTATCCACCGTCCATTTCCAGTCTCCCATGCCCAGTCCGGATATCTTGCAGAAAACGTTGGGAGCCGATGCGAGCGATTTCATGCCCTGCTTCCAGCCTTCGATTTCTTCCGGCATCCGGTCGACTGGCATGCCGGTGTGGTTGAGCACCATCAGCGTATCGGGAAACTCCCGTGCGAGAGACAAGGCCTCTTCCATCTGGGTGTAGTAGAGCTGCAGGTCGAACGACAGGTCGTAGCGCTTGAGCAACGCATAGCCTCGACGCCATTGCGGATCGCTCATCAGATTTGGGTTATCGATAAACGTCTTCACCGGATCGCGGTGGAAATTCAGACACTGACGGATGCCCCGCACGTTGGCGAATTGACAGTGTTCCTCGATCACAGCCTGCGTGTTCGGCGCGGCGAGGTCCGCGAATGCGACGATACCGTGCGGATAACCGTGAACATCGGCGACGCCCTGGAGCCAACGCGTCTCGGCGACAGGATCGTTGTGGTCATATTCGACCTGCAGGTGAACCGACTTCACGACGTTCTGGTTCCTGATGTCGGCGAGGAAATCGTCGATGAGATAGTCGCGGCGAATGGCCGAATAGTCACCGAATACGCGCTCCAGCATCGGCCCCTGCAGCCAGGGATAGTTACCGGTTTTGAGATCGTAGAGATGATGATGCGGGTCGATGATCGACAGATTGTCCATGATGTCTCCCGTTTAGAGTAAGCCGGAATGCGTTGCCGCTCGCGGCGTACGAACGTCAACGCCACAACCGCCATGCACTATTAGTAGTTGCCCGCCGAAGGCGGATAGACTCGCTTGACCGTCGCCTGTACCTCTGGCTTATCGATGGTCTCTTTCGTCACGAGCGGCTCCTTGAGCGCCAGTTCCTGGGTGGTCGGCTGATGGTTCAGTGCGTTGAAGACCTGCGTGGTCGCGTCGATTCCCTGCCCGACCGCCTCCTGCAGGAATATCCCCTGGATCGCGCCATCGCGCAGCAGCCTGATCGTCGTCGGACTGCCGTCGGCGGTCACGACGGCAACCTTGCCGACCATGCCGCGCGTTTGCAGCGCCTTCGCGGCGCCCGTAGCGGCTTCGTCGTACATGCCGTAGATCGCCTTGACGTCCGGATGCGCCGTCAGCACGTCGTTCGCCTGGGTGACCGCCTCGTTGACAGTCAGGCCGTGCGTCTCCAACACCTGGACGACTTCACACCCATCAGCCTTGAACGACTCCTGCGCGCCCTTCAAATACTTCTGCGCGTTCTCGCGATCCTGCGGCAGCGACAGCACTGCCACCTTGTTGCTGCCGCGCTCCTTCGCGAGCTTGCAGACATAGGCGCCCTCTGCCTTGCCGGTGTCGTAGTTATTGGCGGTGACCGCCGACGTATAGTCGGTCTGACCGGCTTGCGGCCCGATGCCGGTGAATGCGACCGGGACCGACTTCGACTTCAACAGACGCAGCACCGGCGGCGTGCTGGTCGAACTGACCGGCCCCATGACGATCGCGCTGACGCCGCGTGTCATCGCCGTGCGGACGTTGTCCATCTGCTTGGCCGGGGAATTCTCGGAGGTGAACTCGACGTAATCCATGCCGAGTTCCTTCGCTCGTTGCTTCACGCCGTAGGCCACCCACTGCCAGTACGAAATATCCAGTGACGGCGCGATGTACGCGACGGTCTGCCGGTCCGCCGCGAACGACATCTGCGACGCGAAGGCCATGCTGATCGCCAATGCCGATGCCCCGATCAACCGTCCAAGCGGACGGTCTGAAAACCTGCCGGCTGATTGCAACGTGTGCTTGTCCATCTCCGTCTCCTGAGCTGGCCCGCGCTTAACGCCGGGCTTTGGTAACGCGGTCGACGAGGACCGCAATGAGAATGACGACGCCTGTGACGGTGCCTTGCCAGAAGCTGTTGACACCGATAAGATTCGCGCCGTTCTGAATGATGGTGATCATGAGTGCGCCAAGCAGCGCGCCAATCGCAGAGCCTGTTCCGCCGAAGAGGCTCGCTCCGCCGATCACGACTGCCGCGATTGCCTGCAGCATCAGGCTCGAACCCGCGGTCGCTTCCGCATTGCTGATGTAGGACACGCTGACGATGCTCGCGAATGAAGCGAACAGTCCCGACAGCAGGTAGGCGCCCAGCCGCACGCGATTGACCGGGATGCCGATCACGCGGGCCGATGAACTGCTGCTGCCGATCGCATACAGCCACCGCCCCGCGACGACCTTGCGCAGGCAGTACTCGATCGCGACGAGCAGCAGCACGCACCACAGCGCGTAGTTCGGCAGGCCGGGAATCAGCGTTCCGGAATTCAGCAGGTAGTAGTTGGGATCTGAAATGGGCAGCGAATGACCATCTGTGACGATGAACGAGAGGCTTCCTGCGATTGCGTACGTGCTCAGCGTCACGACGAACGGCGCCAGCCCGACGAAGGTCACAAGCGCACCGTTGAGCGCGCCGATCACGATTCCGACCGACAGCCCCGCGAGACTGCTGACGATTGCGCCGTAACCGTGCGTCATGGCCAGACCCGTGACCATGCCGGTTAGCGAGAACACCGAGCCGACGGACAGATCGATCCCGCCCGTGATGATCACGAGCAGCACGCCGAACGCCATGATCACGAGCGGCGCGGCCGCTTGCGTCACATTGGAAATGTTGCCACCGGACAGCGCCGCCGGCACGATCATGCCGACCGCGAGTTCGATCACGACGATGGCGATCGCAATGGCGATCTCCGTGCGATACGTCGACAGCAAACGGCGCAATGCGCCGCCAGACTGGCGATGCTCGCCCGCGATCGGCTGAGTGACTGATTTCATGACTGTCTCCAGATAAATATCGTTCGTATGCAAAGCGGTCTAGGCAGCCATGCCGGTCGCGGCAGCCAGTTGCGTCTCGTTCACGTCGGCATGACGCAACACTTCGGTCGGCCTGCCGTCGAGGTCGAACGCAAGTACCGTGTCGCACAACTCGACGAGTTCGATGTATTCGGTTGACCACCAGACGATCGTCGTGCCCTGCTGCGCCATCCTGCGGATCAGCCCGTAGATTTCCCGCTTCGTGCGGATGTCTACGCCGCGTGTAGGTTCTTCGAGCACCAGCAGCCTGGGCCGCAGTAACAGCCAGCGGGCCACCAGCAGTTTCTGCTGGGTGCCGCCGCTGAGCGTTGCGGGCAAGTCCCACAGCGAGCCTGCGCGGATTTTCAGTGCGTCAAGTAGTTGGGTGCTTTGCTCGATCTCCGCGCGACCCACGACTTGGCGCCGCCCGACGACACGCGCAGCGGCGACGAGGTTGTCGACGATTGGCAGGGTAGCGAGGATGCCTTTGTTGGAGCGGTCGCCGGAGACAAAGCCGACACCGTCGCGTGCGCCGGCGGAGGGGTGGGCGTATCTCACGCGCGTGCCATCACGCGTGATGGCCCACGCTCCGGCGGGTGCGATACCGGTTAGCGCATCGATAAGCGACGATGGACCGACAGGTGCGCCAGCGAGGCCGACAATCGCGCCTTGGGGAACCTCGATCGCCACGCCATCACGTTCGATGCGAAGCACGCCGGCGGAGTGGGCCTTGGCGCCATCGTGAGGTTCCCGGTCGGCAAGCGGCGCGGCTTGTGTCAACTGCGCCGAGCCCGCTACGCTTTCCGCCGCGTCGTCGACCACGACGCTTTGTCCCATGCATTCAATGATTTCGCGGTCCGTGATCGCGCCGAGCGCGGCACGGTCGACCGCTGTCTTGCCATCGCGGATGATCGTGCAGACATCGGCTATCTGGCGGATCTCGCGCATTCGGTGCGAGACGAACAGCACAGCGAGCCCCGCGTCGGCGATCAACCGGCGTATCACCGAAAAGAGCCGGCCCGTTTCCGCCGCGGTCAGATTTGCAGTCGGCTCGTCGAGCAGCAGCAGCTTCGCCCCTGAGCCGAGCGCGCGGGCGATCTCCACCAGTTGGCGCTCATGCAGCGTCAGGCTGCTGACGAGCCGTCCTGCCGATTCGCGCGCGAAGTGAGGATCGATCAGTGAGAGCGCTTCGATGGCGATGGCCATCGAAGCCCGTTCGCTGTAGCGGGCGCACCCGCGCTGTAAGCGCGGCATGGCGATGTTCTCGGCGACGGATAGATGCGGCAGCAGCGCCAGTTCCTGATTGACCACGGCAATGGTGCCCGCGGCGACATGGCCGCCCACGGATGTGCCGATGTCCTGTCCGTCGAATTCGAGCGAGCCGCCGTCGCGGTCGAACTGGCCAGAGATGATTTTGATGAGCGTCGATTTGCCTGCGCCGTTGCCGCCCAGAAACGCGTGCACTTCGCCTGCGGCGATTGAAATATCAAAACCCTTCAACACGCTCGTGGGTCCGAAGCTTTTGACGATCGAACGCGCCGTCAGCAGAAAGGACGGATAATTCATCGCTGTCTCCTGCGCAGCTGTTGCGCTGCGCAATATATGTCTATGGTTTACCGCGGTGCTGCCGGTGCATTGACGCTGTCAGCATCAGGAAACTTCACGGCCCCGGGTTAAGCGGCTTGCCCACAGAATGGCAGTGCGGATGGCGTGCTAACAAGGCGGTTTCATTCAACTTCGACTGAAATAAATTTCACTATGCGCATCCCACCCGTGAAAGCTATCGTCGCTTTCGAGAGCGTGGCCCGAACCAGGAGTGTCAGCCGTGCATCCGAGGAACTTGGTCTGACCGCTTCGGCGGTGAGCCATCAGATCAGCAACCTCGAATCGATCATCGGCCAACCACTTTTCTATCGGTCGGGCCGGGGTCTCGTCCTGACACCGACAGGCGAGCGCTATCTGTCGGACGTGACGGGCTCTCTTGCTGATCTGAGCCGCGCGACCGAGCGCGCATCGAGCCGCGCCGACGTCGATATCCTGCGTGTGCATTCCAGCCCCAGCTTCGGGCTCATGTGGCTGTTGCCCAGGCTCGCGTCGTTTCAGGAAGCCAATGGCGATATCCAGTTGAATCTGGCCTGCTCGTATGAAGATGTATCGTTTACCAGTGGCTACTACGACATCGACTTGCGGCATGGCTATGCGAACTGGCGCGATCTCGAGGTCAGGACACTGCGCAATGAATTCATCGCGCCGCTCGCCTCGCCGAGATATCTGGAAAGCCATCCGGTCAGAACGCCGGAAGACCTTCTGGAGCATCGTCTGATCTATTCGGAGACGCCGCTCGTCCAGTGGAAGCAGTGGTTCGGACGCACCGGCGTGTCCGCTGCGCACAAGACTTTCGATTTCTCGTTTGACCGCTCGTACATGTCGCTCGAGACGGCCGCACTTGGCCTGGGCATTGCGTTAGAAAGCCTGATGCTCGCGTCGGTACGAATCAAGGAAGGTGCGCTCGTGCCGGTATTCGCTGATTCGCACTCTGTCGAAGTGGGCGCGCATCATCTGGTCTATCCGCCCCAGAACGCGGAGCTCCCACGCGTTGCGCGGTTCATCGCCTGGATCGAGCGGGAAATCGGTCACAGGGACCGTACGGCGTAATGACTGCGCCGATTCGGCATCAGGGTATTCCGGTACGTGCATGAGCATGCGGGTTGTTTCGGCGCGTCGACACAGCGACCCGGCATGCCTCGCGGGCTGGCAGCCGGTTACCTGAAAATTTCTCAAGCATAGTTGAGCGCCACGGTGTTGATGCGAGTGACCGCGTGCCGGACACTGCGTCATCAGATCAACACCCAGGAGACAATCATGCTGCTCGACAACAAGGTCGTTATCGTCACGGGCGCGGCTTCACCGCGCGGAATCGGCAAAGCCACCGCCAAAGCACTGGCCGAGCAAGGCGCACGCATTGTGATCCTCGACCTGCGCGAAGAAGACGCGAAGCAGGCCGCCGCCGATCTCGGCGAAGCCCACCTCGGGCTCGCCTGCGACGTCACCGACAAAGACGCTTGCGTGAAGGCCGCGAAGGCGACGCTCGAACGATACGGCCGCATCGACGGCCTCATCAACAACGCCGGCATCACGCAGCCGGTGCGCACACTAGACATCACCGCCGAGGGCTTCGACGCAATCGTCGACGTCAATCTGCGCGGCACGCTCTATATGTCGCAAGCCGTATTGCCGGCGATGAAAGAGCAGAAAGGCGGCAGCATCGTATGCATGTCGTCGGTGTCGGCGCAACGCGGCGGTGGTATTTTCGGCGGCCCCCATTACAGCGCCGCGAAGGCCGGCGTACTCGGTCTCGCCCGTGCGATGGCGCGAGAGTTCGGTCCCGACAGCATTCGCATCAACTCGATCACGCCCGGTCTGATCCAGACCGACATTACCGGCGACAAACTCACCGCGGAGATGCGCGTGGACATCATCAAAGGCATTCCGCTTGGCCGGCTTGGCGATGCTGCCGATGTCGCAAACGCGTGCCTCTTTCTGGTGAGCGATCTGTCAACGTATCTCACCGGCATCACGCTCGACGTGAACGGCGGCATGCTTATTCATTGACTGACACCATGCGCCCGAGAGAGGGCGCTGAATTCCAGGTACCCGGGCCAACCCGGGGCCAGTGGATGGAGACAAAACATGAAATCCAAGAATACCGCTTCGCCCATCGAAGGCGGCGTGTTGCCCCTTGCCGACTCGCCCAGCTTCGAATCGAAGACCTACGCGAAAGTAAGCCGTCGGCTCATCCCATTCCTCATGCTGTGCTACCTTGGCGCATATCTCGATCGGGTCAACGTCGGCTTCGCGAAGCTTCAGATGCTCAACGATCTGCGCTTTAGCGAGACGGTCTACGGCATGGGCGCAGGCATCTTCTTTCTCGGCTATTTTCTGTTCGAAGTGCCGAGCAACCTCGTCCTTCACCGTGTCGGCGCGCGCAAATGGCTCGCGCGAATCATGCTCACGTGGGCGGTGATTTCCGCGAGCTTCGTTTTTGTGAAATCACCGACGGCGTTCTACGTGTTGCGATTTCTGCTGGGCGTCGCTGAAGCGGGCTTCGCACCTGGCGTAATTCTCTATCTGACCTACTGGTTTCCGGCTGCCCGCCGAGCGAAGGCGCTCTCGCTGTTTTTTATGGCGATTCCGCTGGCCGGCATAATCGGCGGCCCGCTTTCGGGCTGGATTTTGCACTCGCTGCATGGCACGCTGGATATGGCCGGCTGGAAATGGCTGTTCCTGCTCGAAGCGTTGCCCTCGCTCGTGCTCGGTATAGCGATCCTGCTGTATCTCGATGACAGCATTGTCAAGGCAAAGTGGCTCACCGAATCGGAAAAGACCCTGCTCGCACGCAATGTCGCGAGCGATAACGCGCATAAGATCGCCCACATCTCGGTCAGATCGTTCATCGGGGACCGTCGCTTGTGGCTGATGGCCGCGATCTACTTCTGCGTCGTGCTCGGCCAGTACGGTCTGACGTTCTGGCTGCCGACGATCATCCGCAAGTCCGGCGTTGCCGATCCGCTGTGGGTGGGACTGTTCACTGCGATCCCGTATCTGTGCGCCATCATCGCGCTGCCCTTGATCGGCATGAGCGCTGACCGTCGCCGCGAGCGCCGGCTACACCTGGCGATTCCCATGCTGGTCGCCGCCGCGGGCTTCGCCGTATTGCCCACGCTCGGCAGCATCCCCGCCTCGATCGTCTGTTTGAGTATCGCGGCAGCAGGCATCCTCGCCTCGTCGTCGCAGTTCTGGTCGTTGCCGACAGCCTTGCTAGGCGGCATGTCTGCCGCAGCCGGAATAGCTGCCGTGAACTGCGTCGCCAATCTCGCCGGCTTCTTTTCTCCAGCGATCGTGGGCTGGCTGAACGACCTGACAGGTAAGTCAACAGCGGGGCTGATCTTCATCTCGACCGCTATCACGCTCGGTGCCTGCCTTGTCTTCCTGGTGCCCGCTAAAACCGTGAACCGCTGAACCTCCTTCACCCATTCCGACTGATCACAGGAGACGACATGAACAGTCCATCCAATGCCTCGACGGCATCGCTTGCCGAGCACGCTTACCGTATCCGCAGAAACGCCCTGTTGATGGGCGAAGTCCAGGGACAAGGCTACATCGGGCAGGCGCTCGACATCGCCGATGTGCTGGCCGTTGCTTACTTTGGCGCGATGCGCTATCGCCCCGAAGACCCTGAGTGGGAAGAGCGCGACCGCTTCCTGTTGTCCAACGGACATTACGCAATCGCGCTGTATGCGGCGCTGCTCGAAGCAGGCATTCTGCCGGCCGAAGAGCTAGAAACCTACGGCAGCGACGATAGCCGCTTGCCGATGTCCGGCATGGCCAGCTATACGCCTGGCATGGAGATGTCCGGTGGTTCGCTCGGCCACGGCCTGACCATCGCGGTCGGACGGTGCCTCGGACTCAAGCGCAAGCATTCTGCTTCGTTCGTGTACACGCTGTTCTCTGACGGCGAACTGGATGAAGGCGCGATCTGGGAAGGCATCATGTCGGCAAGCCACTGGAAGCTCGACAACCTGATCGCGGTGGTCGACGTGAACAACCAGCAGGCCGACGGCCCGTCCACGCAGATCATGGCGTTCGAGCCGCTTGTCGAAAAACTGGAGGCGTTCGGCTGGTTCACGCAACGCGTCGACGGCAACGATATTGCCGCCGTGGCCGCTGCGTTCGACGCGGCCCGCGCGCATCCCATTGCGCAACCGCGCATGATCATCGCCGATACACGCATGGGTTGCGGCGTGCCGTTTCTCGAAGAACGCGAGAAGAACCACTTTATCCGCGTCGATGCCCACGAATGGCAATTGGCGCTGCAGGCACTCGAAGCAGGGAGACAAGCATGAGCAACGCAACGACAAGCAAGCCGCGCCTGAAGACCTCGGCCATGATCGCCTCGATCGCTGGCGAAGGACAGATCACGCGTTCGGCGCCTTTCGGCCACGCACTGGTGGAATTGGCACGGCAGAACACGAACGTCGTCGGCATGACGGCCGACCTCGGCAAGTACACCGACCTGCACATTTTCGCCAGGGAGTTTCCCGAGCGCTACTACCAGATGGGCATGGCGGAGCAATTGCTGATGGGCGCGGCGGCCGGCCTTGCGCACGAGGGCGCGCAACCGTTCGTCACGACCTATGCGGTATTCGCTACGCGCCGCGCCTATGACTTCATGCATCAGGCCATCGCCGAGGACAACCTCGACGTCAAGATCGTCTGCGCATTGCCGGGTCTGACTACTGGCTATGGTCCGAGCCACCAGGCGGCTGAAGATATCGCGTTGATGCGCGCGATGCCGAACATGACGGTGATCGACCCGTGCGATGCGCTCGATATCGAACAGATGGTGCCGGCGATTTCCGCACATAAAGGACCGGTGTACGCGCGCCTGCTTCGCGGCAACGTACCTGCTGTGCTCGACGAATACGACTACACCTTCGAACTCGGCAAAGCGAAGATGCTGCGCGACGGCGCCGACGTGCTGATCATCTCCTCCGGCATCATGACGATGCGCGCACTTGAAGCGGCGAAGGCGTTTGAAAAAGATCGGATCGACGTGGGCGTGCTGCACGTACCCACCGTCAAGCCGCTCGACACCGAGACGATTCTCCGCGAAGCGAAGCGATCGGGTCGGCCCGTGGTGGTAGCGGAGAATCACACGGTAATTGGCGGTCTCGGCGAAGCGGTGGCGGCGGAACTGATGCGCGCGGGCGTGTCCTGTCCGTTCCGGCAGGTGGGACTGCCGGATGCGTTCCTTGCTGCCGGTGCGTTACCTACGCTCCATGACCGCTACGGAATTTCCACGTCGACGATGGTTGAGGCGATCAAGCGGTGGTTGGTCTGAGGCAAGGCACTCGCCGTCAGACGGGTGACTCGGAATCAGGGGAAATTCGCGGCTGCCGAGGTGCGAATGTCCGGAAAGCAAGCTGTAACTGCCTCAGAAACGCAAGCGCGTGTCAGCGCCTTCTATCGGTTGAATGAGACAGCACACGGGGAGCGGCGATACGTTACGTGCCTACGCCTGCCGCGCTGTCGGCGCCGCCGTCCGGCACCTGTATGTAGTCGTCCTGCGAAAGGTCCCTTATTCAGGCTCCGTCGTTGGCTCCGCACGCTCCGACACATCATTCCCCTTCGCGTGCATGCACTCCAGGTACGCGAGATCGTATCTTTGCTGCACGTTCAGTTGTGCCCGCGGCACGTGGGCGTCGCTCGCGGCGCGCGTGTCGACACCGCTCGCCAGCTGCTCCCTCGCATACTGTTTGCACTGCGCATCGTCCCGCAGAAAAACGGTGAATGGCTTGTCGCGCCCCGGCTTCACGGCTACCGCCGGCCCTATGGGCTGCGACACGCATCCGGCGGCAACCGAGCAGGCCGTCACGGCAATCTTGATTCGACAAAGAATACTCACGGCGTCCGTCCCTATCCGAGGCTATCAAGATAGCAGCGTCCCGACGGAGAGGAAGTAAAGGGTAATAAGGTCGACATGCATGCTCTCGCTTGCCTGATAACTTCGCGAAATGGGGATTCCCTACGACGGGTTAACGGCGAGCGGCCCGACGTCTTAAGGGCGACGCAAATCCCGCGCGGCGTTACGATATCTGCGTTCAACCGACAGCCGATTCCTTCCGCTCGACCGCCGCCCCATGGAACTGAAGCAGATCCAGTATTTCATCGCTCTCTTCGAGGAGGGCACCGTGACCCGCGCGGCCAAGCGGCTGAACATCGCGCAGCCCGCGCTCAGCATGCAGATTTCGAAGCTCGAAGCCGAAGTGCGGCAGACACTTTTCGCGCGCGGCCCGCATGGCATGGCTCCGACCGAAGCGGCGCGGCTCATGTACCGCCTCTACACGCCGATCATGCGCGACATCGAACATGCCCGCGAGCATCTGAGCCGGCGCGATGTCATCGTGACGGGACGCGTGTCGCTCGGGATGGTGTCGTCAGAGGCGCAAAGCGTGCTGCCCGAATCGCTCGCACGGTTCGACGCCCTTTTTCCGCAAGTCGAAGTGTCCGTCGCGGACGGCTTCAGCGCGCAACTCATCGACGCCGTCGAAGCGGGCCGACTCGATGCCGCGATCATCAACAAGCCGCGCGGGCGGCTCACGCTCGACGTGGAGCCGCTGCTGGTGGAAGAAATGGTGCTGGTGACGAGCGCGGCGCACGGGCCGGATCTGCCGGAGACGATGCATCTGGTCACGCAGTCCGGTATCGAATTTGTGCTCCCCACGCGCCGCAACGGACTGCGCGGCGCGCTCGACGCCGCCTTGATGGCCGCCGACGTCGTCATTCAGCCGAAGTTCGAGATCGATCTGCTCAGCACCATCGTGCAGTTCGTCGAGCAGAGCAGCATCGCGACGATCCTGCCGCGCGTCGTGGTGCAGGCGAAGGTGGACGAAGGCCTGCTGCGGGCGCGCACGATCGACTCGCCGCCGATCGTGCGTCACATCATTCAGGTCACGCACCCGAAGCGGCCGATCGGGCCGGCGGCGCAAGCGCTCATTGCGATCATCACCGAGGAGATCCGGCGCGTGACCACTGGCGCGCGGGCTTAGTGAAAACTCAACCGCCGCTCGGGCTCATCGGTTCACGCGCGCTGCACGACGCATCGCTGCGCGTGCCGAACAGCGTGTCGCAGATCGGGAACGTGAGGTTGAAGTTCTGCGTCGCCATAAGTTCGGGATCGTGATGCGTGACGTGCAGGCGCCGGACTGTGTTGATGAGCGGCACACGGTCGAGAAACGGGCTGTCCGTCACATGCGAAAGCGTGTGCAGCCCTTCGTACATCAGATAGTACGCGGCCATGCAGCACATAGCGGTGCGCGGCCCATTCCGCCCAGTTGCCGAACAGAAAGAGCGGCACGACCGCGAGCCATTCCGCGAACGTCGGCGCATGAAGCTGCGCGGCGCAATAGACGATCACCGCCGTCGTGAAAATGAGCGTGAAGCCGAGATGCATCTCTCCGCGATACCACCACGGCGTCGCCTGCACATATTCGTCGCGAAACTTGTAGGATCGCGCGCGAATGTCGTCGTCATACTTCATGATGAGCGTCTCCTTTTTCTATCGGACGATGCGCGGGCGCGCTCTTCGGCGCGCCCGCCGATGCTTGCATGCTTCAGGACGGATTGCGCGCCGCCCCGTTTTCGAGCTTGCCGAGCGTCTCGGGCACGACGAACGCGCCGATCAGGAAGATCACGCTGATCGCGCCGACGAAGATCGCGAGCGTCGACGGCAACTGGCTCGCATCCTTCGCGACGAGCGAGACGAAGGTCGGCATCATCCCGCCGATCGCGAAGCCGATGTTCCATGAAAGACCCGTCCCGGTCGCGCGGATCGCAGTCGGAAAGCGCTCGTTCAGGAAGATCAGGATCGGCGCATAGCCCGCGCTGCCGAGCGCGGAGAGCAGCACCGCGTACACGCCGATCATCGTGATGTTCTGCGCGGTCGGCAGCAGCACGAAGAGCGCAGGCAGCGCGACCAGCCGGATGAGGCCGAGCCACACGAACGCGCTCTTGCGCCCGATGAACGTGCTCAGATGCCCCGCCGCAACGGAGGCGACGACCACCGCCACGCTGCAGATCATCAGGATCGCGGCGGCCGCGCCGTTCGGCACGTGGCTCACGACCTTGAGGAAGGTCGGCAGATAGCCCGACGTGAGGTAATAGCCGCTGCCGCCACCGATGGTCAGCAGCAGGTTCACGAACAGCACCTTGCGATAGTCCCGCGAGAACAGCGTGCGAACCGGCGAGCGCACCACTTCCACCTGCCCGCTCTTGACCTGCGCGGCGGCCTTGGCGGCCTTCTCGGCGGCGAGCTTCTTCCAGAGCGGCGATTCTTCCAGGCTATTGAATACGAAGAGGCCGAGCAGCGAACTCAGGATGCCGGTAAAGAACATGCAGCGCCAGCCCCAGACGTCGAAGAGATCGCCGGGAAAAAGCGACGACATCGCGAGATACGTGAGCGACGCGAGCAGTGCGCCAAGGCCCGCGCCACCGCCGCCGATCAGCCCCGAAACCGCGCCGCGATACTTCGGCGCGACGGATTCCGTGCCGATAGTATGCGTCGAAGCCACCACGCCGCCGACAAACACGCCCTGCACGAGGCGCAGCAGCATAAACAGGACCGGCGCGACGAGGCCCACCTGCGCGACCGTCGGCAGCATGCCGAAGGCCGCCGTCGAGAGGCCAACGCCAACGACCGCGACGATCATCGCCCCCTTGCGGCCATGACGGTCCGCGTAGGAGCCGAAAAGCGCGGAACCGAGCGGGCGCATCAGCAGCGTCACCGCGAACGACGCATAGACCGCCGCGAGCGAGAGCATCGCGTGCTCGGATGGGAAGAACAGACGCCCGACCACCGGCGCCACGTACAACAACACGAACAGGTCGAACAGATCGAGCGCCCAACCCATGCACGAGGCCACGACTGCGCCCATGACCTGGCGCTGATTGACGTGAAGCGCGGCGGCACCTTCTTGCGCTGCTACGGACATTTGCATCTCCTTGTATGTCACTGGGCCGTCTTTCGATCGCCCCCGTGTCGCAGGCACGTTGGTCTTTTGGCGTGCTCTTGTCGAGGTTAAAAAATCGTCAGTGCGCGGCGGCGAGCGGCGGCGCAGCGGAGTCGCTGGATGCGCCCGATGCCAAGCTCGCGCGTCGCTGCGCGACCATCGCGTGGGCGATCTTCTCGGCGATCATGATGGTCGGTATGTTGGTGTTGGCCGAAGGCAGTCTCGGCATCAGCGATGCATCGACCACGCGCAGTCCCTGCGCGCCGTGCACGCGCCCTTCGGTATCCGTGACGGCGTCGCGATCCTGCGCGCCGCCCATGCGGCATGTGCCGCTCGCATGCCACACGCCGAACACGTTCGCGCGGATGAAGTCGGCAAGCGCGCGGTCGTCGGCCAGGAGCGCGGCCATGTCCAGCCCGCGCGTGAAGAAGCGTTCGATCAGAAAACGACGCAGCGGCGCGGGCGTATCGAGCAGCGTGCCGAGCATCGAAGTCAAAAGCGCGTTGCGCTCGCCGACCTGGCTCAACGCCTTGACGCGCGGAGAAAACGCCGCTGGAAAGAAGTCGCGCGGATCGCGTCCGAGCCCCGACGCCTCGACCACGCTCGCGAGCATCCGCACGCCGGTAGCGAGCCGTTGCAGATCGCGTTCGTCGTCGAGCAGATTCAGGTCGACACGCGCAGCGGCGGTGGTGTCGGCGGATACGAGCTGCACGCGGCCGCGCGAGTACGGCCGGTTGCACCACAGGAAGAAAAGGCCCAGCCGGTTGCCCAGCTCGTGCCATGCCGCGCGCGTCGCGCTCGACAGATACAGGTCCGACTCGTCGCAGCCCGCGACGCCGGAGCTCATGCGCGCGGCCATCATGCTGGCGCGGCGTCGCGCGAGCGGCATGCGAAAGCGCGGTTCGAGAAAATGACAGAACGTGAGCGACGGATGATCCTGCAGATTGCGCCCGACGCCCGGCCGATCCACCGCACACGCGATGCCGAGCGCCGCGAGTTCGCGGGCATCGCCGATACCCGCGCGCATCAGCAGCGCAGGCGACTGCAGAGCGCCCGCGCTCAGCACGACTTCGCCCGCCTCGAAACGCACGCGCTCGCCGCTTTGCGCCAGCGCGATCACGCCGCGCGCCGCCGCGCCTTCCATCACGATGTGCTCGACGCGAAGGTTCGAATACACCGTGAGATTCGGGCGCTTGCGCGTGGCTTCGTCGAGATAGGCGAGGGCCGTGGACACGCGCTTGTCGTCGATGTTCGAGAACGCGCCGGGGAAAAAGCCGTCGCCAAATTCGCCGTTCTGATCCTGCAATTGCGCGACGCCATTCGCGCGCAAGCCCTTGGCGAACGCATCGCAGAACGGCGGCCAGTCTTTCGGCATGATGCGGCGAATCGGCACGGGGCCGTCGCTGCCGTGCAGTTCGCCGCCCGGAAAGTTGACGTCGCGTTCCAGCTTGCGAAAGTACGGCAGCACGTCACGCCACGCCCAGCCATCGGCGCCGTTCGCAGCCCACTCGTCGTAGTCGCGCGGCAGGCCACGATTGGCCGATTGCACGTTGATGCTCGACCCGCCGCCCATCACGCGGCCCTGCTCGTAGACGCGCGGCGCGGCGTCCCTGGTGGCTTTCGCCTTCAGGTCCGGCCAGATGTAGGTCTCGCCACAGAAGACGGGCATCGGATAGCTGTCGAGGATGGCGGCGGGCACCGCGCCCGGCGGCGTATCGGCGCCTGCTTCGATCAGCGCGACGCGCAGCGACGGCACGGCCGACAGCCGATGCGCCAACACGCATCCCGCAGAGCCGCCGCCCACGATTACGTAATCGAAGCGTTCCATCCTCTGTCTCCTGTTCTTCTGCGACGCTGCTTATCAACTTCCGCGAAACACCGGCTTGCGCTTACCATGGAACGCCTCGACGCCCTCGCGGAAATCGTCCGATGTGCGCAGCCGGCTATAGCAATGCCCTTCAAGTTCAATAGCAATGGAAAGCGGCGCATCTTCCGAATCGTTCAGCAGCTTCTTCGCGGTGCGCTGAGCGAGCGGTGAGAACGCGCGCAGTTCGTCGACGAGCGCATCGGTGGCGGTTTCCAGTTCCGTGTCGGCCACGCAGTCCACCGCAATGCCCCACTCGTAAGCCTGCTTCCCCGGAATGCGGCGCGAGCGCATCACGATGTCCTTCGTCCGGCCGATGCCGACCATCGCCTGAAGACGAGCCGAGCCGCCCGAGCCGGGAATCTGCCCGAGCTTTTGCTCCGGCAGCGCATAGAAGGTCGTTTCGGTGACGATGCGGAAATCGCAAGCCAGCGACAGCTCGAACCCCACGCCGAAGCAGAAGCCGCGATTGGCCGCGATCACCGGCTTCGAGCAACGGGCGGGCGCCGCGATATTCCACGCGAGCTTCGACACGTGCTCCGGCGACGCTTCCAGAAAGCCCTTGATGTCACCGCCGCTCGAAAAGTGCTCGCCCGTCGCGCGCACGACGATCACGCGCACGCGCTCGTCGTCGTCCAGCGCTTCGAAGACGAGGCGCAACTGGTCGCGCGCGCGCATCGAAATGACATTCAACGGCGGCCGATGCAGGATGATGTCGGCGCGCTCGCGTTCGGCGTCGATCTCGACCGAGAAGCCGTCGAGTCCTTGCAGCAGCGTCTGGCCGCGATGGTTCAAATCGCTCATATCGGGTTACTCCTTTGTGGTCTGTGTGGGTTGAACGTTGCCGTCGGATGCGTATTCGCCCGCCGAGAGCTTGCGGCGCAGAATCTTGCCGACCGGCGACTTCGGAATATCGTCGACGAACACGTAGTCGCGCGGGCGCTTGAAGTTGACGAGGTCGGACTGGCGGCACCAGGCGTCGAGCGCCTCGGCATCGACGTATTCGCGGCGCTTGATGAACGCGACCACGCGCTGGCCCCAGCGCTCGTCCTTGACGCCCGCGACCGCGACTTCATCGACGGCCGGATGCAGCGAGAGCACCGATTCGATATCCACCGGCGAGATGTTTTCGCCGCCGCTGATGATCATGTCGTCGACGCGGCCGGTCACGTACAAATCGCCGTCGCGGTCGAAATAGCCGGTGTCGCCGGTGAAATACCAGCCCTCGCGCAGCGACTTCGCGTTCGCGTCCGGGCGGTTCCAGTAGCCTTCGAATGCTTCGTCGCCGAGCAGGTCCGCGATGATCTGGCCTTCCTCGCCGGCCTGTGCGATCTCATCGGGCGACACGGCGTCGAGCTTCACGACGCGCAGCCGCGTGTTCACGCCCGCGCGCCCGGCGCTGCCCGGCTTGCGCGTCGCGTCCTGATCGATGCTGACCGTGTAGACCTCGGACGAACCGTAGTGATTGACGAAGATCTCCGGCTCGAACGCAGCCGACAGGCGCTTGAGCAAACCATCGTTCATCGGCGCACCCGCGAAGCCTAGCTTTCTGACCGACGACGTATCGGTGCTGGCGAACGCGCTGTCCGCGAGCAGATCGTGATAAAGCGTCGGCACGAGATAGAGGCACGTGAGCGCGTACTTCGCGATGGATTCGAGCGCGAGCTTCGCGTTCCAGCGACGCACGCAGACGAAGACGCCATCGACGAGCGCCATCGAAAGCAGCGAGCGCACGCCCATCGTGTGATAAAGCGGCATCACGCCGAGCGTGCGTTCGCCGCGCCGGTACAGGTTCTGCGCGACGTGCGCGAGCGCGCCGGCGCGTTCATGCCGATGACGGCGCGGGACACCCTTCGGCTTGCCGGTCGTGCCGGAGGTGTAGAGGATCAGCGAGATATCGTCGGCGGTGGCGTGCGTCGTCTCGCCGGTGCGCGTGCGTTCCGCGAGCAGCGCGTCGAAGGCCATCGTGCGGCCGGGGGCGTCGTCCAGACCGATGCGCGGCACGTGCTGCGCGGCGGCGCTTTCCACGACGGCATCGGCGCAAACGGGTTCGTAGACGATCGCCTTCACGCCCGCATCCGTCACGCAGTACTCGACTTCCTCCGGCTTCGCGCGCCAGTTGAGCGGCACGATCACGATGCCCGAGAATTGCCCCGCCCAGTGCAGCGTCGCCATTTCCCAGCGGTTTTGCAGCACGACGAGCAACCGGTCGCCGCGTTGCAGCCCGAGTTCGCGCAGGGCATCGGCGACATTCAGAATCATGCGATGCCACTGCGAATAGGTCAGTTGCATGTCGCCATCGACGAGCGCGAGCGCGTTCGGGCTGCGCTCGACGCTTTGCAGAAACGTGCGGCCGAGATCAAGCATGTTCGGCCTCCTTCTTGCCGCGCGCCTCGACCTGACGACGCGCTGCCACATCGAGCACGGCCGCGACGATCGGCGTATAGCCGGTACAGCGGCAGATATGGCCCGAGAGCATGTCGCGCACCTGATCCTCGGTCGGATTCGGCACGCGCTGCAGATAGTCCGCACATGACATCAGAATGCCCGCCGTGCAGAAGCCACATTGCAGCGCGTGATGGCGCTGGAACGCCTGCTGCAAATCGCCGAGCGTCTGGTCGGGCGCAAGACCTTCGACTGTGTCGATGCGCCGCGCATCGGCCTGCACCGCGAGCATCAGGCACGAGCGCGCCGCGACGCCATCCACGTGCACCGTGCATGCGCCGCACACGCCATGCTCGCAGCCGACATGCGTGCCGGTCGCGCCCAGTTCGTGGCGGATGAAATCCGACAGCAGTTCGCGCGGCTCGCAATGGCCGCTGCGTTCGCGGCCATTGAGCGTCAGCGTGATGCGCCGCTGCTCCCCTTGCCGCATGATGTTGTCCGATGTGTTGCTGCTCACGTAGCCTCCTCGATCACGCGCCATCCCAGTTGCCGGACGAGATTGCGTCGATATTTCGCGCTGATGTGCGCGTCGTCCTGCGCGTTCAGTTTCCAGCTCAGGTCGTTCAATGCGCCGCGCAGGTCGTCGCCTGTCAGACGCGGCCAGCTTTCCGCCACCGGCCGGTCCGCGACGCCGCCGACCGCGATACGGATCGAATCGTCCGTCACCACCGCCGCGCACGCGACGATCGCGAAATCGCCGTGCCGCGCCGAGAACTCGGTGAACGCATAGCGTTCGCCGGGCTTCCTGAGCGGAAAGCGCACGGCTTCCACGAGTTCGTTTGGCTCGCGCGCGGTCATCAGCATTCCCTGAAAAAAGTCCTGCGCGGCGAGCGTGCGGCGCTTCTTTTTCGAGCGCAGCATCACGTCGCCGCCGAGCGCGGCCAGCACGAGCGGCAGTTCTGCGCTCGGGTCCGCATGCGCGACGGAGCCGCACACCGTCCCGCGATTGCGAATCTGAAAATGCGAGATATGCGGGAACGCCATCGCGAGCATCGGCACTTCGTCGCGCAGCGTGGGACGCCATTCGACGCTGCCTTGCGTCGCCGCCGCGCTCACGACGAGATGGCCTGCTTTGTCATCCACGCGCACGGCGTCGAGTTCGGCGGTGCGCGAGATATCGACCAACACGCGCGGCTGCGCGAGCCGCATGTTGAGCACGGCCATCAGCGATTGACCGCCCGCCAGCACGCGCGCGTCGTCGCCGGTTTGCGCGAGGGCGTCGAGCGCGTCTTGCGTCGTCATGGCGCGCAGATAATCGAACGGCGCGGGCTTCATACGTGCCTCCTGAAGCGGGCCAAAATCCGCGCAATCCACGACTTGCGCTGCTCGACGGGCTGGCCCGCCGCCTGCCGTCCGAGCGATTCGAACAATTGCTTGAGCACGACCTTCGCCGCGCCTTCGAGCATGCGTGCGCCGACCGCCGCCACCTTGCCCGACACCTGCGCTTCATAGTCATAAGTGAGGCGCGTGCCGGTTCCCTGCGGCGTCAGTTCGACGAGACCGTTGCCGCGCGCGCTGCCGAGCGGCGAGATGCCCGCGCCCGCGAGCCGCAGCCGGTGCGGCGCGTCGATCTCCGACAAGCCGATGCGCGCCTCGAAGCGCGCCTTGATCATGCCGACGCCCACCGTCACGTCCGCGCGATACTGATTCGGCGCGGTCTCGTCGAGCGCATGGCAGCCGGGAATAACCTGCGCGAGCGCCTTCGGGTCGAGCAGCACGCCGAACACGGCTTCGGGCGTCGCGGGCAAATCGACCGTGCCGCGCGCCGTCAACGCCTTGCCGCCCGGCGTCGCGGGCTTCGCAGCCGGTGCTTCGCGCAGTTCGGGCCGCGACGGTTCGGGATCGTCGATGCCGATCAGCGCCATCACTTTGGGCGGCGTGAGCGGCAGGCGGATATCGTCGACGCCGAGGGCATCGGCCACCGCATTCGCGATGCACGGCGGCGTGCTCATGTTGTTGCCTTCGCCGAGCCCCTTCGCGCCGAGCGGCGTGAAGGGCGACGGCGTCTCCAGATGTACGATCACCGGGTCGGGCACTTCGCAGGTCGTCGGCATCAGATAGTCGGCGAGCGTGCCGGACTGGAAACTGCCGTCCGCGCCGTAGCGGAACTCTTCCATCAGCGCCGCGCCGACGCCTTGCGCGAACGCGCCGCGAATCTGGCCATCGGCGAGTGCGGGATTGAGTAGCGTGCCGGCGTCGTGCGTCGTCACATAACGGTCGATGCGCACGCGCCCCGTCACGCGGTCTACTTCCACGCCGCACATGTCGAACGCGAAGCCGTACGCCGCCGACGTGTTGATGCGATCCTGCTCGTCGGGCGCGTCCATGTGCGGCGGCGACCAGAAGACGCTCTCGCGCAGACCCGGCTCCTCGCCTTCCGGTAACAGCGCGGGCGCCCAGTGCGGCGCATTGCTTGCGGCGCGCGCGAACGGCAACGCGCGCTCTTCGGCACCGTTCGGAAAGACGCGCGCGCCTTCGAAGCGCACGTCGCCGGGCGCGCAGCCGAACTGCTTCGCGAGAATACGCGCGAGCTTTTCGCGCACGCGGGTCGCGGCCAGATGCACCGTGCCGGCCACCGCGCCCGCGAATCGGCTCGAATAATTGCCCGCCGCGACGGACCACGCGTCCTTGTGCGTATCGAATTCGACGTTCACGACGATGTCCTTCGGGTCGAGCCCGAGCACATCCGCGACGACTTGCGCGCACACCGTCATGTGGCCCTGGCCCGCTGGCGTCGACGCGATGGTGACGACCACGCCGCCGAGCAGATCGACGCTCACCGTCGCGCTGGCGATCGCGCCGTTCTTCGGCCCGGCTTTCTTGCGGGCGTCGGGCGGCATCACAGTCGTGATGTATCCCATGTTCGATACCGACGGCTCCACGATCGCCGCGAAGCCGATGCCATATAGACGCCCAACTTTGCGCGCCGCGTCGCGTCGCGCGACGAGTTCGTCGTAGCCGCCTTCGGTCATCGAGCGGCGCAGCGCTTCCTGATAGTTGCCGGAGTCGAGCAGCGCGCCCGCCGTCGCGCGATACGGAAAGGCATCGGCGGGAACGAAGTTGCGGCGGTACACATCGAGCACATCGAGCCTCAGTTCGACGGCGATACGCTGAATGAGCCGCTCCAGCGCGAAGTAGACCTGCGGTCCGCCGAAGCCGCGCACGAGGCCGGTCGGCGTCTTGTTCGTGAGCACGACGCGGTTGCGCACGACGAGATTCGGAATGGCATATGCGCCCGTCAGGCAGCCGTGCATCCGGTAGAAGGTCGCGGGTTCGGGCGCGCGCACGTAGCCGCCGATATCTTCCAGTTGATCGTAGGAAAGCGCGACGATGCGGCCATCGCTTTCAACGGCCGCTTCGATGGTCGAAAGGCGCGCGGTCGCGGAAGTCGCCGCGCTCAGGTGTTCGAGCCGGTCCTCGACCCATTTCACCGGCGCGCCGGCCCGGCGCGAGGCGAGGCACATCAGCACGACATACGGAAACACCGCCTGCTTGACGCCGAAGCTGCCGCCTGAATCGCGCGGGGCCTTATGACGCAGACGGTTCGCGGGAACGTTGAGCGCCATCGCCATGACGGCGTGCAGCGAAAACGGTCCCATGAAATTGGATGTGACGTCATAGCCTTCGCCGCCCGACAGATACTCGGCGATGACCACGCCGCATTCGATCGGCGCGCACGTGTTGCGCGGATAGTGCGCGACGAGCTTCACGCGATGCGGCGCGTTTTCGAACGCGGCTTCCGGTTCGCCATAGCGGAAACGCCGGTCGCTGATCACGTTGCTGCCGACGCGCTCGTGCAGCACCGGCGCATCGCCCCGCACCGATTGTTCGATGGACGTGACCGGATCGAGCATCGCGTAGTCGACCTTGATGAGGTCGAGCGCGTCTTCCGCTAGCGCGCGGGATTCCGCCATCACCACCGCCACCGGCTCGCCGACGTAGCGCACGCGGTCCATCGCGAGCGCCCACTGCTCCATCGGCGACTTCACGCCGACGACGAAGGGTCGCGACCACGCACGCAGATCGTCGCGCGTGAGCACGGCGTGCACGCCGTGCAGCTTCGATGCGGCTTCGGTATCGATGGAAACGAGTTCCGCATGCGCGTGCGGCGAGCGCAGAATCGCTGCGTGCAGCGTGCCGGGCTTCACGGCGATATCGTCGCCGTAGCGGCCGCGGCCCGTGAGAATCGCGGGGTCTTCGAAGCGCTGCAGCGGCTGGCCGACGTGGCGCTGCGGCTTCGCGGCATCGCTGTCGGCCACGCGCGCGTTGATATCGGCAAATCCGGTTTCGCGCTGATTCATGGCGTCACTCCGTCATCTTCGCCGCGGCTGCCGAATTCATCGGCGAGACCGCTCCAGCGGCGCGCAATCTCGCCGTGCTCGATGCCGAGCAGATCCAGAATGCGCCCGACCGTGTGATCGACGACATCGTCGATGGTCTTCGGATGCGCATAGAACGCCGGCACCGGCGGCATTACGATGGCGCCCATTTCGGTCGCGAGCGTCATGTTGCGCAGATGCGCGAGATTGAGCGGCGTCTCGCGCGCGACCAGCACGAGGCGGCGGCGCTCCTTGAGCATCACGTCGGCGGCGCGGGTCAGCAGATTGTCCGCGAAGCCGTTCGCGACACCCGCGAGCGTTTTCATCGAACACGGTGCAATCACCATGCCTTCGCTGAGGAACGAACCGCTCGCCACGGCCGCGCCGATATCGCGCACGTTATGCACGACGTCCGCGAGTTGGTCGACGTCGCCGCGCGTGAGGCCGAGCTCCTGCGCCGCCGTCACTGCACCCGACGCCGACACGATCAGATGCGTCTCGTGCGTGCCGAGGCGCCGCAGCGCAGCGAGCAGCCGCACGCCGATGACCGCGCCGCTCGCGCCCGATATGCCCACGACGATGCGCTTCTTCCGCTCAGCCATGATCGCGCGCGAGGTAGGCGTCGAGCGCGCTGTTGTCGGCGGCGACGAGCGCGGTCAGATCCGCGGTGTCCTGACCCGGGATGCGCACGCGTGTGAAGACATGCGCCGGATAGACGACCGGGCGCGTCGCGTCGAGTCCCATCTTCGCGCTGATGCCTTGCAGATGCGCGGGGGCGTCGTCGGGCTGGCCGACCGTCGTCGAGGGATCGAGCGGCGAGCCTTGCGCGCCCGCGATGACGACGAGATCGCGGTCGGCCTGAAAGCGCGTCGCAATCGCCCATTCGATTTCTGCGGGATCGTGCACGTTCACGTCCGTATCCACGACGACGACCAGCTTGATGTCGTAATGCGCGCCGAACGCGCAGAGAATCACGTTCTTCGCTTCGCCTTCGCGTTTCTTGTCGAACTGCACCCACAGGTGATAGCGGCACACACCGCCTACCGACAGATGCACGTCCTTCACCGCCGGATGGCTGCGCTGAAGGTGCGCGAGGAGCGTCGCTTCGCGCGGAATCGCGCCGAGCAGCAGATGCTCCATTTCGGCCGGCACGATCGTATGAAAAATCGGGTCGCGCCGATGCGTCACCGCCGTCACTTCAATGACTTCGCGCGCTTCCTTCGCGCTGTAGTACTTTGGGAACTCGCCGAATGGGCCTTCCGGCTCGCGCACGTTCGGCAGAATGCGTCCTTCTATGACGATCTCCGCGAACGCGGGCACATGCACACCGCTCGTCACGCATTGCGCGACCGGCAGCGGCGCGCCGTGGAGCGCGCCAGCGATTTCGAGTTCGTCGTTATCGATGGGCGTGATCGCTTGCGAAGCGAGCATCGTCAGCGGATCGACGCCAATGGCGACGGCCACGTCGAGCGCATCGCCCGCTTCCTCGGCGGCGCGCTGGAACGCGTAGAGATGGCGCGGCAGCAGCAGTATCGCCATGCGATCGCGGCCATGCACCTGAATGCGGTTGATCGACACGTTCTGCACGCCGGTGCGCGGATTGCGCGCAATCACGAGACCTGCGGTGATGTACGGGCCGTTGTCATGCTCGCTATGCGTGGGAATAGGCAGAAGCGCGTGCAGATCGATTCCGCTCGTATGCGCCACTTGCTGGCACGGCGCGTCCTCACGCGCAATGACTTTCGACGCGAGCGGCTCGGCGGCAGCGGCGGAAAAACGTGCGAGCAAAGCGGCTTCGTCGACGCCCATTGCTTCGGCAATCCACGCCCGCTTCGACATGAATCCGCTCACGACCGGAACCGCATGGCCGCCGGGGCGCGTGAAAAACGCCGCTTGCGTGCCGTCGAGGCGTTTGGCGATAGCGGCGAGTTCGTGTTCGAGCGCAACCGGCTTGTCGATGGTCGCGAGGCGGCCCGTCTTCGCGAGATGCGCGAGCCAGTCGCGCAGCGAGAGCGAGCCCGCCTCCGAGCCTTCCGGGGCCCACGAGAATGAGGAAATGCCGTTCTTTGCGGCATCGCGTATGTTCATCAGCGTCTCCATCTGTGCTGTGCCCGGCAAAGTGATGCCGCAGCGATCGATGGGGTCAAGCGTAGCGATATCGCGCCATAACTTCTAATAGTGTTTTCTGATGCGCTGGATCATTCACTCTTATATCAGTGTTAGCCCCGATGACAGCGTTCTTACGGTTACGTATCAATAGATCCGTCCCGCAACCCGTACTGGCGGGCGCGGGCGGCAACGGCGCGCGGCAGGCACGCACCGTTCGACGTGATAATGCAGGTGGTGGCTATTAGCATCGCTGATGCACGAGGGGTGAGATGGACCTCAAGCAAATTCAGTACTTCATCGCGCTGTTCGAGGACGGCTCGGTTACGCGGGCGGCCAAGCGCCTGAATATCGTGCAGCCCGCGCTCAGCATGCAGATCGCGAAGCTCGAGGACGAACTGCATCAGCAACTCTTCGAGCGCGGCGCGCACGGCATGGCGCCGACCGCGGCGGGGCGGCTGATGTATCGCCTGTTTCTGCCGATCATGCGCGACCTCGCACACGCGCGGCAGCAGATCGTTCAGCGCGATGAAGTCGTGACGGGACACGTCGGCATCGGGCTGATTGCGTCCGTCACGGAGAGCGTGCTCGCGGATTCGCTCTCGCGCTTTCACGCGCAATATCCGGATGTCGAAGTCACGGTCGCCGACGGCTACAGCGCGACTTTCATCGACTGGGTGGCGGGCGGTCAGTTGGAAGCCGCGATCATCAACAAGCCGCGCGCGCGTCTGTCGCTCGACTCCCGCGCGCTGCTCGACGAAGAGATGGTGCTCGCAACCAGCGCCGCGCACGGCCCCGATCTGCCGCACGCCATTGAACTCGCGCAGCTGCCCGAACTGGAACTCGTGCTGCCGACCAAGCGCCACGGCCTGCGCGGCGTGCTCGACAGCGCCGCGCAGCATGAAGACGTGCTGCTCGCGCCGCGCTTCGAAATCGACGTGCTCTCGACCATCCTCAAGCTCGTCGAAAACACGCGCTTTGCGACGATCCTGCCGCGCATCGTGGTCGAGCGCGCGGCGCGGCATGGCACCTTGCGCGCGTGCCCGATTCTCGCGCCGCGCATCGTGCGGCATGTCGTCTGCGTGAGCCATCCGCGAAGGCCGTTGAGCGCGGCGGCCGAAGCGCTGATCGCGATCATCGGCGACGAGCTGCATCAAGCCTCGAATATTTCGTGTAACGAACCATCCCCTTCTTTGAAGGAACGCTCCGCATGAACGCATCACGCTGGATTGCCGGCGAATGGACCGGCACGCCTACGCTCGACAGCATCGATCCCGCCACGGGCGAGGCCATCGACCGGTTCGCCGACGGCGGCGCGGATGAAGCCGATGCCGCCATCGCCGCCGCGCGCCATGTGTTCGATCGCACGACGTGGGCGCTGGATGCACGTCTGCGCCAGGACGTGCTGCGCGCCGCGGGCTCCGGCCATGCGTTTCTGTCGCCGACGCTCGTCGAGCATGGCGATCCGAAGGCGTTCTTCTGTCAGGACGAGATTTTCGGGCTGTTCGTCGCGCTCGAAGTTTTTGAAAGCGAGCAGGAAGCACTTGAGAAGGCCAACGATACGGTCTTAGGCCTGTCGGCCAGCGTGTGGACGCACGACGGCGCGCGCGCGTTGCGCACCGCGCGGGCGCTGCGCAATGGGACAGTGTGGATCAACGATCACAACAAGCTGTTCGCGGAAGCGGAAACGGGCGGCTACCGGCAAAGCGGGCTCGGGCGTCTGCACGGTCACGACGCGCTCGCCGACTTCACCGAGATCAAGCACATCTGCATGCCGGCGGGCATCGTGGAAGGCGTGGCTCCGCTTCGTTGATGCGCCAAAGGCGCGTGCTAGCGTCCGCCGCTATGCGGCATCAACGCGGCAAGCCAGATCGCGACCGCCACCGCGCCGCCATCGGGCCAACCCACCGCACGCGCGCCGCGATAGCTCGCGCGTCCGGCGCGTGGCGCCATGCTCGCGGTTTCGTCCGCGCCCTCAGCCGTCGAGGCCGCATTCCAGCCCGGAGTAAAAAACCCCGCGATAAGCCGAAAGCAGAGTTGTCGGTCCTTCTGGCGCAGAGATGGGTCATCGCCCGCCTACGCAATCAGCGCTTCTTCAGCCTGGACGACGCGCTCGATGACTATCTGCCCGATCTCCGGCGACCCGTGCCTCCGCTCGATCCGACGATCGATTTCGCATTCAAATCAGTGGCTTAGGTCGAGATGGGAGATGCGAGATACGGCGGATTTCTTGCGAATCCCGGCCGACCCTCCGCCTCGCTCAAAATACCGGAAGTCGAATCAGCGCGCTGAAAACCTGGCGCTCTCGTTACAACGTAATGGCGGGAATGTTCTATGACGCCGACTTTTGGTCCCTTCTACTCACTACCGATCCTCACTTTTTGAAGCGCGATCGATTACGCATGTGGGTGATGCTTTCACGGCACGCTCACAGCAACTACGGGAGTATCGAATGTCTAAGGCACCGTCCCCTGAAGTCGATATTAGAACACTGCGCAAAGTCATCATGGCTGCCTCGATTGGTAACTTTGTTGAATGGTTCGATTTCGCAGCGTATGGTTTCCTCGCAACTATCCTCACTAGCGAGTTTTTTCCGAGCAGCGATCCATCCGCGGGCCTCCTGAAGACTTTCGCGGTGTTTGCAGTGGCTTTCGCATTTCGTCCGGTCGGTGGCATAGTGTTTGGCGTAATTGGAGATAGGATTGGGCGCAAACGCACGCTGGCGCTGACCATCTTGATGATGGCCGGGGCGACCACACTGATCGGCCTGCTGCCGACCTACGCCGCCATCGGTGCTCTCGCGCCGTTGTTGCTAACCGTGATTCGCTGCGTGCAGGGCTTTTCGGCCGGTGGTGAGTATGCTGGCGCCTGTGCCTACGTAATGGAGCACGCCCCGCAAAACAAACGCGGCTGGTACGGCAGCTTTATTCCCGTGTCGACTTTTTCTTCATTTGCGATCGCGGCCGTCGTCGCGTATGCGCTTGATGCAACGCTTTCGGCTGATGCAATGCGCGCGTGGGGATGGCGCGTGCCGTTCCTCGCGTCCGCACCCATCGGGCTCATCGGGCTGTACCTGCGCATCAGTCTCAATGAAACACCCGCCTTCCGCGCTCTTGAAGGCGAGCACCAGGTGGCGCATGCGCCGTTGCGCGAAACGTTCCGTACGCAGGCGGGCGGCATTCTGAAGCTCGGTGCATTTATTTCAGTGACAGCATTGTCCTTCTATACCTTTACTACCTATTTCGCGACATATCTGCAGGTCGTAGGACACATGAGTCGCGCAACTTCGCTGCTGATCACCGTTGTGGCACTTTTGTTTGCTGCGGCCATTTGTCCGCTTGCCGGCCTGTATTCTGATTTCGCCGGGCGCCGCATGACATTATTCACCACGTGCGCGCTGTTGATTGTAATCGTCTATCCCTCGTTCTCGCTCGCGGGCTCGGGACAATTTCTGTCAGCACTGATCGGCGTCGCAATGCTCGCGACAGGCGCGGTGTTGTCGGGCGTGGTGACGGCTGCGTTGTTGTCGGAAGTGTTCCCAACCAGGATGCGCTATACCGGGTCGGCCATTACCTATAACCTCGCCTACACGATCTTCGGGGGCACCGCGCCGTTGGTCGCTACCTGGTTGATCGGCACGACCGGAAACAATATGTCGCCCGCTTTGTATCTGATCGCCGTATCTTTCATGGGCCTGATCGGCGGGATGATGCTTCCAGAAACTTCACGAATGTCCTTGCAAGATGTGGGCACTGACAACGACCCAGCTATAGGCGAGATGCTCGGAGCGCAGCGACCGCTCAGGTAGCCCGGATCGTTCGAAGCTTTCCCGAGACTGCCGGCCGGCACGACGCGCGGCCTTGGCGTCGGCGAATTCCGCGAGGTTGGCCGCCTGATCCTCGAAGTGTTCGATGCGCTGGGCCACCATCCGGATAGGGATGCGGCCACTGAACAGCGCGTACGCCGTGAGATTTTCGCGCTGTGCGAACGCATTCCGATTTACTGATTCGCCGAATCGCCAAGCTTGCGCACAGCCATAGCGACCCCACACGCCAGAAGCCTATACGGAGCATCGAATGAGCAATCTGCATGAGAACAGCATCATCATCGACGGCCTGAACATTTCGAAATTCGACCGCTCGGTGTTCGAGGACATGAGGAAGGGCGGCATCACCGCGGCCAACTGTACGGTGTCGGTGTGGGAGAGCTTTACGAAGACCGTCGACAACATCTCGTTGATGAAGCAGCAGATCCGCGCAAACAGTGAGTTGCTGACGCTCGTGCGCACCACCGAAGACATCGCGCGTGCGAAGAAGGAAAACCGCACTGGGGTGATCCTGGGCTTCCAGAACGCGCATGCGTTCGAGGACAACCTCGGCTATATCGAAGCCTTCGCCGACATGGGCGTGCGCGTCGTGCAGCTTTGCTACAACACGCAGAACCTGGTCGGCACCGGTTGCTATGAGCGCGACGGTGGGCTGTCGGATTTCGGCCGCGAAGTGATTACCGAAATGAACCGCGTCGGGATCATGGTCGATCTGTCGCACGTTGGTGGCAATACGTCGTCGGAGGCCATTGCGTTCTCGAAGAAGCCGGTCTGCTATTCGCATTGCCTGCCGTCGGGTCTCAAGGAGCACCCGCGCAACAAGTCCGATGAACAGCTGAAGGAAATCGCCGAGGCCGGCGGCTTCATCGGCGTGACGATGTTCGCGCCGTTCCTCAAGCGCGGAATCGATGCGACGGTCGAGGACTACATCGAAGCCATCGACTATGTCGTCAACCTGGCCGGCGAAGATACGGTGGGCATCGGCACCGATTTCACGCAGGGCTACAGCGTCGACTTCTTCGACTGGCTCACGCACGACAAGGGCCGCTATCGCCGTCTGACGAACTTCGGCAAGGTCGTGAACCCGGAAGGCATCCGCACGATCGGCGAGTTCCCGAACCTCACCGCGGCCATGCAGCGCGCAGGCTGGAGCGAGACGCGCATCCGCAAGATCATGGGCGAAAACTGGGTGCGCGTGTTCCGCGATGTCTGGGGCGCATAAGCACCGAAGCCCGATCCTCATTCATCGAAACGCGACGGGCGCCGTGACGAGCGCCCGCGCGAACCGAAACTCACCCCTCGGAGCACCCTCGCGATGCAACCGCAACTGCCGATCGACGTCGATCCGAACACTGGCGTCTGGACCTCTGACGCACTGCCGATGCTGTACGTCCCGCGCCATTTCTTCACGAACAATCACAAGGCTGTCGAAGAGGCGCTCGGGCGTGATGCCTACGCGGAGATCCTCTACAAGGCGGGTTACAAGTCGGCCTATCACTGGTGCGACAAGGAAGCAAAGCAGCACGGCATCAGTGGCATAGCCGTATTCGAGCATTACGTGAAGCGTCTTTCGCAACGAGGATGGGGCATCTTCACGGTCGTCGAAGTCGATCCGGTGAGCGCGCGTGCGCGCGTCGAACTCCGTCACTCATCCTTCGTGCTGGCGCAACCGGGCAAGCACGGCAAGCTTTGCTACATGTTCGCGGGCTGGTTCGCCGGCGCTATGGACTGGGTGAACGACACTACTGAAGCTGGCGAGGGCGCTCCGCGCTCGCAGTCGAAGGAAGTGCAATGCGCAGCGGAAGGCCACGACCACTGCCTGTTCGAAGTGTCGCCAGTCGCGCAATAAACCGTTTTTTCGCAATAAGCTGACCTGAGATGCTGAGAGACGGCGCCAGAGCGTAGGCCATTGCAGTACGCGAGAACGGACATCGTGTCCCTGACGCGACGTACAAGTGCGTATTCGACGGCAAGTCGAGCGCAGATTCCACGCTTGCCCGAGCGCGGATTCCACGACTGCCCGAGCATGAATTTCACGTGAAGTCGAGCGCTGGAATGTGAGGTAACCACGCGGGTAACCCATGGCACCCTCGACGTTTTTGCGTCGGGAGTGCGAATGCAGAACAACAGGTTATCCATGCGTCAGATCAAGGAAGTCTTACGGCTCTATTAGGTCTATTAGGGGGGGCCCGGTAGGCGCGATTTCCTGTCATAAGCGCCGGGGTTATGTACCATTAGCGACTCCCCCGCAAAAGTGTCATAGCGTGACATATAAAATCCGCTGTGCAAGTAGGGCCGACAGGGTCACGGAACGAAATCCGGCCCCCGCAATTCGCCCCCCTACGGAGCGGTCCGAATTCAAAGCAGATATCCGCGTCGCTACTGAGCACCCTGGGGACTGACCGCTTAGGCCGACAATGTGCTGGCCAATCTGACCGAGCGAATGGCCGTTGCACCTGGCGGCGCCGCCGATCGCCGTCCTTTCCACTCCGCCGTAAAATAGCTTCGCCTGTGACAGCGGAGAGTACAAGGCGCTATGAAAATCCGTACGCGGTTCGTCACCGCAATATTGGCGGTGCTCGTCGCCATCGCGGTGCTCTTTATCCCGTTGCCGCAGCGAATTGCGCTCGACACGCGCATCATTTCGGTTGCGTCGATACAACGCCCTCCCACGGTCGTGTTCGACTATGTCACGACGCCGGCTCACTGGCCAATCTGGCATCCGTCATCGCTCGCGGTCAGCGGTTCGGTGGAACATTCGCTCGATGTGGGCGAGCAGGTAACGGAGGAATTCAGGGTGGCGGGCAGGCGTGGCCGCGTTGTGTGGACAGTCGCGGCACGTGTGCGTCCGAGCAAGTGGGTGATAGCAGGAAAGATTGACGGCAGATCGGCCGGCACCGTCACTTATTCGCTGACATCGACTGTGAGCGGAACCCGTTTCGAACGTGAATTCACCTATCGCGCGCCGTCGTTGTGGTTCGCGATATTGAACTGGTCCGTGCTGCGCGCGCGGATTCAATCTGAATCGGATACGGCAGTCTTGCGACTTAAGAGCCTTGTGGAAGCGTCACCGCAGCATTAGCAACGTCGCTCGGCTGGCGTTGTGACTTGGCGTTTTCACGACCAGACTGAATCCTTGGGTACAAGTCTGCTAGTGGCCATTCGTGAGGGCAATCGAAGCGCAAGAGGGTGCCATATGCGGTCGTTCGCCATTGCCACGATTTGGACATTTGAGTGTCCGTTCACACAGGTTGAATCCGCTATTCATTGGAAAGTCCGCTTCGGATCGCGGGCCTAGACCGCTCGCGCGGCAGGGGCTCCGATAGACGGTGGCGCAATGGAGAGGAAACCGACTCTGTCTTCATGTCGACGGGCGGGGAAATCCGCCTCGTCTACCATCGTGAGAAGCATCGACGGCCACATGTCGCCGAGATCGGTGGGGCAGGAGGTGAGCAGAACTTCCTAGCGCCAATCGTCGAGGACGAAGTCGTTAGGGCGGCTGTAGGCAGGCTCGTTAGGCCGATGCATGGTCACCACCTGCATTTGGCTGCGGAAACCGCGTGCCATCATCTGGCGATAGGCTTGCTCGCGCCCGGTATTGACCCCAGCCAGGACCCTCGCCATCCCCAATGCGGTGGCGAGCGCGCCGGCGGCGTCGAGCAGCACGCCGAACCGATCGGAGGCACCCGGACCGGGGCGCACCGCGCCGAATTTGATGAAGAGACAATCGGCACCGGCCTCGCTCGCCGGTCCCCAATGGCAAACCGCGAAGCCGCCCAGCTGGCCCGAACGCTCCCATAACAGCAGGGCGTCGCCGAGGCCGCGCGCGGCGACGGTGCGGATCTCAGCGGAGAGATCGAGGGCGTCGAGGATCTCGTCGCTGAGCGCGCGGCTCGCTTCTTCCGCCGCCCGCCGCTCGCCGGCCGCGAGCGCCGTATAGCGCGCGTCCTGCGGCAGCGGGCCGGACGCCGCCGCCGGCGCCGCCATGATCGCGGTGAGAAAGCGCGGATAGAAGCCGAACTTCTGATAGAGCCAAATGTGCTTCGTGCTTTGGGCGAACGTGCACAGGCCGGCATGGCGCGTGCCCCAGTCCGCGAATTGTTCCGAGACCGCTGCGACCAGCGGCTGGGCGATGCCCTTGTCCCACAGATCAGGGCGAACCGAGAGTGGGCCGAAAAAGCCGACACTGCCCCAGTTGGTGGCGAAGTTGACGCCGGCGAGCGTGCCGTCGTGGTCGGCAGCGAAGGCGGCGGTATGCTCGCATCCGAAGCGGCCATAGACGTAGTCGAAATCGGTCCAGAAATTATCGGGATCGGCGACGCCGAAGAAGGTACCGAAGGCGCGCCGCACGATGCGCTGCCCCTCCGGCAGGTCGCGCTCTTCAAGTGGACGAACGTTGAGCATGTTGGCAATCCCCCGTCCTCGGCCATGACCTGCAACGATCGTAGCATACGGTCGGGTCCTCGCGAATAGGCGGGGCGGAGGTCTGTTGAGGTTTACGGGCGGCCCCGTCAGGCCGAGGTCGTTAAGGTTTATTCGATGCCTGCCATCGGCCGCAGGAATGTGCATGCCTCCGCGCATGTCGGCAGGCGTCGAATAAGCCCGATGGAGGAAACCGCGGAGTGCTCCGATGCGCTCGGAGCTTCACGGCTATGGCGATTGATAGACCGGGATGCTGAGTGGCGTCGGATGCGGCACGGTCAGGCGAGGTGCCAAGCGGGCGCTGACGCCGTGGCGGAGCGGTGCAGTCGTGCATGCGCGAGGATGACGCGCGCGGGCGAAGCGCTTCGCGAAGCGACACGCGCAAACGTCCGCCCCTGGGCCGCGTTGCCGCAGAGCGAACGTTCGACAGGCAGGTCGAGGAACCGTGGAGTTCATGTCTGATCCCGGCGCATTGGCGGTGCACGGATCTGGGCGCTGCGCGCGAGGATGTCGATGACGATCATCGGTGCGCCGCAGTGCCGGCAGATGAAGACGGGGCGGGTTGCGACGATGGCCTCGTCCGGTGACGGGCTGATCTCAGGTGCGACGTGCAGCAGATTGCGCACCCTCGCGAGACTGGTACGGCGCACCGGGTTGGCGAGCAGTCCGTAATGACCGATCCGATGGAAGCCGCCGGGTAGCACATGGAGCAGGAAGCGGCGTATGAATTCGCCGGTTTCGAGGGTCAGGGTCTTGTAGCGGGTGCGTCCCTTCGCACGGTAGTCCTTCCAGCGGAACGTCACGCCACGCTCATCGAAGGTGACCAGGCGCTGGTTGGAGATGGCGACGCGGTGCGTGTAGCGTGAGAGGTACTCGAGCACCGCCTTCGGTCCGGCGAACGGGCGCTTGGCGTAGACCACCCATTCGCAGGTACGTAGCGGCGCAAGCCACCGGGCAAAGGTGGCGGGGTCAGCGAGCCCGGTGTACTCGCCGAAGAACTGCAGGTCGCCACGGTGGTGAACCGACTGGAGTGCCTCGAGGAAGCGGCGCCGGAACAGGCGTGACAGGACGCGCGCGGGCAGGAAGAAGCCGGGCCGGCAGGCGATCCAGCGCTCACCGTCAGGCGACAGCCCGCCACCGGGCACGATGCCGTGCACATGCGGGTGATGCGTGAGCGCCGAGCCCCATGTGTGCAGTACGAGCGTGGCGCCGATCTGGGCGTCGAGGTGCCTGGGATCCGCGGCGATGGTACGCAGCGTGTCGGCGGCGATGTCGAGCAGCAGGCCGTAGATGATCCGTTTGTTGTACCAGGCGATCGCACTGACGGGCGCGGGGAGCGTGAAGACGACGTGGAAGTATTCGACGGGTAGCAGAGCGGCCTGGCGTGCCTCCAGCCAGCGGTGTGCGGCGCTGGCCTGGCACTTCGGGCAATGCCGGTCACGGCACGAGTTGAAGGACACCTCTGTGCTTGCGCAGCCTGAACAGTGCAGCACATGTCCGCCCAGTGCCGCCGTGCGGCACCGTTCGATGGCCGACATGACCTTCAGCTGCCCCAGGCTCAGGTGTGTCGTGGTTTGCCACGCTGGTCCATGGCTGCGGAAGATGTCCGCAACCTCCAGCATGAGGCGTTACAGCGCGCGGGCCTACCCGGCAGGCAGGCGGTCCAGCGGACTGGTGACCTCGTGCAGCAGGTCGGTGGCCACCTGGACGCAGAGCGCGGTGTTCTCAAGCTTCGCATGGCCGGGCAGCACCTGGATCACGCGGATGTCCACCTTCTGTTCAAGCAGGTGTGTCGCAAAGCTATGCCGCAGCGTGTGCATGGACATGCGCTTGTCGATGTTCGCAGCCTCGGCGGCGGCATGAATGGCACGGTTCAACTGTCGCGTGCTTAACGGATCGAGCGGATCGAGCCCGGGAAACAGCCACCCGCCATCGAGCATCCTGCCCTGCGCACGGGCCACGCGCCACCACACACGCAGACGCTCGAGCAGCACCGGCGAGAGCATGGCGTAGCGGTCACGGCGCCCCTTGCCCTGCTCGATGCGCAGTGTCATGCGTTCGCTGTCGACGTCGGTGACCTTCAGCGCTACCACTTCGCTGGCGCGTAGCCCCGCGCCGTACGCGACCGGCAGCGTGGTCTGGTGCTTCAGGTTGCCGGCCGCCTCGATCAGTCGCCGCACTTCATCGGGACTGAGCACGACGGGCAATATGCGGGGCACGCGCACCGGTTGCATCCTGACCATCAGCTCGGGCCGGTCGAGCGTGACTGTGAAGAAGAACTTCAGGCCCCGTTACGCCGCCATTTTCTTCGCTCGATTAAACGGAGCCAGGAGCAGAGACTACACCGGACAGTGTCCGAAACGATCATGCGAGATCAAGGGTACGCACGAACTTCAGCAGTTGATCGCTGACATCGGCGGCGGCCTCATGCTGAACCCAATGCCCCACGTTATCGAGTTCGAGTCCTCCTACAAGGCCCGGTAAGCCGGCGCGAAGGTCGTCGAGGCTAAGCGGATATAGCTCTTTCAGACCGTCCGCCTTGCCCCAGATAAAAAACGACGGCTGAACGATCTTCGCGCCCTTCCACGGAGCGGACAAGGCGAAATACGGCTCCGCCGCGCGGTAGTAATTCAACCCTCCGTGGAAACCGGTACGCTGAAATTCCGCGATGTTATGCGCTACATAGTCTGTTGGGGCCCACGAAGGCAACGGTCCAGGGGCAGTACGATGAAGGCTTCGAGCCGGATCCAGTGGACTCCACTGCTGGCCAGCTGGCGCGGTACCCGATGCCCAATACAGAATGCCGGGAATGGTCACCGCTGCGTTGGCCCAGATTTCGTCGGCGTCGGCCCGAATTTGCTCGAACATATAGAACTTGTCTTGAAGCCCCGCCTTTCGCATTCTGTCGAAAACACTAGCGTCTCCGCGCGGCACGAAAGGGACACTGAGGCAGAACACCGCCGGAAATCTGTCCGGGCGCATCAGCGCCGCGTTCCATGCATGGGTCGCCCCCCAGTCATGTCCGACGAGGACGGCGCGGGGAATCGCTAGCGCATCGAGCAGGCCAATCAGGTCGCCTGCCGTGTGCAACGGTGTGTAGAGGTTTGCGTCGACTGGAGCCGAGCTTCGCCCATAACCGCGCATATCCGGGGCAATCGCACGAAAACCCGCCGCCGCAATGGCCTTCATCTGCCGCCGCCACGTATAGGCGGTGTCCGGGAAACCGTGGCAGAACAGCACTGCTGGCCCCTCACCTTGCTCCGTTACGTGCAAGGTAATGCCGTTGGTCGCAATGTCGTATTGTTTGATGCCATCGCTCAAATCTGAAATCACTTCATCGCTGTTCGATGCGCTCATTTCATTCAACTCCTTTAGTCGACCTGCAGGACCCTATCCGGGTCAGGATGTGACCGTGATGGCTACGACAGCCTTTTCGCCTCGAGCCAGGCGCGGATTACCTGGACGAGTTCAGCCTTGCGTTCGAGCGGAAGCCAGTGGCCTGCGCCCAGCGTCGCCACAGACAGATCCGTGCAGGCGTTTCGCATGGGCTCGCCGAGAGCGCTGCGGGTGATATCGCAGATGCCATCAAATTCGCCGTTCACGAACAGCACAGGCTGGCTCAGGCGGCCGCTGTCGGGCGCAATTCGAGCGTAGGCGATGTTGGCGTCATCGTTCAGATACCAGGCGTTACCCGGACGAAAACCGGTCACACGGAACACATTAACCAGCGCGTCGAAGTCAGCCGACGGCCAGAGCGCCGCGTCCGGCGCCACCGTCGGCGCGCGACGTGCCGACCCGAACCAGCCTCCATTGCGCGAGACCAGCGCAGAGCGATAGATGTGGTCCACGGATTTCGGGTCTCCAGACCGATAGATCGCCGCCAGTGTCGCCGCTATGTCGGCATTGAAGTCGGTAACGGTCTGATCGAAATGAGTCAGATAGAAGCGGTAGTAGTCCCATTGCCCGTCCGGATACTGGTCGGCGGGATAGAGCGTGCGATCGACCAGGGGCAGCAGACTGCGCAACCCGAAGCTCTCGGGCATATACGGAACGGAGACGAACACAACGGCACGGCTGCGCTTCGCGTAATGCGCAGCCAGCGCCCCGGCCACCGGGCTTCCGAGGTCGTGGCCGACCCATATTGCCGGACTTGCGCCCAGATGGTCATGAAGCTCGACCATATCGTCAACGATCTCTTTGAGTGCATAGGCATCGGGCGCGCCTGGTGTCGATGAGCCGCCGTATCCGCGCATGTCCGGTGCAATGCAGCGCCAGCCCTCCGACGCGAAAGCCTCGATCTGCGCGCGCCACATCAGACCGAGCCCGGGCCAGCCGTGAAGGAGGATCATCAGTGGCCCCTCGGCGGGCCCGGCCTCCCAAAAGCGCGTGGAATGGCGGGGTGAGGCGAACGTGTGGGCGATCATGGCAGGAGCATTCTCCGGTGGTCGGTCGTCCAGAAAGGACGCGGTTTTCGATTCCATTTGCAGCGTGAGTTCGCAAGCGCAGCGTGACTCACTTGCCGCCCGCCTCGAGAACGGCATTCCGCAAAAGACTAGTACGGAATTCTCATCTATCGCCGTTCAGGATTATGACTATACTCCAGCTCAGATCCGGTGACTGAAACGTTCATCACCCTCCCAATTAACGAATCGAGCGGAGCTTTCAAATGGCTTTTCGTAAATTTTTTATCGCAGGCGCGACTGGTGACACGGGCGGAGCAGCGACAACGGCCCTTTTAGCTGCAGGCGAACAGGTACGAACCCTGGTGCGACGCGAGGACGCTCGCTCAGAGCGGCTGCGCGCACAGGGCGTCGAGGTGCTGGTTGGCGATCTCTCGGATATCGACGATGTCGCACGCGCTCTTCAAGGCATCTCATCGGCCTATTTCGTTTATCCGATCGAGGCTGGTGGGATAGCGGCCAGCGCTTCGTTTGCACAGGCCGCCCGTGAGACCGGAATCGAATCGATTGTGAACATGTCGCAGATTTCGGCTCGCCGTGAAGCGAAAAGCCATGCCGCGCGAGACCACTGGATCTCGGAACAGGTGTTCGACTGGGCCGGCACGTCGGTAACGCATCTGCGCCCCACGTTCTTCGCTCAATGGTTGACCTACCCGGGTCAAGTCGCGTCCGTCAAAAAGGACGGGATGCTGCGTCTGCCTTTTGGCGAAGGGCGCCATGCGCCGATTGCAGCCGAGGATCAGGGGCGCGTGATTGCCGCGATCCTTCGCGATCCGGCGTCGCACGCGGGCAAGGTCTATCCGCTCTACGGGCCGGTCGAGATGAATCACCATGAGATTGCGGCGGAGATGAGCAAGGCGTTGGGTAGGACGGTCTCGTACCAACCAGTCGATCTCGATCTGTTCAAACAGCGCCTGAATACGGATGCAAAATTCAGCGACACCTTCACGCAGCATCTCCTGTCGGTTGCCGTCGATTACCAGGAAGGCGTTTTCGCCGGCACCAATTCCTTCATTGAGGATTTGACCGGTACTCCGCCGATGACGGTCCAGGCTTTTATCAGGAAGCACGCGGCACGGTTCGCCTGACCGCGATTCCACAGCAGAGAAGACGAACAAAACAGGAGCTTGTCATGCAGTCCTCCCGCATTGATGCAGCCAGTGAGATCGGGACCGAGGAATACCTCGCCAATCCCGTATGGATCGCTCTGAGCGAAGCGCCTCCGGCCTTCATCGAGCGCCGCGAAGGCGGTGCCCGGTATCGCCCGGAATTTGCGCCGTTCGGGGCCGCGCAAAATTACACCGCGCAAAGCGTCTCTCAAGTTGCAGCAATGCTCCAGCCGGGACAGCGCCTTTCATTCTTCACGGCGGCCAAACCGGACTTGCCGCCCGGCTTCGAAGTGGTGCGCGAGGCTGTTGCAAATCAGATGGTTGCCGCCAACAGGTTCACCGTATCGTCCGATGAGCGGATCATGCGACTCGGTGTCTACGACACACCTGATATGCTCCGACTCGCCGAAATGACGGAGCCTGGACCATTCAACGCCCGGACCAACGAATTGGGTCACTTCTTTGGCGTTAGGGAGAGCGGCCAGCTGGTGGCAATGGCGGGCGAACGAATGACTGCCGGCAAGTACGTCGAAATCAGCGCCGTGTGCACGCACCCCGAGTGGCGCGGCCGAGGGTTGGGTCGACTGTTGATGGAGCACCTGGCGGCAACCATCCAGGAACGCGACAGAATACCGTTCCTTCATGTGTTCACGAATAATGTTTCCGCCGTTCGTCTGTATCGGGAGCTCGGTTTTCGCATTGCCAGGACTTTGCAACTGACGGCAATTGTGAGGTCGTCGGGCGAGAGCTAACCGCTGCTGCGGGAGCACCGGGCGAACGGCATTGCCTCAGGTTGACTCGTAGCACAATGCATCTTTGAGACTGGAAAATGGGGCACTCACAAGCTGGCAAACTGGCCACGCATCAGCGGATTGTGCAGGTCGCCGCACGGCGTTTGCGCGAGCGCGGCATTGAGGGAATCAGTGTCGGCGACATCATGAAAGAAGCCGGCTTAACCGTCGGCGGCTTCTACAAGCATTTCGAGTCACGCGATGCGCTCGTGACGGAGGCTTTCATCATGGCATTGCAGGACATCGAGCATATTCAGACCGCGCTCAAGACGGCGCCTGAGCGCGCGATAAGCACATATGTGTCGGAAAGCCATCGGAACAACCTCGGCAGAGGTTGTCCAATTTCAGCGCTAGTCAACGACGTACCGCGCGCGCCCGAAGCAACCCGCGAGGCATTCACCGAACGTGTCAGTGAGATCATCGCTTTGCTCGCACAGTCTTTGCTGGATACAGAAGACGCCCATGCTAAAGCGGTGATGATCTTCAGCACCTGCGTTGGTTCAATAGCGCTCGCTCGCGCCGTGAATGACCCGAGTCTGTCGAACAGGATAATCGAAGGAGCGCTGGCGGAGATGCTCAAGATGTACGAATGATGTCGATCAGCGGAAAAGGATAATTCGCTGGCTTCGATCATAAGCCGGTTGATGGAGCAGAGCGGACGCTCGAATGTCTGCGCGGATCAGCGGCCGGAGGGCCGCAGTTGGCCGACTGCTGACTCATAAGCCTGCGTGTCGTCCAGTTGAAGCGTACTTCAGCCGGACGTCAGAGCCCGGCGGGGAACGCGTCAGATTAAGGTATTTCCAACGTAAATTGACGCCCTCGCTGCAAAGTCTCAGGACCAAATCTGACAGTTTCGCCGTTGACGTACGTAAACGTCCGAATCTTGACGGTACCCCGATTACGAAACGGTCGCCTTTGCCGATCGGCGCGGCTATGACGGCATCGGGCTATGACGGCATCGCCGTGGTGCGGGGGATGGTGGAGCGCGGCCGGCAGATCCTCGGCCAGCTCGAGAAGCGCCTAGAACGCGCGAAGGAGGCCGTGCGCGAGCGGTTCGGCACTGCCGACAACCGCTCGCGCTGCGTCTTCGCCATGAACCTCAACTACGACCCCGACGTCGTGCCCGAGATCGTCGAGGCCGACGCGATCTTGCGCCGCGACCATCAGAAGCTGGCTCCGTTCCGGTGCTATGCGCGCTTATGGCTCGAGCGCGACTACGACGCGGCGGCCGGCAAGGGCGAGGTCATCGTCCAGGGGGACTCAGCCGTAGCGGCGGATCGTTTCCTGCACGCTCGACAGACCTTTGCGCAGGTCATCGGCATTCATGACCGGCACGAGTTCGATCTTGGCGTTCAAACCAAAGAAGAGCCGCTCGGCGGTATCGGCAATCTGCGATGATTCCGCCATGTTCACGATGAAGAAGCCGCCCCGGTCGCCATTCTCGGCGTGGAAATAAGCGGCTTCGGGCTTCAGATCCTCGGTTAGCTGTTGGAAGACTTTTTCTAATTTGCCGGCGCGGATGGCGGAGTTGCCGGCATCAGCGGAAAACGAGAACTTCACCATAACACGCATGACTTACCTCCCTGACGGTTGCCGGGTCGCCCGGCGACGGGCACCCTCGGTGGATCATTCTTAGCCTACGCTCACCCGCCCGCAACTTGGATCGGCGGCAACCCTAGGCGGGGGATTTCGATCGCGGCGCAGCGGTTCATCACCTAAACGGACTTTTCGTACGCTAAGCGCGCTACGCTGGGCGTCTCGAACGTCTCTGCGCGACCCGTTGCCGCCACTCTGTCTCGTGGAGGCTCTACGGCAGATATCCAAGGGACAACTGACAGTGAGCAGAGCACACACGTGCCGACAAGGGGCGCAAAACGCGTAGATTTAGGCGCATCCCGACAACGTCTCCCGCTATTCTTCATACACGGGTCGCGCAGTTCGCGCCCTTTCCTCGCGCGTGCCGACCGTCTTGCGCTTACACGGGGGACGTATGAGCCCTGCTGCTAGATTGTCGCGTCTACGGCGCGCATCTGGAAGCTGTCGGTCGTCGCGAAACATCTCGCTGGTCATCGCGCTTGCACTGACTGAACTGTTCTCTGGGCAACAGGCCTTCGCGGCAGGACCGCTGCCGCAAGGCGGCCGCTTCGTAGGCGGCTCAGGAAGCATTGCTCAGAACGGCACGAACCTGAACATCACGCAAACGGGCTCACGGGGGATCATCGAATGGGACAGTTTCTCGATCGGACCGCACGCCACGGTTTCGATCAACAACGGCACGGGCGCGACACTCAATCGCGTGACGGGTAACGACTTCTCCGCGATCCTCGGCACGCTGAGCGGCACCGGCAGTATTTACCTTGTCAACCCGCATGGGGTTCTAATCGGGCGAAACGGCGTGGTCTCGACGGGCGGGCGCTTCGTCGCTTCGACGCTCGACATCCCCAACGACACATTTTTGAATCCGCCCGCGATCGGTGGGTCGGTCTACACGGGCAGCTCCACGGCGAATGTGATCAATCTCGGCAGACTCATCTCGTCGGGCGGGGACGTGTTCCTCATATCGGCTAACAAGGTCACGAACGCAGGGACAATCGATGCGCCAACCGGCAATGCCGAACTTGCCGTGGGGCGTCAGGTCCGTCTGCTTGACGGCACGGATCAGCAAGTTTTCGTGGACGTCGGAAGCGGCGGCACGGTGACGAACACGGGCTCGGTGCAGGCGGCTATCATCAATTTGCAGGCGGCCGACGGCAACATTTTCGCGCTCGCGGGTCATTCGGGAGCGCTGCGCGCCACCGGCACTGCGTCACGCGCCGGCCACGTGTGGCTCGTCGCGAACACCGATACCGCCACTTCAGTTATCAACACCGGTAGCGTCGACGCGCGCGGGGCGCAGATCAGCGCACGCAATGCGGACGGCAGCGGCGGCGCGGTCGATATGTCCGGCAAGGAGGTCGAGGTCGGCGACGCGGACGTTCAGGCGAAAACCTGGAACATCACAACGGGGGACTTCATCACGGACGCCTCCACCGCTCGCACGCTGAGTGCAAGCCTGAGCCACGGTGCCTCGATCAACGTGGACGCGAACGGCGGCGACGGCCTGCTAGGGGCGACCGGCGAGGGAGACATCGCTATCGACGCGAGCATTCGCTGGCACGGCGCCGCGTCGCTGACGCTCGACGCGGCGCACTCGCTGACCATTGCGCCGAACGCGACCATCGCCAATCGCGGCACAGGCTCGCTGATTCTCAATGCCGACTGGCATGGCTTCGACAACGGCGGCAGCGTGACCAACCTGGGCACCATCGACTGGTCGCGAAGCACGGGCATCGTCACGGCGCTCTACGACATGAACGGCAGATACACGCCCGGTACGTTGCGCAGCAATCCTTCCTGGAGTGCCGCGCCGTTTAGTGGCCTGGTGACGCAGATCACCGCCTATCAGCTAATTAACTACCTGGCGGACCTTAATGCGGTGAATAACAATCTCGCGGGCAACTATGCGTTGGGCAACTATGCGTTGGGCAACCTGTCAATCGATTTCCTGGATCCGGTGAATTTCGGCGGCATCGGCACCGCTGCCACACCGTTCACGGGTCAGTTCGACGGTATGGGCCATGTCGTCACGGGACTCAACATCTCCGGCGACGCCGATACCGGGCTTTTCGGCGTGATCGGCAAAACCGGCGTCGTGCGCAATTTTGATCTCACACAAAGCTCAGCGACCTCCTCCGCAGGACCGGTCGGCTTGCTCGCCGGCACCAACTATGGGCTCATTGTGCAGGTCGGCGTCTTCGGTAGCGTCCAATCCACGGGCGACACAAGCAGCGTGGCCGGAGGGATCGTCGGCGAAAATCGCGGCCTCGTCGAACAGTCGTTCGCTGCGGTGCAAGTCAGCGGCGCGGGCATGGTCGGTGGCCTTGCCGGTACGAACGATGGTTGCATCGAACAGTCTGTGGCCGAACATAGGGCGGGTGCCGGTGCGAAAGCCACGATCGGGGGACTCGTCGGCACGAATCATGGCGGCATTAACCAATCGAACGCAATCGAAATCTTGACGGGCGGCGCTGTGGTCGGCGGACTGGTCGGCAGCAATGCGGGCGTTATTCGCGAGTCCTATGCCAAGTCGACACTCGCGCCTGATCCGGGTGCAACGACAGGCGGTATCGCGGGCACGAATAGCGGCCGGATCGCCGCGGACGTGTTCTGGAACAGCGAGTCGTCCGGGGCGACGGCAGGCGTCGGCTCGGGCACACCGGTGGCGAGCTCAAGCGGACTCACGGACGAACAACTGACCGAGCCGGCGAGCTTCGGCCCGACGTGGGACTTCAGCGCGAACGGTGTTTGGGTCGTCGGATTTCCCTACCCGACGCTCCGCTGGTTGAGCGGATCCTGATATCCGGGCACTCGACTACAGTTCTGTGTAAGGCTTAGTGCCAGTTTCGAGCGACTCCGCTTCGTGGACTGGCAACCATATCTCGACTGGGCGTCACCGGCAAAGCGCGCAGCCGGCGCGGTTGGCGCAAGTCGACCCTCTATAGATAGTCCGTCCCGGTTTCATTAATACTGGTGGCACTGGCAGCTTGCTGCCAGTGGAAGCGGGACATGCACCTGCGGATTACGAATAAGTCGACCCAAACGCCTGGACGTTTGCCGTTTTAGCTTCGAGTCCGCGGGTGCGCTTGCGCTCGTCAACGAATACTCAGGGTTCGCCGTCGCACCGGCTCACTATATTGCCTTCGCAGAGCACAAGCATGCATGTCCCTGCTGGATAATCTATCACTTGCAGAGGCTCACATGTCACCTCTATCGGATCAGCAGTTCGCTGCGTATGTCGGCATCGACTGGGCGGACACCAAACACGATGTCTGCCTGCAGGCGGCGGGCGACACCCGGCGCGAGTTCAGTTGCGTTCCCCATCAGGTCGCATGCATTGATGAGTGGGCAAAGGGATTGCATCAGCGTTTTGATGGGCCGATCGCAGTTGCCCTCGAACTGGCGAGGGGACCAATTGTCTCCGCGCTGCAGAAATATGATTTCTTTGTCCTCTTTCCGGTTAATCCCTCAACCCTCGCGAAGTACCGTGAGGCGTTCAAACCGAGTCGGGCCAAAGACGATCCCACCGATGCCGAACTGGCACTCGATCTGCTGCTTTGCCATCCCGAGCGGTTCGCTCCGCTGAGGCCGCAAAGCGCGGGTATGCGTTGTCTGATGAGCCTGATCGAGCAGCGCCGTGAAATGGTCGGCGACAAGACGCGATTCACTAACCGTTTATGCAATACGCTCAAACAGTATTACCCGCAGGCGCTGGAGTGGTTCGAGCACATCGACACGGTACTGTTCTGCGACTTCATCACCCGCTGGCCGACGCTTCCAGCCGTCAAACACGCCCACCGCAGTACCCTTGAGACATTCTTCCATGCGCACAACTGTCGCCGCCCAAGGCTGATCGAAACGCGTCTGGAATCCATCCGCTCGGCTACTTCACTCACCGAGGATCCCGGCATCGTCTCACCCTGCCGGCTACACGCGCTGGCACTGGTCGCACAACTGCGAGCCGCGCTGGCTGCGATCGATGTGTTCGACAGGGAGATTGCGACGGTCGCGCGAACGCTACCGGACTTCGCCCTGTTTGAATGCCTGCCGGGGGCGGGCCCGCATCTGACACCGCGGCTGCTTGCCGCATTTGGCGAACAGCGTGAGCGCTTCCGGCACGCGGCTGAACTGCAGAAGTATTCGGGCATTGCACCGGTCACTGAGCGCAGCGGGAAGAAATGCTGGGTGCATTGGCGCTGGCAATGCCCAAAATTCCTGCGCCAGACCTTCGTCGAATGGGCCGGTCAGACCATCAACAAATCGTTCTGGGCCGGCGCCTACTACCGGCAGCAGCGCGCGAAGGGCAGCTCATATCAGGCTGCCGTCCGGGCGCTGGCATTCAAATGGATACGCATACTCTACCGTTGCTGGCAGACCGGGACCCGGTACGACGAAAGCATCTATCTGAATGCACTCAGGAAGCGGGGCTCCCCCCCTTCTTGGAAGCCTCGCGCTTCCCCCCTCGAAACGCTTGACGGACTGACTCAGGGCGTGATACGGCCCTTCAAGCTGCCTGGCAGCGGTCGTTCAATCGCTGGGAAAGCGGACGTCATATACTGGCTGCAGGAGAAGCCGATGAAACGCACATGGACAATCATTGGTGTTGCTGATGTGGCCCGCAGCTTCAAGTGGTATCAGTCGCTGTTCGGACAACCGGAAACGCTGCCAGCGCATGACTACTTCGGGCAAATCGTCGACACGGATGGAACGGTCTTGCTATGCCTTCACCAGTGGGGCGCGCACGAGCATCCTCCGCTGGCTAGTCGCTACCGTGCGGAACCTGGCAACGGACTGCTTTTGTTCTTTCGTATCGATGATTTCGACGATGCGCTGCCGAGAGCCCGCGCGCTTGTCGCCGGACTCGAAGAGGAGCCCAACGTGAACCCCAACACCGGAACCAAAGAGTTTGCGCTCCGCGATCCTGACGGGTACTACGTCATGGTGAGTGCGCTCGACCCGCCCTAACACTTCCATCAGGCGGTCGCGCGGCCAATGGCTACTATCGAGCATTTGCGCCTTCGCTGCGCAGGTCCGCAACCGGCCGTTCAGTGCCTCATGCAAGCGGCGTATGCACGCCAGGGCAGCGCGATGCAGCGATCGACAGCAGCCGGACCCGCTCCGGCCAGTCAATCCCCTCCGAAGCAGCCGTTCAACGTTTCACATGAGTCGCGTGCGCGGCTTGTCCCCGACTCGCCGCTCGATGAAGCGATGAAGAAGAAATCGGATTGCCATACGTGGAACCGGCGAGCGGCGTGGTGCCGCTTGTTCCCGAAGAGCGCTGCCTAGTTCAAGACAAGCCATCCGCAGCCCATTATGAGATCGCGGAATTCTCAATCCGCTCCGTGGGATCTTCCTGCTCAACGTACAAAGGCCGGTCTGGACGAACTCGGTAAACAGTGTGCGTGAGGAGCAGCCGGTGAAGCTGGTTACGTACCTGCCAATCCGGCCGCCGAACTCATACGGTGCCAGTCGCAAGGCGAAGTTACTTCAGGTGAATGAGGACTGATCCCTCCGATATTTCCGGCGCGGCCGCGCCCGTGTTTCCGGCGTTTTTCGCGATCCAGTCCTTCGCCTTTTGCACGCTTTCATCAATGCCTGCCTTGTCCTGGCAAACAGTTACCGAGAATCCGCCATCGCCGCTGCGCGCGAGGGTGTAGCCGACAAAGCCTATGACCGAACGCAGCAGTTCTTCGACGTCAGTCGCTCGGTTCTCCAGCAGATCGAATAATTCCTTTGCACCCTTCCCGGAATATGTCCTTATAACAGTTTGCATGATTGGATCCTCCTGTTTGATGGACCAACGAGACGAGCACGCCGCACAAAATAATGTGGAGGCTCGATCTGCTCTTTCCGACAGCGTGTAGTGCGTGCAACTAATTGAGAAGGCCGCCCCACCTGATATCCGCGACCCTTACCTATCAGTGTAGTAACTGTGCCGTCGTAGTAAACGCAACGCCCGCAAATGGCCGTTTACTGCACCATGCACGCGGCCACACCCCCGAACCGCGCAGGGCAGCGGTCGACAGCCCTCGACCCCTAGTTGCCGTCGGACCCGGCACCAAGTCAACGGCAGACTTTAGGATCCAACGGCCATCCATGAGCCTGGTGCGGCCGGCAGGTTCTCAGCTTTTTGCTGGTTGGCGAGCGCACGGTTTTCGGTGACTCGACTATGATGATCTGGTAATGGCCTCGATTCCGCAGTAATACAGCAAGATCTCGAAACGGCGATTGTGGGAGGCGCAATGAGCGAGCAACAAAATGTTCAATTGGTGCAGCAAGCATACGATGCTTTCAGCAAGGCCGACATCGGGGGCGTCCTGAAAACGCTCGCCGAAAATGTCGACTGGTTCATACCTGGGCCTACGGAGATCATCCCATTCGCTGGTGGAAGGCACGGCCCTCAGGAGGTCGCGGAATTCTTCAGTGCGCTTGCTGCGACTCAGACTGCCGAACGGTTCGAACCTCTCAATTTTATTGCCAGCGAAGACAAGGTCGTCGTGCTTGGGGTGCAGCGCTGGCGCGTAAATTCAACTGGCATTACGTATGAGGATGAGTGGGCTCACGTCTTCACGATCGAAAACGGAAGAATCACGAAATTCAAGGAATACCATGACACTGCGGCTGAAGCGGCGGCCCATCGGCGATAGAAACATTGGTCTACCTTGATTAAAGCCGAGGCAACGTTCAGCGACCGCGAGTTTGGCCCTCATGTCGATTTTCTTCGGTAATTTTCTTCGGTACCACCAGCGGCGGCGTGCATCGATCCGCAACATCGTCCCCTCCCGCACGCGCCTGGATGCCTCGTGTGGGTCACCGCAACGCTTCGCTTGACGAATAACGCGCTCGGGGCATTCTCTTTCGTCAAAGGCCCGCCCCGTTGCGCCACTAGCCCGCTTTTCGCGTGGGACGGATCTGGGCGCCGGATTCGGCCCTGTCCCGGCGTTTCAGCGCACCGGAGAAGGCTATCCGCCTGCGCCTCCTGCATCGCACGACAGGCCTTGTAAGCATGTCTTTATGCTGAAGTCCAGTTATCGAATATCGCCAAGAGAGCTGGCAAGATCCCTCTTGGGCTCGCATCACGAATGACAGCCTGAGTTTGTCGTCAAGCCGTCACTAGGCCATCCTCGAACGATTCGATAAGATCGGCGGGGACGACACGATAGACCGCAGCTCAGGGACCGGCTCGGACAGTGCTTTAAGATCCGGCGCAGGTCGCCGCAGCGCGTCGACCGTAGCAAATGCCGCTTCGAGCGCCTCCGAAATGTCCAGCAACCGCCCGTCTCCACGCGCTGGGCCGACCAACTGCACACCAAACGGCATGCCGGCATGATCGACCCCGCACGGCAGCGACAACGCCGGATTGGTCATCAGCGAAACGAGGTAAGTCAGTCCCAGCCAGCGATAGTACGTATCGAGCGGCTTGCCATTGATCGCTTCGAGATGCCATTGGGACCACGGAAATGGCGTGACGGACACCGTCGGCGAAACGATCACGTCATAGTGCTGCACGAGCGACTGGAAGCGTCGATACAGCGTCGTTTGCATCTTGTGCGCCCAAACGGCGTCGCCGAGCGTCATCGATGCGCCCAGCTCGAAGTTCGCGCGCGTATTGGGTCCAAGCTGCGACGGATCGCGCTCATAGATTTCCGCGAACTGCGCAACGAAGTTCTGCGCGCGCACTACGTCGAAGCATCGGTCGATGCCGCTCATGTCGATGCATACCGGTTCGCACACCGCCACGTGCCGTGCGATCTTGTCGACCTTCGCGCGGAACGTCGCGCGGGATGCGTCGTCGAGCGCGCATACCCCGAAGTCATCGGTAAAGCCGATGCGCAGCCCCGACGCATCGATCGGACGGCGCTGCGCAAGCGCGGCCGAATCGACGTCGTAAGATAGCGGATCGCGCGCGTCGAAGCCAGCCTGCGCGGCAAGCAGCAACCGCACATCGCCGACGGTACGTGCCATCGGGCCGCTCACGGTAATCGGCGCCCACCCGAGTTCGCGCCGGTCGCCCGGCACGAGTCCCGGCGATGGCCGCAGTCCCACAATCCCGCAGACCGCGGCTGGAATGCGCAGCGATCCGCCCGTGTCCGAGCCGGTGCAGAGCGGGAGCATGCCGGTTGCGAGCGCTGCGGCCGATCCGCCCGACGACCCCCCCGCGTTCAGCAGCGGCGCAAAGGGGTTGCCCGTCGCGCCCCAGACGTCGTTGCGGGTGTTCGCACCCGCGCCCATTTCGGGCGTGTTGGTCTTGGTTGTCACGATGGCGCCCGCCGCCCGAATGCGTGCGACCATCCCGTTGTCCTCGTCCGGAACGTTTGCGCGGAAGAGCTTCGAGCCATACGTCGTGAGTACGCCGGCGGTCTCTTCCAGATCTTTCACGCCGATGGGCACGCCATGCAGCAAGCCGAGCGGCTCGCCACGCATCACCGCCGCTTCCGCGCGACGCGCTTCGTCGCGCGCACGTTCGAAACACGTCGCCGCCATCGCGTTGACGGCAGGGTTAATCGCTTCGATGCGCGCGATGCACGCGTCAAGCAGTTCGACTGGCGAGACACTGCGATCGCCGATCAGTCGGCGCGCATCGACGGCGGAGAGAGAGACGAGAGAGTCGTGCGTCATGGGCATCGAGGAGGAATCGGATAAGAGCTCAAGCCGCCGCTGGCGAAGGCAAGGCCTGCTCGACACAGGCGATGATCGCATCGCGCGTGTTCTCGAGATGCGCGTACGTCTGCTCATGCACGGCGCGCATATCGCGGGCGCGGTAGGCGTCGAGGAGATCGGCATGCTCGCGGTTGTTGCTGTCGAGGATATCGCTTTTGACGTGCATCGAGAGGGACACGTAAGGCCGCGCGACCAGCGACAGCCCTTCGACCAGTTCAAAGAGACGCGTGCCGGCGGCGCTCGCCATCAGATGCTTGTGGAACTCCTCATTGAGGATGGCCCACCTCTCGGACGACAATGTCGCGCACATTTCATCATGCACCTTTTCGGCGGAGGCGAGCTCGCCATCGGTGGCATGCGCGCAGGCGCGTTGGGACAGCATCGGCTCGAGCACCATGCGCAGTTCGTAGATTTCGCTGACGTCCGCGGCCGTGAGCGCGCGTGTGACGACACCCTTGTTGGGATCGATCGAGACCAGCCCTTCCGCGCGCAGGTCGCGGAACGCTTCGCGCACCGGCGTCGTACTGACGCTGAGGCGTTTGGCGATCTCTTCCTGCCGCAGCCGCGTGTTCGGTGGATACACGCCGTTGAGAATCTCGGCGCGCAACGTGCCGAGCACGTATTGCTGAATCGTACGAAAGGGCTGGCTCATGCTCGTCTCCGTGAGCGGTCGTTATCGTATGTTGCGCATTTCGTCGATCAAATGGTGACGGCGCGTCTTTCGAACTTCAGCATGCTTTCGATGCGCGCGGCAACGCGCAGCAGCTTCGCATCATCGCCGAAAGCGCCGACGATCTGGAAGCCGAGCGGCAGATTTGCATCGCTCCAGCCGGAAGGCACATTGACGGCGGGCGCCCCCATCAGGCTCCAGGGTGCGCAGAAACGGGCGTCGCCCGTATCGGCGTGTCCGTGGGGCGCTTCACCGCTGGCGGGCAAGGTCACGAGCGCGTCGCAGCCTTGCAGCAGCGCGGCAGACTGCGAGCGCACGTGCGCCTGCAACAGCAAGGCTTGCTGATAGCGCTCGAGCGGCATCGCCTGGCCTTCGGACAACAGCACGCGCATGTGTTCGCTCATCAGCGCGGGCGCGCGTGCGGCTACATCGCCGACGGCGCGATACGCCTCGACCGCGAGAATCGTCAGTGTCGCTTCGCGCATTTGCGGCAGGTCCGCGCCGTAGTCCAACTCGACGATGCGCGCGCCGCCTTCGCTCAGCGTCCGCAGCGATGCATCGAAATTGGCGCGTTGATGCGGCGCGATGAGTTCGTCCCAGAACGGCGTGCGAACGACGCCGAGCGTGAGCGCGGAGGTGCCGCGCGGAAAGTGATCGCGCCACGCCGCTTCGCTTTCGACCGCCTGAAGAGCGCCTTCGACGAACAACGCATGCGCGACGGCGACATCGTCGACGGATCGCCCGAAGAATCCGACGTGATCGAGCGACGCAGCCAGCGGATGCACGCCTTCGCTCGGCACCGCGCGATACGACGGCTTGTAGCCGACGATGCCGCAATACGCGGCCGGGCGAATGATCGATCCGACCGTCTGCGTGCCGATGGCGAGCGGCACGATGCCCGCTGCGACGGCCGCCGCCGATCCGCTCGACGAGCCGCCCGGCGTGTGCGCACGGTTCCACGGGTTGACGGTCGCAGCCGGTCCGCGCCAGGCGAATTCGGTCGTCGCGGTCTTGCCGAAGACCGTTCCGCCGAGCGCGCGGATCATCGACACGATGCGCGCGTCGCGCTCGGGCCGATGCCCGTCGTAAGCCGGCGAGCCGTAGCCCGTGGGCATGTCGGCGGTATCGGCGAGATCCTTGACTCCGATGGGCACGCCCACGAGCGCACGCGCCACGGCGCCGCGCACGGCGTACGTATCCGGCCGATGCACGAAGGCCCGAAGCCACGGCTCCAGCGCATCGGCGCGGGCCTGCGCGTCCAGCAGCGTCGCGCGCGCGGCGGCTTCGTCGTGACGATTAGCGAGCAGTGTCGTGAGCAATGATTGATCTGATCGATTCATCGTTACTTGCTCGCGGCTGCGGCGAACGTGTTGTCGACGCCATTGGCATAAGTGATTGCGCCGGGTTTGATGTTGCCGATCGACTCCTGCAGATCGAGTGCATTGCGGAAGGCCTGCTCGGAAATACCGGGCGTGGCCGCATAGATCTTCTGATCGATGAGACGCTGCACCGCCGAATCGACGATCTTCGGATCGAGCGATGGGAATTCGGCGCGCGCGACGCTCTTCGCCGTGTCGTGCGATTGCTGAATCAGAGCTTCGGCTTCACCGATCGACTTCACGAACGCGGCTACCATCTTCGGCTTGCTCTTGACGGTGAGAGAGAGCGTGTCGATGGTCGAGAATGCATAGCCGCCCGGATACGCCTTCGGGAACGCGTACACGATGCGATAACCTTGCGCGAGCCCCGTTTCCGCTTGCGGCATATAGAGCGCGGCGGCTTCCGAGCGCCCCGCCATCACCGGCGCGAGTTCGGTGCCGATCTGCACGGTGTTCATCTTCACGTCCGCGAGCTTCTGTTCGCTGATGAGCCGTTGCAGCAGATACGTGCTCGTCGACGGCGGCAGTGCGGTCGAGACGCTTTTGCCTGCGAGATCGCCGACGCCCTTGACCGTCGAATCCTTCGGCGCGATCACCCACACCGGCACGCCGGCGACCACGTTGGCCACGTTCACGAGCGATGCGCCCTTGAGGTTGGCGAGCATGGCGGTCATCGGGTCTTGCAGCGAGAAGTCCGCATGACCGCCGATCACCGCTGCAACGCCCGCCGCGCCGCTGCCCGCAGTGACCTTCTGCACGGCAAGGCCGTTCTTCTCGAAGATGCCTTTGTCGATAGCCACATAGAGCGGCAGGTACTGGATCGACTGAAATGCCTGATAGATGACCACCGGCTCGGCGGCCTGAGCGCTCGTCGCGCCGATTCCGGATGCGACCAGACATGCGGCCGCGATACTATTGAGCAGAGCGTGTGTCTTCTTCATTTTTTCTTCCAGGAAATGATCTTCGCTTCCGCGAGTTGAACGATCCAGCTGAGAACCGAGGCCATCAAGGTCAGCACGATGATGCCGAGCCAGACGGTATTGAGATCGAAGAGCGAGCCCGCGACGAACACCGCGTGACCGAGCCCCGACTGCGATGCAATGTATTCGCCGACGACCGCGCCGATCAACGCGAAGCCGATGTTCACGCGCAGCGTCGAGAAGATCCACGGCAGCGCGCTCGGAACGATGAGCTTGGTGAAGATCATCGACGGCTTCGCCTTGAACGAATGGAAGAGATTGAGCAGGTCCTTGTCGACTTCACGCGCGGCGGCGCAGGACGAGATCATCGCGACGGCGAATGTGGAGATGCCGGCGAGCCATATCTTCGACGAGGCGTCGGAACCGAACCAGATCACGATGAGCGGTCCGAGCGCAATCTTCGGAATACTGTTGAGGATGACGGACAATCCTTCGGCGACACCCGAGACTGTCGGCAGAAACCACAGCAGCAGGCCGAGACCGATCCCGAGGCCGCTACCGATGGCGAGACCCGCCAGCGTTTCATAGAGCGTGACCCAGGTGTCGGACACGAGCGTGCCCTGCGTCAGCCCGATGACGGCGGCCTCATAGATGCCGGACGGCGAGCCCAGCAGCTTGCCGTTGATCCAGCCCGCGCTAACGGCAAGTTGCCAGGCAAGAACCAGCGCAACGACGATACCGAAGACGGCGCCCGTCGTGCCGAACTTGCGGCGCGTACGGCGTACGGCTTTCCTTGGCGTGACGTTGGTGGACAGAACGGCTTCAGTCATGGACGGCTCCTGCAAGGATGCTCGATGGAGCGACTTCATCTGCGTCGCGCGAGGTGACGTGTCCGCGCAAACCGTTCCAGACACGCGCGTGATAGCCGCGGAACTCGGGCGCCTCGCGCGCGGAGACGGCATTGCGCGGTCCGTGCGTCGTCAGTTCGATGTCGATCTGGTCTTCGATGCGTGCGGGACGCCCGCCAAGCAGGATCACGCGATCGCTCATCGCGATGGCTTCTTCGATGTCGTGCGTGACGAGCACGACACTCGTGCCGCTTTGCGCACGCAGCGCGATGATGTCGTCCTCGAGTGCGAGACGCGTTTCGTAGTCGAGCGCGGAGAAGGGTTCGTCGAGCAGCACGAGCGTCGGATCGACGAGCAGTGTGCGCGTGAGCGCAACGCGCTGTCTCATGCCGCCTGAAAGCGAATGCGGATAGGCATCGGCGACGGCGCCGAGCCCGTAGCGCGCGAGCATCTGCCGCGCGCGGGCGATATCATCGGGCCGGACCTTGCGATACAACTCAATGCCGAGCAGCGCGTTTTGCAGCACCGTGCGCCACGGCATCATCAGGTCCTTCTGCAACATATAAGCGATGCGGCCCGCTTCCCCATCTGCGCGTCTGCCGACCGATATCTCGCCTGACTGCGGCGTGAGCAGGCCTGAAATGAGATTGAAGAGGGTGCTCTTGCCCGCGCCGCTTCGTCCGACGATGGACACGATCTCGCCATGTCCCACGGAGAAGTCGAGCCGGTCGAAGATGGTCACGGTCGAGCGATCGGGCGATTGAAATCCGTGACTGAGCTGCCGCACGCGCAGCGGTTCCGCGAACGTGTTGACTGTTGCGTTCGATCCCTTCATGTCGTTCCTCGCAAGGTCTCGTACTGGTGAAGTAGTTGCTGCAATGCATAATGCACAATCAAAAATCGGAAGCTGTCCTCGTCAAAAAAGTTTTTTCTCGGTGGACTCGCATGGGATGCGTCGGTGCGCAAACTTGGTGCCGCTGCGCCTCTGCAGTGCGCGTCGCTGTGCGAATCGGTGCATGTTGCGATGAAACTGTGCGGGGCGAGGCGTGAATTCAATGGCACATTAATCGCTTCGTGCAAGTCTCTGGAACGACGTTCATTCCGTTGGAAAGCCACTGCAAAGAGACGATTGCAAAGACAGGAAGTGTTCGATCCGTGCACGAGCGATCAGCCGATAGCCGCCCGAATCGTCAGCTTGCTCGACGGCGACAGCCTTGATGCTGTCTATCGCGACTGGCCGCGTTCGGACGCCGCACCGATGGCGCGTGTCTCGAGAAGCGCTGACACCGATCGATGGCGAAGCGCGGCGCGCGCTGCTCGACGAGGCGCGAGATCGCGGCTGGGAGACTTACGTCGACGATTGCGCGAACCTGTTCTTTCGTCGCAACGGTCTCGAGGATCTGCCACTGGACCTGACCGGCAATCGATACACACGCAGGCGGACGCCTGGACGGCGCTTACGGCGGGCTGGCAGGGCTCGAAGTGCTTCGCGCGCTGGATCGAGCGGGCATCGCGACACGGCATCCTGTCGAGGTCGTCGCGTGGACGAACGAGGAAGGCAGTCGTTTTGCGCCCGGCGCGGGGGCTCGAGTGCGTTCGTCGATCCCGCGTTGCTCACGGCTACCGCGAATCGCGCGACGCCGGAGGCATCCGGTTTGGAGATGCGCTGGATGAAGCGCTTCCGGCAACGCCCGTCATTGCGGTTACATGAAGGCCCGCTATCGTGGTTTGATGACGAACATCGCCCAGATCACCACGGTTCGGGAAAGTCGAAGGACGCGATCGGACAGCAGCTCGCCGGTGAGAAATGCGACGGGAATAACGCCTGCCCACGCGAAATGACGCCTAATGCTATCAGCACCCTCCTTGCCAGTGGCTCCGTCGCGCGGCCGGATATCGGTGACGATGAGATCGGGAATGCGGCTGTCATCGGCGAGGATGACGTCAAATCCATCCATCGATTCTGCGGCGTGCACGAACGCGCCCGCGCTCGCGGCACGTTTCAGTGGAATGGTGACGAGCAAACCGACGACATACATCATCGGCACCATCGTGGCGTGCGCAATCACCGACTCCACGCGCGCGTCGACGCTCTGGCCGCTGGGCTTGAAATAGAGCATGACCAGGTAACTGACAACGCATAGCCCGATCAGCCACGCCGCCGTGATCCCTCGGAGCCGGAATGCCATGAATATCACGAAAAGGGAAAACGTCAGGATCGGATAGGCTTGCCGCCAAGCCAGGTCGCCCGGATAGATCTGCACCATTCTCAGGACCGCGCACCAGCAACTGATCGTCCAGACACTGAGCAGCTCGACGGCCCTCCGCTCGACGAAATAGCATCGTTGAGATCCAGAACTGAGGGATCTATACACGCCGACGACGGTGAAGGTGACGGTTCGATAGTCGAAACATCCTTCTGGCCCGCGCCCCTCACCTAGCTGCCTCGGTAAAGCTCGACCATCTTCGCTGCTTCGCCATTTTTCTGGAAATCCTCCAGCTCGCGCATCACCTGCTCGCGTGTTTTTCCGGGGAGAACAGGATCTGCCGATGTGGCAGCCGGAACCGCGACCGCCGGAGCCTGCTGGGTGCTGCCAGCCGCTACGGACTCCTGCTGGTTGGTCGCTGATTGGGCGAAGCATCCATCTGCTGTCACTCCAGCCACCACGACAAGACAGACGGTAACCGATTGATAAAGTTTCATGAGAGTACTCCTTCGAAGTTTAAGAGATCGGCGTGTTCACTCTCTCGCCGACCCACAGCATTCTTCGCACGAGCCAACGCAGATTCGGCCTCCTTGCGACGATCAGCCGATCCAGGTGCACTCGATGACTGCCCTGTCAGCGTTGCTGTCATATTCATTCTTGGCCAGCCGAAACGCCATCGCAACGCACATGCGTAGGCGATGAACAACCACCGTCGGCGAAAGATGTATGCACTGTCGATGTCCGATCCCAATCCCGATCCCGATGACGTGTCGGACATTCGCCTCCCGACGGCGGTCCTTCCTGAACGGTCCAACTGCGGGCACGTCACGTCGCTGATACATTTGTGGCTGATGGTAGGGAGGGCGACCTGCTATTCTGTTTTTATCGCACCGCGGCTACGGACGAGGGCGTTGTGCATCCGTGGCCTTCGACATCGCTTTCGCTGCAATTCGCCGCATTGCTCCGTTAGCCACGATCGGTGGAGATCTTTCCAGCCAGTGGTGCGGCGATAAAGCTCATCGATGTGGAGCACTATCCCACGGTGATTTTTCTGGTCCGGCAGGCCTTATGAAATTGTCAGGCTTCGTGGTACGCAAGTTTGCCTCGGCAGATCTCGAGCGCGCGTTCCGTACTGACTATGCGCGCCGCTACGCCGGCCAACGCAGGCTGGCTGGCGCCGCCAGCCTCCTGCTGTGGATCCTGTTTGCTCGCCGCGATTGGTGGCTGCTGACCCGGGTCGATCCCAGCATCATCTTTCACGTTGGCTATCTGCGGCTCGCAGGTGCCGTGGGTATGGCTGTGCCGATATGTTTGATGTGGGGACCGCGTGCCTTCGACGAACGCTGGGTGGTCGGATTGCTTTGCGTATGGATGCTGAGCTGCTGGTTCACCCTCTTGCAGTTGATGGAGCTTTACCCGGCGGCCTTGGCTTTCCGGGAAGTATTCCCCGAATTTTTACTTGTCCTTTTCACGATATTCACATTGCTCCGACTTCGAGCAATCACGGCAGCGTGGTTAGTCGGGCTGGGCGTTGTAAGCTTTCACCTTACCCTTTCTCTCTGGCCACGGACGGGCGCTTCCACGGTGGGCGCTGGCTGGGCGTCCCGTGGGTCTGTGTTGGCCATCATGTATTTTATGGGCGTTGTCATCTGCATTCAGTTTGAACGCGCTGCCCGCCGTGAATTTATGTTCAGGCGGACATTGCGCGCAGCAAACGCACGCGTTCAGGCGGCGTCCTCCGCTGTCAAACGGCAGAATGAACGCATGAGAGAGCTGGTCAGAGAGAAGGAACGGTTCTTTTCATCGGCCTATCACGACATCCAGCAGCCGCTCGCCGCAATCAACCTCTTCATCCGCAGCGCGCGGACAAAGCTCGAAGCTGGTCACGCCGCAACGCATGATCTCGACGTCATCGAGGAGACGGCAGGCGACATCCTCGACATGTTCAAGAACATTCAGGACTACAGCGAACTAGGTTCGTACGTTCCAAGCCTGTCGCCGATCGATACACAAGCCGTGCTGGCCGATGTTTTTGAACAATATCTTGAACCGGCGAGATCGCAGGGCATCGAAATCAGAAGCACCATGCGCTTGCGCCGCCCGCCGCCCATTGAAAGCGACCGCTCGCTGTTCAAGCGGGTATTGTCCAACCTCGTATCGAACGCGATCAAGAACACCCGCATGGGAGGCGTCGTTATCGGGTGGGTGGAGGTCGGTGAACGGCTTCGCATCGACGTCTGGGATACGGGCGTCGGTATCTCGCCCGCACATCGGGATGCGATATTCGCCGAGTACTATCAGATTGACAACCCGGGCCGCGATCGCTCGAAAGGCTTGGGGCTCGGGCTGTCCATCGTCCAACGGGTCATTGGGATTCTGCCGGGGCACAGCTTGAGGTTCTATTCGGTCGAAGGGCGCGGGTCGCACTTTTCCCTGTACGCTCCAATTTCGATAATGACGCCGGTCATCGGGACGGAGGACCGAAAGGATGACGCATACACGTCCGTGCTCAAGGGCAAATACGTCCTGCTTTGCGACGACGAACCGACCGTTCTCGAAGGTCTGCGGCGGCTGTTTATCAGCGCGGGCGCACTCGTGGATACTGCCGGGTCAATGACGGGCTTCGAAGCGATTCTGGCCGATGAAGGCCGCGCACCCGACGTCCTCGTCACCGATATACGGCTGCGCGAAGGGCCAAACGGCATTGAGCTTGCCGAACGGATCAGGCGGCGTTTCGACTGGGCGGGCGCGCTGCCCGTTGCGTTCATCACGGGCGAGCTGATTTCCCCGCCCTCACTTCGCGATTTTTCCCAGCCTTTCGTGTTGCTGCGCAAGTCTTCCGCGCCAGAAAACACGCTCGTTGAAGTCAGCCGGTTCGTTGCCGCCCAACAGCCGGCAGACTTTTGTCATGTGCGGGATCCGTGACTGGCGGAACGCCAAGTTTGATCCCTCTATCTGCAAGCATCACGATCAGTTCCGTACGGCGCCGCAGATTGAAATGCGCGAGCAGATGACTGATGTATTTCCGTACGGTAATGTCCTCGAGCCCCATTTTCAGCGCGATGACCTTGGATGGAAGCCCGCGCACCAGCCACGCCAAGGTTTCGAACTCTCTCGGAGTCAGTCCCAGTTCAGATGCGGTGCTCATTTCTGAGTTGCCTCCCGACTGGTGGTTCCGAGGTTCATCCGCGGGGGCGTCGTCTGTGCTCATGTCACGCCTGAGCGTCGCGATGCTTGACGCAGGCAGGAATACGCCGCCGGCCAGCACCGCGCTTATCGCCGCATGGAGCGCTTCAGGAGATGACGATTTGGGCACGTATCCCATGGCGCGAAGTTCGATGCATCGGCCAATGGTTTCCACGCTACCGTCGGCCGAGATCACAATCACCGGTAAAGACGGGCGCGACTCCTTCAATTCGGCAAGCGCGTCGCAACCGTGACCATCGGGAAGGTCGAGATCGAGAAAAACGATGTTCAGGAATTCGCCGAGCGCATGATTCAAACCTTGTGACAACGTACTCGCGTGCAGCAACTCGATGTCCGGAAAGATCTGTCTCAGCAGAAGCGCCAGTCCGGCTCTGAACAGTTCGTGATCGTCGACGATCAGTACGCGCATTCCATCGTCTCCCTGAACCGCTTTCGAAGCGGGCCGCAATGACGCAGCGGATGATGCTACATCCGTGGCGGTCTTGCGTTGTGTCAGACCAATAGTACATGCAGTGTACCAATGCCCCGGACGGCGACGGCTGACCAATAGGACATTTCCTCGAATGTGGCGGTTTTTGCCCGTCGTCCGGCGATTCAAGCCTACCGGAATGGGGATAAACTCACGAGCGGACGCTTCAACTTCACCTGCTCGCGCAGCGGTTGGCGCAAGAAATCTCCCTCTGGCACCGGCGTCTTCGGGCCAATCCCCACTTCGTCAAAATTTGCAGGATTCGTGCGGCAATATGCATGCACCATGTAAATCACGCAACTCCATTTCCGCATCGGATTCTTGCTGCGTAAGCCGCTGAGAGTTGTTCGGGAACGCCTACTTGGGCAGAGCGATGTTGGCACTCAATTGCGCGAATTCAGTTTTGCTCATCGATAATTAGCCGTTAGTCTTAAATCGTTGCACCATTTATCTATTGAGTTGACTAAGGCCAAATTCAAATTCCCGTCTCAGTACGCCGGACACATCAATGAACATTTGTTCGGCCGTCATCTCGTTCTGCTCGATCTGAAGCGACATGAAGACGCCGTCCAGCAATTGAAGTAACATTCGCCCCATTCTTTGGGCAAGGTGCTTCGCACCGTCGGACTCATAGCCCTCTAAAAGGGGGGCCACAGATCGCTCGACATAATCCCTCCATTCGCGCCGGATCTTGACCGCAGCGTCCCGTATTTCATGGCGACTGGCTTGATGTTCGGTTGCGACGATCATCATAAGGCGCAAAAATTCCGGTGCCTGAACGAAGCCAGAAGCGAATACCATCAGCTTTTCATAGGGGTCGGTCTTCTGATCCGAAAAAGGCTTAAATTTCCGCCTCCATTCCTCTGCAGTAATGGTAAGGACTTCTGCAAAGAGCCTCTCTTTGGATTCAAACGCCCAATAGATTGACCCCGAAAGCACGTTCGCTTTTTTTGCGATCTTTGATATCGATGCCGCTGTATATCCTTGCTCGGCAAACACCTCGCGCGCGGCCGCCAAGATACGGTCGCGAGCGAGCTGCGGATCGACGTTTTTTTTTATTTTTTCGTTTGCATTAGGCATAAATCTTCTTTCTGAGTTTGTTTCAGCCCTCCATGATAACTGGGTTTTCCAGTCTGATCGGGGTGAATGACGACGCGGTGCAAATCGCGCAGGGACGCCTCGGCGGGTGCATCGAGGGTGCTGCGATCCAGCGGGGGCGCTGCATGCATGAGGGACGCCTCCTGGCACGAACGGAACCAGGCTCGGCCGACGGCGCACGCGGGGACCGCATCGAAACCCAGTCTACTCGAACATGCGAGACGATGTGTCTGCCAGCCCGCCGTTGCCGTCGAAATCGCCTGGCAAGGCAGCCACGCGAGCGCGGGCCGATCCTGCCGGCGCAGACCGGACGACGCTCGCGGCGTAACCGCGCAGCCGGCGTGGCTCGTCAGTGTTCGTCGGGCGCCACCAGCCCCGAGCGCTGCTGCCGGCCCCACGAGCGCCCGCCGCGCAGGAAGTGCAGCCAGCCGAGCAGCGCGCCGGTATGGCGAATCAGCTGGAACGTGAAGGGCTCGGCAAGCGCCGCCGCCATGGCCATCCACAGACTCGAGCTGGGGCGCTCGCCGGTCCAGCGCCGGTACAGGTGGATACACCAGAGATAGAACGCCAGGTCGATGGCGGTTTTCAGGCCGATCACGCAGAAAATCGACACCACGATCGCGCGGTGCCCGCCGAACAGAAAGCCGGGCAGCAGCGCGAACGCGGTCAAGCCGTAGATCGGCTGCATCGTATCGATCGCCTTGACCGGCAGCATCAGCATCCCGAGCGTGCCGTAGCGCGGATTGCCGGTCATGTCGCGATTCCAGTACTGAGTCTGCAGAAAGCCGGCGAACCAGCGGCGCCGCTGCCGCAGAAAGCTGCCGAGCGTGCCGGGCGCGTCCGTGCGCGCATGCGCGTCGCCGACCACGCGCACCGCCCAGCCGAGCCCGTGATCCGCCGAATGGCGGCGCAGCCGGTGAATCAACTCGTAGTCCTCCACCAGACACTGCGGGTCGAAGCCGCCTACCGCCAGCAGCGCATCGCGCCTGAACGCGGCGAACGCGCCCGACACCAGCAGCAGGCTGTCGGCGCGCATCCACGCAAAGCGCGCGATGAAGTTGCGCATGTACTCGTAGGTCTGGAACCACTGGAACACACGGCCCGACACGCTCTTGCCGCAGACCGGCACGAGAATGCCGGCCGCCGCGACGAGCTTCGGCTCGCTCGCGAACGCGGCGCGCATCGCGTAGGTGGCGTCGTCATCGAGCAGCGTGTCGGCGTCGACGGTCATCACGGTGTCTGTCGTCATCACGGTGATCGCTGCGTTCAGCGCGCGCGCCTTGCCGCCATGCGGCACGCGCAGCCAGTACAGATTGGGATAGAGCGAACTGGGCGCGCTCAGTTTGCCGTCCGCGGCCGGGGTCAGGCCGAAGCGCTCCGTGAGCAGCGCGCGCGTGTTGTCGGTGGAGCCGTCGTCGGCGATCACGATCTGCGTCAGGCCGTGCACCTGCCGCAGCAACGCGGCAAGCGTCATGGGCAGCACGGCGGCTTCGTCATGCGCGGCGACGATCACGCCCATGGCCGGCAAGCTGCGCGTCTCCGAGGCCGGATCGAGCGGCGCCGCGGGGCGCAGGAGCGGCAACGTCTTCAGTGTGACGAAGCCCAGCAACAAGGTGTCGTAGGCCACATACGCGAGGCCGGTGGACCACGCCACCACGCCATGCAAAAAGAACGCCCGGGCGAACAGCAGTAGCCATACCACGACGACACTCAGGTGAATCAGCGTGCTCGGCAGCGGGGCGGGGCGCGGCAGAATGCGCGGCGATATGAGCGCGAGCGCCTGTTCCAGTGATCTCTTCAAAATGGCTGCTGAATCTGTCGATACCGCGTTGATAAAAGGCCTGCGTCAAAAGGAACAGCGACGGCCGTCACGGCACCATGCGTTTGAGCACCGACTTGCGATCGATCCATTGATGCTTGAGCGCACCGCCCACATGCATCAGAAGCATGGCGTAGAGCGCATAGCCGAGCCACGCATGCAGGGCGCCGAAGCGATCGTGCAAGCTTTCCTTCAGCGCCGGATCGAGACGCGTCACGTAGCCGATGCGCGGCCACGGGAACAGGTTGAACAGGCGCATCGGATGAGTCGCCGCGTCTTTCCAGGCCGAATCGTGCAACCAGCCCGACAGCGGCAAGCCGATCATGAGCAGATACAGCACGAAATGCGCGACGTGCGCGGCGCGCATTTCCCAAGCCGGAAAGTCGGCCGGCAACGGCGGCGGCCGGTGCGACACGCGCCACAAGATGCGCAACAGCACGAGGCAGAGCACGGTGATGCCGATCGATTTGTGAGTATCGATCACCGGACGCACCCAGTCGTCAGGCAGCGAATCCGCGCTGAGCCCCAACACGACATTGCCGATCATCAGCACCGCGATGATCCAGTGCAGCAGCATCGCCGTGCGGGTGTAGCGCCACGAAGCCTGCGCAGCGCTCGACTGCGCAAGCGGGACAGGGGCCGGAGTGGTCATCGATGATTCCGTCCGGACATGAAGGCGATCCTGCACAACCTGTTTAAAACGGCGTCGTCGAAATAGTGCCTGCGTCTATAAATTGACCCCGATAGAACGTTCGCTTTTTTTGCCATTTTTGATATAGATGCCGCCGTGTATCTTGCTCGGCAAGCACCTCACACGCGGCCGCCAAGATGCGGTCGCGAGCGAGGTTCGGATCGACGGTCTTTTCGTTTTTCCGTTTGCATTAGGCATCAATCTTCTTTTTGAGCTGGTTTCAGCCCTCCACGATAACTGGATTTTCCAGTCTGCCTATGCCTTCAATTTCTACCGAGATGGGCTTGCCTGAGCGTCGGAGATCCCAATGAGCCAGCATGAGATACTTGCCACCGATCCGCGGCTGCATCGCAGTGCCGCAATGCAGCACATCGCCTGGTTCAAGCGTCATGTATTTGGACGCGTGGGCGATAATCCTTTGTACCGAGAATGTCAAATTAGCCGTTGAATCTTCGAAGACAAGATCATCGCCGTCGAAGGAGTTGATCGTCAGCCGATTGGGGTCCTGAATTTCATCGCGCGTGACGATCCAAGGCCCCATCGGACCAAAGGTATCGGCACCTTTGGACAATGTGTGATACGTCAGATAGATCGAGCGCTCGTGCTCCTCGTCTCGTACGTGACGCCAGGTCAAAAGTTCCCGGTATCCGCCACGGACCACCCCGGGAAGAACAATCTCCAGGCTGTCTTGTTCCTTCAGCCCGGGTGAGGTCACGTCATTCACGATGGTGTAGCCAAAGACGTGGTCGAGTGCCTGCGACTCCGCAATCATCTTGCCGCCGCGCCCAATCACTACCCCAAGCTCTGGCTCGGGGTGAGTCAGACCGAACTCTTCTCGCACGATTACGGGTCGTCCGCAACCTATCAGCGAGCTGGCAGGCTTGAGAAAGAAGGCGGGATTTGCAAACGGCCGAAATGCCAACTCTTGTCCCATCCGATTATTGATGGCGACGCCGATGATCTTACCAGGTCGAGAAAGCGGAGGGCACCACGAGACCTGGTTCAATGGAATTGGCTGGACTCCCAACAATGCGGCCGTGATCGTCTCCTGTCTCAAGCGATGATCGGCCATCGCTGCAATGAGCGCCTCAAGGGATTCCGGTGCTTGCGCACCCAATGCACCCTTAAGATCCACGACACCTGCGTCACACACGACGCCATAAGTCCGCCGCTGAGCGGTCTCAAAACTACAGAACTTCATCTCGGAACCTCCACGTTGCTTGACCAGTAGAAGTGGCCATGATACCGTGCCTTGGTTGATCGATCAAGCAAGAGACAAATTTTTGTTCTCGGGCCGCCCGGCAAAAGGGCTTAGATGGCGGCGCGAGCCGCTCTGGAGTGAGTAAATGGATTTCATGATGGTGTGCGCGTCGCACTCTCCCATCCTGGACTTCCCTGCAAAGCAGAGTCGTTCAGTGCGCAACGTTCTCGAGGCACTCGAGGGTCAGCGCGCGCGCATCGCTTCGTTCGCACCTGATCTGGTGATCCTCTTTGGCGTCGATCACTATGGGGGGCAGCAAATGAATTGCATGCCGTCGTTCTGTGTCGCGGTGCAAGCGACGGCGCTTGCTGATGTGGGCGGGACGCCGGGCCATCTCAATGTCCCCAGGGACCTGGCGGTGCAGGCGGTAAAGTCGATACGTGGCCAAGGTGTGGACACGGCCGTTTCATACGCCATGGAGGTTGACCACGGTTTCTCGCAGGCACTGAAGTACCTGACCGGCGGGCTGGCCGCCTATCCTGTCCTGCCGATCTTCGTGAGCTGCCTCCAACCGCCATTCAGCCCCTATGCGCGCGCCCGGGCATTGGGGGAGGCGGTCGGCAACTTTGCGCGCTCGCTGCGTCAAGCTCGCGTGCTCTTTATCGGTACCGGCGGGCTGGCCCACGACCCGAGCAGGCTGTTTCCTCCGATCGACTCGGTTAAGGACCGATGGAGACCCTACATCCTGCAAGGCAAGGCGCAATCGCAGGTGACGCAACAAGCCTGGATCGACTACGAGATCAAAGCCCACCGAACCGTTGCAAAAATCCTCGCTAGCGTCCTCATGCCTGCAAAACTGGCCGGGCTCAACGACGGCTGGGACAAGGCGTTCATGGAGGCGTACTGCTCCGGTCGATTGAACCAGTTCGACGACTGGGATCCCGAACAGGTGATGGCCAAGGCAGGAATTGGAGCGGTGGAAACCCAATCCTGGGTCGCCGCCGCAGCTGCCATGCATGTCGCAACAGGCGCTGTTCCTCACAAGGTATTTCAGGAGCTATCCAAAGAAATTGGCATTGGTTTTGGCATTGCGGAAGCCGGTCCAGCAAAAGGGCGCAGTGTCTGCGCCCCCCAGCTTTGAACTGCTTCGGATCCGAGCCAGAGATCGCAGACAAATTTCGATACATAGGTCTGCGAAATGACGCTCCGCGCCGATTTAAATGGTGTTGAGACTTCGGCTTGTTGCAAGCGCCTCCGCATGCGCCGGCCGCCAGACTTCGCACGATCCGGACGATTAGCCCAAGCCTGTTTTTTGTGCCGGCTGCCGCTTCCGGCAAGCCGCGATTTTGCCCAGGACAGGGTGCACGGATCTCATCGCGGCCGCGGGCGATGCAGACCGCTTCGATATCCAGAAAAAGAAGCCTCCAAAAGGCATCGGGTCCATGCATGCACGAACAGTCCGATTCTCCCAAACCACGTGTTGCCCCTGCCGCCTAGGTATAAACGACAGTATCGTCACGATGACGATACTGTCACCATGAACACCACATAACGGCCATTGCGTCGTGTAATGGGTGATGCGCATGCCGCATGCAACACCAATGCTGGCCGACGGCAGACATAGCCCTATCGGCGCGGTCAGGCTTGCGCCGAGCGAAGCCCCGACAAGCCACCGTGCGCGGCATCGCCTACCGCTGCTGGAGAAATCATGGAGAACACGATGCGGCTAACCAGATATGCAACCTTGCCCGGGCTGCTGTTGCTGCTCAGTTCATGTGGCCGATTGCGAGATCCGTTCATTGAGTCGCAGGTACGCGATCGGACCGACTATTCGGTGATTCAGGACAAGTCGACGAATTGCGTAATCGTTTGCGGCACCGGGTCGCCGCAGATCACGTCGGTGTGCGCTCAGGGCTGTACCCTGGCGGCGTCCGGAACGCAACGATTCCTGTTCCGTGCGGGCGAGAACGCCATGCGCAACATCGAGGTCAGCCACGTACCACTAAAAAGCGGTTGACGGAGCATTCATCCCTGTGGTTCCAGAGCTTTCATCCCGCACCGGCGTGTAAAAACGCTGGTCCAGAGCAGTCCGTTGCCCAGCTAACGCGCCCGCCACGCTTCTTTCAACTAGGAGAAACACATGTCTTCCGGAGCCGATGGATGGCTCCGGTGGGACACCGGTTGCCGTAGTTCTACAAAAAAGAGGAGGAGACACAGATGTTGCATCGTTCCATTTATCTTGGCTTGGCGGCGGTAAGCAGCCTTACCTCCATCGTTGCGCATGCAGGGGAAGATTTCCAGGTGAGGTACAACATTGCCGGCGCCATTGGCGGTGAAATGTTCGCGCCTCCCGATTCCTCAGGGCTTGCCGTCGGTGTTGCCGCGACCTACATCGACATTAAGAAAGTGACCGGTAACGACGGCAATACGCTCACAGCCCCCATTCCGGGCGGAACCGTGCCGCTGCCCGCGCCGAACCCCGCGGCGCTGTATCCCTCCTATGGCGCCAGCACCGCCCAGGTCGACGCCACAGGCACGTTCAAGATTTTCAACCTCGCTGTGGGCTACATCACGAGCGACACCTACGGCGGCGGTCGCCTGGTTTTTGGCGGCCTCCTGCCGTACGGCACTCAGACAAAGACGACTCAAGTCAACGCTTCAACGCCCGCTCTGCATTGGAATCCGGCGGTTCCTTCCGCAGCGCAAAGCGCTGTGGCGGCCCAGTTCGGCGCATCGTATCAAGGGAGCCTTGCTAGCCAGGCAGCAGCTGGCTCTGGCGACGTATCGGGTATCGGCGACCTTGAATTGCAGGCTGGCTGGCTCTATGCCGCCGAGCAGCTTCGTGTTCTGGCAGGCGTTTCACTTGTGCTGCCGACGGGCCAATACAACGCGTCGAACCCATCAGCCCCAGACATCGGCTTCGGCAATTTCTATACGGTGCGCCCGGCTATCCAGGTGGCTTACCTACCGACCCCGCGCACTGCGCTCACAGTGAAGCTGAGCCTGGGCTTCAACACCACGAACCGGGACGACAACGTGCGCAGCGGCAATTGGCTGGGTCTGGAAGGGGCGGCAGCATACAAGGCTTCCATCGGGGTGTTCGGACTACATACCGTCTTCGTTCAGCAGTATCAAAGCGACTCCAACAACCCCTGGGGCTCGAGTCGTTACCAAACGCTGAATGCCGGGGGGTTCTTCACCACCAAGGTGCCGGTCCTCAATGCCGCGCTGACGCTTCAGTACATGGCGACGGTCAGTTCACGTAATGCAAGGGCGGGCAGCTTCAGTCAAATACGACTGATCAAGGTCTTTTGACAGGGATATCGGCGAGGACTCGGCGAGAAGCCCGGCTGCACATCAGCGTGCTCGCGGTCGAACGAGATGTCTATCGTTCGTCGTGTAGCATGCGTAACGACATTTGTGTCATGATGGCAATATCGTCATTATTATATGGGGACACGATGCTGCGCTCAACACGCTCGACCGGCCGTGAATGTCAACACGAGCTCGATCCTGCGCGCAGACGCCGCGCCGTCCGCAATTTCCGGCAAGAGCTTTCGAGTATCTTTCCAGTAGCACCGAGGACGTCATGAATCTGCATCGAAGACAACTATTGATAGGCGCCGGCATTGCGGTTGCCGGCGGAATGATAGCTGCCCGTGCTTTAGGCAACGCTAAGCGTCCGCGCGCACACTTTGGTGCGCGCCGCGCCCGGCAGCCGAACATCTTGCTGGTTGTCACCGACCAGGAGAGACACGGTTCCATGCTTCCCCAAGGTCTTCATCTACCTCATCGAGATCGGCTGTACGAACGCGCGATGAGATTCTCGGGCATGAACGGAGTAACCGGCCTTTGCTCGATGGCGCGCGGGAACATTTACACGGGACTCCACTATCAATACAACGGTGTCTACGAGAACGTGCCCGTTCCATTTGCGCACGACCTCTATGAGTCGGTTCCCACGCTTGGAACCATGTTGCAGGATGCCGGTTACGAAACCGCCTATTTCGGGAAGTGGCATCTGAGCCACCTACCTTCCCAGCCGGTCGGAACCGATCGGATGCGGGCCTTGTTTGGCAGCTACGGTTTCGCCATCAGCGACCAGGATCGCGAATTCGACGGCGCCCTCGCCGGGTTCGATGCCGATCGCGGCATCGCGGAGAAGGCCGCGCAGTTCATCGGCAGCCGACGAAACGCCCGCCAACCGTGGTTTGCGGCCGTCAACTTCGTCAACCCGCACGACATCATGTATTTCCTGGCGACGCAGCGCCAGTTCGAGACCTATGTCCAGCTGCCGATCGGCGGCGTGTCGCTCAAGCCCGCGCCCGACGATCCGCTCTTTCGGCAGAACCTCGGCTTCGACCTGCCAGCCAATTTCGGCAAGGATGCCGACAGTGGGCGGGTGTCTGCGCACAAGCTCTTCGAGTTGGACTATGACATGGGGCTCGGACGCATTCCGCTCGATGATCGCGACGCCTGGCGGAACTACCAGAATTACTACTTCAATTGCCTGCGAGACGTGGATCGCAACATCGGCATCGTTTATGACGCGCTGGATGCCTCCGGAGGGTGGAACGACACAGTGGTCGTCTTTGTGAGCGATCACGGAGAGCTAAGTGGGGCGCACGCGCTGCGAGGCAAAGGCAACGTCATCTATCGCGAGAACTGCTGCCTGCCGTTTGCAGTCTGGCATCCCGATATGCCCGCTGGCGGGGACACCGCTGCCCTTGCCAGTCACATCGACATCGCGCCAACCCTCCTTTCATTCGCCGGGATCAATGAGGTCGAGCGACGTGCGGCGTATCCGCAGCTGCAGGGAGTGGACTTGTCGGAGGCAATCCATGCCAGCGACCGCGGAACGACGGGCAGTGGCCGCAAAGGCGTTCTGTATCAGTGGGACAGCCGCATCTACGGCGTGCCCCCCCAGGCGATCCAGGAGGTGACCTCGGCGCACGGCGCCCTGTCGAGGACACTTTTCATGACCAAGGGTCTGCTGCTGGAAAGCATGAAAACGAGGAGCGGAATGCGGGGCGTGTTCGACGGGCGGTACAAGTTTGCCCGCTACTTTCGGTCTACTGAACACAATACGCCGCGTTCGTTTGCCGAGCTCGTGCGATTCAACGATCTGGAGCTGTACGACACCTTGGCGGACCCGCTGGAGCAGACCAATCTGGCCGCCCGGCCGGGAAACGAGGCACTGCTTTGGAAGATGGCCATGTTGTGCAACGAATTGATTGCCCTGGAGATCGGCGAGGATCGTGCGCAAATGCTGCCTGGTCCCCAGCTGCTGTGGAACGTAGGTTGACACCCACAACCGAGTGCCCCGTCAGGGTGATCAATGTCACAAAGAGCCGGTCGGAACCGGCGAAACGGATAAGCGGAGTTCCTAGTGGAAACAATTGCGCAGATGAGCGCTCGGCCCGGTGGGTGCGTTGATTCGTTGCGGCGGACAGTCGGAGCGCTGCCGTCGGTCGTCGACGTGCTGGTCGTCGGCTTTGGGCCAGTAGGCGCCGCGCTAGCCAATTTGCTCGCGAGTCATGGCGTGCAGGTCCTGGTCATCGACAAGGCAACCGACATCTTCATGGCGCCGCGGGCCATCGCGCTGGACAACGAGGCACTGCGTATCTTGCAACTGGCGGGCGTGGCCGAAGGCGATTTCGAGACGCTGGCCATACCCTATGTGCGGATGCGCTCGCCGGCGCTGGGCGAGTTCGGCAAGGCCAACACGCTGGGTAGCCTGGACGGTCACCCGAAGCTCGTGACGTTCTATCAGCCGGACCTCGAGCGGTGCCTGCGCAGCCGGCTGGCGGGGTGTGGCCACGTGCAGACCGCCCTCGGGGTTTCGCTCAGCGGATTCCAGGCAGGGCACGAGTTTGTCGTCGCGTCGCTGGACCTGGGTCAGGGCCGTACGCATTCGGTCCAGGCCGGCTACCTGGTCGGCGCAGATGGTGCCAGCTCGCTCGTGCGCCAACTGATCGGGCAGGAGTTCAAAGGCAAGACCTTCGTCGAGGACTGGCTGATCGTCGATGCCCGCAACGTGCCACGCCCGATCGACCATGTCGAGTTCAATTGCGATCACCGGCGGCCGACTCCGCATATGCCCGCACCCGGCGGGCGTGAGCGCTGGGAATTCATGCTGCGGCCCGGGGAGACGCGCGAGGACATGGAGTCCGAGGCGCGCATTCGCGAGCTGCTCGCTCCGTGGGGCAACGTTGACGACATGGTCATCGAGCGCAAGGCTGTTTACCGCTTTCACGCCAGGACGGTGAACGCGTTCAGCCAGGGACGCGTTTTCCTGGCGGGCGATGCCGCGCACATCACGCCGCCATTCGTCGGGCAGGGACTGGTCGCCGGGCTGCGCGATGCAGCCAATCTGTCCTGGAAGCTCGCCTGGGTCATTCGCGGGCGCGCCGCTGCGCAGATTCTCGAGACCTACGATCAGGAACGGCGTCCCCATGTGAAGGCGATGATCAACTTCGCGAAGTTGATGGGGAAATTGGTGATGCCGCGCAATGGCGGTCTCGCGCTGTTCACACACGGCTTGATGCGTATGGTGCGGCTCGTGCCACAGCTGCGCGCGCATTTCGAAGAACTGGGCCTCAAGCCGAAGAACGCCTACTCGCGCGGGCTCTTCGTCAAGGGCCGGACACGGACCAGGCTGGTGCGCGGCGCCGTCATTGCTCAGGGCTGGGTGCGCGGCTGCGACGGCACAACCTGCCTGAGCGACAACGTACTCGGCAAGGGCCTCACGCTGGTCGGGTTCGGCAGCGACGCGGGCGCTGCGCTCGATAACGAGACGGCCACCGCGTTTGCCGCTGCCGGCGGCACTGTCGTTCAGATCGCGCATCGCGGGCAGCGGCTGCATCTTGCGCCAGGCGGCAGCTGGGAGGACCTGGACGGCGTCTTCCTTCCTCGCGTCGTATCGGTCGGCTGGGCCGCCGTGATCCGCCCTGACCGGACGATCCTCCACGACGGACCGGCGACCGAAGCGAGCCGGCTGGTGCGCGAGAGCCTGGCCTTGCTTGGCGCGCCGATCAGCGCCCCCGTCGGCGCGCCTGCGCCCTCTGTCGCACTTACCGTACCCGCCGCCTGAGGCTTCCGCCATGAACCTGACCACTGTACAACCGGCTCGCCATCCGCGCCCGACGACGAAAGCGTCGGCGCTGGCGTACCTGATTTTTGATCGCCCCGACCTCGCAAAAGCCGAGCAGTTTTTGAACGACTTCGGGCTTCGTACCGTGTCGCGCGACAGCGAGCGGATGTTCCTGCGGGGCACCGGAGCCGCGCCTTTCTGCTACGTGGCTCGCAAGGCGGCGAAGGCCCGTTTCGTCGGCTTCGGCTTGCGCGTGAACAGCAGGGCCGATCTTGAGGCGCTTTCGCGCGTGCCCGGTGCATCGGACGTGGAGTCGTCGAAGTGGCCAGGCGGCGGCTACCGTGTGGGCCTGGTCGACCCGTCGGGTTTCCGCGTCGACGCAATATTCGGCCAGGCGCCGGCGTCAGCGCTACCTCATCGGCCGCCGCTGCCGTTGAACTCCGTGGACGCCGCAGTGCGCATCAACGGGACGCAGCGCCCGCCGGTGGGGGCGCCGGACGTCATCCGCCTCGGGCACGTCGTGCTCGAACTGGCCGACTTTCAGCAGACCTGCGCGTGGTACACGCAGCACTTCGGGTTCATCCCAAGCGACGTGCAGGTGCTTCCTGACGGCTCGCCCGCGGTCACCTTCATGCGGCTCGATCTCGGCACCACGCCCGCGGACCACCACTCGCTCGCGTTGGCCCAAGGCTTCGCACCGCTCTACAGCCATAGCGCTTACGAGGTGGTGGACGCCGATGCGGTCGGGATGGGACAACGCGTGCTGCGCGAGCAAGGCTGGACGCACGCCTGGGGTATCGGGCGACACATCCTCGGCAGCCAGGTGTTCGACTATTGGCAGGACCCGTGGGGCGACAAGCACGAGCACTACTGCGACGGCGACCTGTTCACCGAAGACGCACCCCTGGGGGTGCATGCCGTCAGCCGCGAGGCGATGTCGCAGTGGGGGCCGACCATGCCGCGCAGCTTCACCAAACCCAGGTTCACGCCGGCCAGTGTGGCAGCGCTCATCCGCAACCTCCGGCACAGTCCCGACGTGACGGTGGAGAAGCTGAAAACGCTCGCCAAGCTGTTCGCCTGACGCGAGTCATTTTGCAAAGCCATTCGAGGCGTATTTATGTCACTGCACGTTCTGCATTACAAGCATCAAGGCCGCGCCCAGTGGGGCGTCGTCCGCAAGGGCATCGTCACGCCGATTCCGGGCGAGTTCGAGACGACGGCCGACTTCATCCGCGTGAACCATATCGAGACGCTGTCCGCGTTGACCGGGCCGGCGATTCCCGAGTCCGAAGTGGAGTGGCTCTCGCCCGTCACGCGTAATCAGCAGTTCGTCTGTCAAGGCGCGAACTACCGCCAGCACATGATCGAATCGGGCATGGACCCGGATGCGAAGACGTTCAACATGATCTTCACGAAGGCGACAAGCTGTGTCGTCCCGGCCGACTCGCCCGTCGTGCGGCCCCAGGAGGTGCGGTTTCTCGACTACGAGATCGAACTGGGTCTGGTGATGAAGCGCGACATCACGTCCCTTCAGTCGATCACCGATGCGAATCTGCACGAGTACATCGCAGGCGTGGTGATCGTGAACGACTACTCGGCCCGCGACATCCAGATCCCGCAGATGCAGTTCTATAAAGGCAAGAGCTACCGCACCTTCGGCCCGGTCGGCCCTTACTTGTGTCTGCTCGAGCCGCGCGACATCCCGAGGCTGCGACGACTCGATCTGACGCTGACCGTCAACGGCGCCGTGCGCCAGAAAGACTCGACGGCCAACCTCGTCTATGGTCCCGCCGAGACGCTGACCGAGCTGTCGGGCGTGCATGACCTGTATGTCGGCGACCTGCTCTCGACGGGCACGCCGTCCGGCTGTGCGCTCAGCGTTCCGTCCCCGGGCAAACAGAAGATTGCCGCACTGCTGCCTGAAGCAGTCAAGTGGAGGATGTTCATGAATGTGCAAGCGGGCAGGAGTCAGTATCTGAAGGCCGGCGACCTCGTCGAAGCGCGTATCGCCAGCCCCGACGGTCTGATCGATCTCGGCGTGCAGCGCAATCGCATCGTCGGAGAGGCGGCATGAAAGGGATCGCAAGCCAGGCGGACGTCCTTGCGATCGAAGCGCAAGGAGTGCCGGCGGATCTGCCCGCGAGCACCTACGAGATGATCTGCCGCGGTGCGGCCGTCGATCCGTCAGCGCCCGCGCTCTCGTTCTTTCTGCGTGCCGACGATCACCGGAAGGCGGAGTGCTGGACCTACCGGGAGCTCCTCCGTGACATCACTCGATCCGCGAATCTGTTTGCGCGCCTGGGCCTGCGCAGCGACTCCGTGGTGGCCTATGTGCTGCCGAATCTGCCGGAAACCCATTTTGTCATCTGGGGCGGGGAGGCGGCCGGCATCGTCTGCGCCATCAATCCCCTGCTGGAGGGCGCGGCCATTGCCGACCTGCTCAATGCATCGGGGGCCAAGGTGCTCGTCACGCTGGCCCCGTTCCCCGGGACCGACCTTTGGCCTAAAGTGCAGGCCGTCCTCGACGAGGTGAAGTCTCTGCAGCATCTGGTGCTCGTCAATCTCGCAGACCGCGTGCGAGGCCCGAAGCGGCTCGCGGCCCGGTTCCTGCAACGCCGTGAGTGTTCGAGGCTGCATGGCGGCGGCGGTGTTCGCAGCGCCGTTCCTTCGCACGTCACGATCCATGATTTCGGCAGTGCGATCGCCCGGGAGTCCGGGGCCGCACTGGACAGCCGGCGCCGCTTCAGCGCCCACGAGTCGTCCTCCTATTTTTGTACCGGCGGCACGACCGGGTTGCCGAAGATCGCCATGCGCCGCCACCGCAATGAGGTCGCCAACGCCTGGAGCGTCGGCCAATTGTTCGGCGACAGCATCGGCCCGGGCAAGACGGTGTTCTGCGGGCTGCCGCTCTTTCATGTCAATGCCGTTCTGGCGACGGGGCTCGTGCCGTTCTCGCGGGGCGCACACGTGGTGCTCGGTACACCGCAGGGTTATCGCGGCGAAGGCGTCGTCAAGCGTTTCTGGGAAATCGTCGAACACCACCGCATCAACTTTTTCAGCGGTGTCCCTACGCTCTACGCGTCGTTGCTCGATGTTCCCGTGGGCGGTCGCGATATCGGTTCGCTCGAATACGGCCTGTGCGGCGCGGCGCCGATGCCGGTCGAGGTGTTCCGTGTCTTCCAGGAGCGCACCGGCATCAGGATTCTCGAGGGCTACGGGCTCACCGAGGGGGTTTGCGTGAGCAGCGTCAATCCGCCGCTCGGAGACCGCCGGCTGGGGTCGATCGGGCTGCGTATTCCAGGGCAGGCGATGAAGGCCGTCATCGTCGACGACACCGGCCAATATGTCCGCGACTGCGTCGCGAACGAAGCCGGGATTCTCGTGATCTCCGGCCCGAACGTCTTTGCCGGTTATGCGCAGCCCGAGCAGAACAGGGGGCTCTGGCTGGATCTGGGCGACGGCAAGCGCTGGCTCAATACGGGAGACCTGGGGTGCTGCGATGCCGACGGCTATTTCCGGCTCACCGGCCGCAAGAAGGACCTGATCATTCGGGGCGGCCACAACATCGATCCCGCGACGATCGAGGAACCGCTTCACCGCCACCCCGCAGTCCAGATCGCCGCGGCGATCGGGCGGCCCGACGCGCACGCCGGAGAGTTGCCGGTGGCTTACGTCCAGCTCAAGCCCGGCGCAAGCGCCACCGAGCAGGAACTGGCGGAGTTCGTGCGCCGCGAGATCAGCGAGCGGGCCGCACTGCCCAAGCAGATCCGGATCGTGGATGCGATGCCGCTCACTGCCGTCGGCAAGATATTCAAGCCGGAGCTGAAGCGGCGCGAAACGGCCGACGCGCTACGCTCGGCGCTCGTCGAAGCCGGCATTGCGGGCGCCCGCGTGAGCGTCGACGAGAACAAGTCGAGCGGCATCTCCCTGCATATCGAACTTCCGGAAGCTGCGCTTGAAGCGAGGGCCAGTGCGGTAGTGGGGCGGTTCCCGTTTCCCTTCTCGATCGCGGCAGCCGCAGAGGCGGTGCGGGTGGGCAACAGGAAGACGGCAGGCGCGGACAATGAGGGCGGCCAATAGTCGGGTCGACAGGAAGCTATACAGATTTGTGGTGATATGAACGAAGACCTTTTGGAGGCATTTCTAGCCATGACTTCTGCGGGAAAGAAAGCATTGGAGCCGCCCCTTGGGTGGAGAAGCCTGCGCGCACCTCGGTTGAGCCCACTGCGCCGGGACCAACTCCCGTTGATTCCGCGCGTGATGTTGAGGATCTTGGGAAAACGCGCACGCGTCAATGCACCCAATCTCTTCTTGACGTTGATGCGGCACCGGCGGCTCATCCGTCCCTGGCGGAAGTTCGCCTCGACGCTGATGCCTTACGGGACGCTGAGCCGCATTGATTGTGAACTGGCCATCTTGCGCGTTGCGTGGAACTGCCGAAGCAAATACGAGTGGTTTCAGCATGTCAGCATCGGGCTGGGCGCCGGCTTGAGCCCGACCGACATCGCGAGGGTCGCCGAAGGCCCTGATTCGCCCGCATGGAGCGCACACCACGCGGCCGTGCTCAGAGCGGCGGATGAAATCCATCATGACCGGGTCATTGCCGATGCGACGTGGAGGCAACTTGCCGAGCAGTACGACGACAAGAAGCTGATTGAACTCTGCATGTTGATCGGCCACTACGAGATGTTGGCGTCTGTGCTGAATTCACTGGGGATCCAGGTCGAAGAATCGCTTGACAAGCGCGTCCTCGCCGCCGGTATTGGCGGCCCCGTGAACGATGACCGAGCCCAAAGCGCGATCGGCGCGAGCCCAATGAACGCGGGGCGGCAGCGCTGACACCCCGTCAGTGGCTTCAGGCTGTCACGCCGCGCCTCCTGACGGTGTTCTCCTCCGCAGTGGCCGGTTGGTTGAGCACCTCTGACATCAGGCCCGTTGGGAAACTCGCGAGCGTCGGGAGCGCTCGTGTCGCTAGCCGATCGGCAGTTTTGCCCGGCAGGCCGAGCGCGCGAAGGGCTGCGGCTGCACTTTGTTCGGCGAAATCCGGATCGCAGCCCGGCTGCAACATCGAATGCGTTGCGCCGAGGACGGCGCCGGCGACAACGTTGAGCGCCAGCGCAAGCGGCATTGGCCTGAAGCGGCTTGTTCGTATGCCGTTGGCCAGATCCCGTCGCGCGAAATCGAGCAGAAGCCCCGGTCCTTGCGCATCGGGCCAGCTCACGCGCACGAGGAAGCTGGCAACGACCGGGTAGTGCAGAGCGAGTCGCGACACCAGACGAATGCCGCAGGCGATTCGTTCAGCCGGGTCTTCGGATTGCAGGACGACCGGCTCGGCGAAAGCAATCAGCTCGTTTGCGACCGTCCCGGCCAGTTCCCGGATCAGCGCTTCCGGAGAGGCAAAGTATTTGTAGAACGTTCCCCGGGAGACTTCCGCGGCAGAGATCACATCATCGATCGACGTCGATGCGGGGCCTTTCTCCGCTACGAGACGAAGTGCGCTCTTCAGCAAGCGCGCCCGCATGCGCTCTCGGCGCTCTGCTGCGACGCGTGGGCGATGGTCATGAGTTTTCATTCACACGATTGTACGCTGTCCGTACTCGATCAAACGACGATCCTGTCATGATGACTACAAGATCACTCGGACACGCGCGAAAACCACGCCAACCCCGCCACGATGGCACGGGCCGCATGACGTGCCGTTGACGTCATTCATACGTCGGGCTCGGACCAGCGCGAGGCGCGTTTTTTTCAACCGCCAGGCGCCCAACCGGAGGCGACGGCACTGGAGTAGCAGCGTTCCGGATGCATTGTCGAACAGGTATGAGTGTCATTATTGTCATTGTGACATATGTGTTATTATATGAGCGCGTGCTGTTCGCCATGTCGGTCGAACAGTGCGCGGCGGAGGAAGCAGGCCTGCTCTCATCCTGTGAGCTCCTTGTCTTCCCACCTGCAACGGTTAGTTCAGCCGCCATCGAGCGACGCCATCGAGCGCGCGTTTGCATTGAAGGCTAATTGACTCTCAGAAGGATTTCCTATGGCAGGCTCATGCAAGACCATTGCGATCTATGGCGGCGGAATCGGCGGTGCATTGCTCGCGCGGCGCCTGAGCAAAGACTTCAATGTCACGCTGATCGATCCGCTCGACTACTTCGAAGTACCGATGTCGGTGCCGCGAAGCCTCGTCGATCCTGAATTTGCCGAACCCGCGATGATCCCGTTCGCCGTCGCGTTGCCAAACGTCACGCACGTCCGAGCGCGGCTTGTCGAATGGACCGCGAACGGGGGCAGGATTGCCGACGCGGACGGCCTGATGAGCCTGGTGCGCGCCGATGTTTCCGTGCTTGCGACGGGCAGTCGTTTCTCCAGTTCGCTGATGCGATCGGAGGGCGAGACGATGGACGAGCGCAAAGCGTTCTATCGTCGCTTTCATGCGAGGTTGCTGGCCGCAGACAGGATCCTTATCGTCGGCGGCGGCCCCATCGGAATCGAAGTGGCAGGCGAGATCAGCGAAGCCCTCCCGCAAAAGCGCGTCACGGTCATCGAGGCAGGTGCACGAATCCTTGGCGGAACGTCTTTGCGACTGTCCGAGCATGCCCGAGGAGTTCTCGCGGCGCGCGGGGTGACGATCGTGACTGATGAGCGCCTTGCCGATGGCGCTGCGCCGTTACACGAGACTCTCGCACCCGCCGGGGAGGCGCTGACGAACCGTGGACGGTCGATCCGGTATGACCTCCTGATCTCGTGCATCGGCGGGCGGCCCAACACCGACTTCATGCGCTCTCAGTTCGGGCATCTGCTCGATTCAATGGGGCGCATCCGCGTCGACGGCCACCTGCGCGTGGCTGACGAGGATCGCGTCTTCGCACTGGGCGACATCACCGATCTGGCGGAGAACAAGATGGCTTGGCATATCCACGGGCAAGTCATCGTCGCCGAATCTAATATCCGTGCGGTACTGTCGGGCAGAGCCGGACCGCTGAAGGTCTATCGTCCGAAGACCAACGTCCCGACCATGGTGGTGACTCTCGGTAGTCGCGAGGGCGTCGCGCATCTGCCGGTGCTTGGCTTGGTGACGACGCCGTGGGTCAACAGGATGGCGAAATCGGCGCACATGCTTGTTCCGAAATTTCGCAAGGCGCTCGGGCTTGTCCAGGGCTAAGGACGGCCGGCGGGCCACCGTCGCTACCAGCGGTCTGCGGCGGGAAGTGCGCGGAGCTGGTTCCGGGACTGGTAACACTTGACGCCGCATCGTTGCGAAGTCCGCCGGGCATGGCGGCAAGGCAGGCTTGCGCCGCCTGTACGCCGGCCCGCCGTCCGGATGCCGTGGCCAGCAACACTTCGTCAGCAGCCGGCGCAGCAACCGCTGACGCGCTCGGCCGCTTTCGGGGAATCCACGTAGTGACATAGTCGTCACCGTGATGATAATGACACTATGCAGCGCGTGGCATGCTAATCCGCCAGCAAGGCGCCAATGTCATGAGTTAGAAATTCGCATTCAAAGCTCTCGCCATGGTAGCCATCGACACAGTGCCGCAATAGCCGTCTGCGAGTCGTGCAGAGGCATCGAGTTCTCAATGACACAGGATTCGTAGCCCTAAGCCTGACAGGTGGATGGCTGAATCAAGGAGAGCGAAGTTGAAGGAGAAGTCGATGGGTATGGCGGACAGGTCTTTGCGTTTGGTGGTCGAAAAATGGCTTGGGCCGACTCCGACGATGCCGGTTCGGGTAACCCGGTTTGGTCGCATGCCCTCGAGTCAACGACGCTATGTGTGCGTCGAGGCATTGCGGCCAGCAGGCGCGTTGGCAATTTATTTCTTCCTTCACGCTGACCGTACGTGGTGCGTGTTTCCGCCTGAGGTCGAGCGTCCGGCGATGAGCGTTAATGACATGCATCGTTATCGCGGTAATCCCTGGGCTTTTTAACGACAGCCTCGTCTGCACGTACAGTGCGTGACGTGCCGCGAGAAGCGCACGATCGTCGCCGGCATGACGCTGCGCAGGCGTCACGTAACGGATGCCGCTATGACGATGCTCGAAGTTGTACCACTGCACGAAGCCGGCAGCCCAGTTGCGAGCAGCGTTCAGGTCCTCGAAGCCTGTGACCGGAAACTCCGGCCGGTACTTCGCGGTTCGGAACAGCGCTTCGGCGTAGGCGTTGTCGTCGCTGACACGGGGGCGTGAGTACGACGGCTTGACACCCAGCCAGTGGAGCATCGCCAGCACGGTCGTGGCCTTGAGCGTCGCACCGTTATCGCCGTGCAGCACCGGCCGGGTCTCAAGGACGGCAATGCCTTCGGAGAGCGCCGTACGACGCACGAGATGAGCAGCGTGTTCGGCTGCGTCGCTGTCGTGCACCTCCCAGCCGACAATCTTGCGGCTATACAGGTCCAGGATCAGGTACAGGTGGAACCATCGACCTGTTACCGTTGCCGGCAGAAACGTCATGTCCCAGCACCACACCTGGCGCGGCGCCGTTGCGACGTGCGTGGTCGGCGGCCGGGCGCTCGAAGGCGTTCTGGCACGACCACGGCGCGTCATCTGCCCATGCTCGCGCAGCACGCGCGCAAAGGTCGATTCGCTGGCGATGTACACGCCTTCGTCAGCCAGCATCGGCACGATACGCGCCGGTGGCATGTCGGCAAAGCGTGGCTCGTTGGCTACGCGCAGCACGTTTGCCCGCTCCTGCGGGCTCAGGGTGTGCGCGGGCAGTGGGCGCATCGCGCCGGGCCTGGCGTCGCCCTTGACGAGCCCCTGATGGGCCTTCCAGCGTTGCAGCGTTCGCACATCGATTCCGGCGACCTCGCAGGCCAGACGCAACCGTGCGCCAGCCCGATTGGCCGATTCGATTTCCCGGGCCAGCCGCTGGCGATCCTCGAGGCCGATCATTCGTCCTCGCCCTTGTCCGTGTTGAAGATCGCCGCGACTTTTTTTGACAGTACCAGCAGCGCTGCTGTCTCAGCCAGCGCCTTCTCCTTGCGCCGCAGTTCGCGTTCCAGTTCGTTGATGCGGCGCTGATCCTGCTTCGTCTGCTGCGGGCTCGTGCGGGCTTCTTCGGGCTCGGCCAGCGCCTGCGTGGCCGCTTGCCGCCACTGCGCCAGTTCCTGCGGATACACGCCATGCTCGCGGCACCACGCATTGCGCGCCGTCTCGTCCATCGCTGCCGTGTTCAACACCGCCTCGAAACGCGCGGCCGCTGTCCATGCCCGCTCGCGAGCGGGCATGGACAGCGCATCACTGCGCCAGCGCTCCAGCGTCTGCGCGCCAACACCGATCTCTCGCGCAACCTTTTCCACTGATGCGCTCTCCGGCGGCAGCAACCGCGCCACCGCTCTGTCCTTGAATGTCTTTCCGTAACGCGCCAACTTGTTCTCTCTTTATCGCCCCCAGATTCCAATTTTATCCAGGCGACAACCATTGTGACGCGGGGGGATTAGACGGCGGCCGAAGGTCTGAAAAGTCCTTCGAAGCACTTTCATGGTAGATATCAATAACGACTGCGATCGCAAAGTTAACCGATAGTTGACCTTTCTAGAGGTAAAGCGATAGCTTGTCTCTTGCATCAACTATCGCTTAATTCCTCACCCGCACACACCGAAACCCCGCATACACATACTGATAATGCGGCTGAAACCAGTTGCGAAATTCCGGCCGCAGCATGCACAGCGCGGTACGCGCCGAGCCGCCCTTCAGCACGTAGTGCTGCCCATCGAAGAAGTTGGCCGAATAGCCGGGATAGAACGGAAACGCTTCGAAGCCCGGCAGCGCTTCGAAAAGCGTCGAGGTCCATTCCCAGCCGTTGCCGAACTGACCTTCCGCGCCGAACGTGCTGACGTTGTCCGGATGCGCGTCGACGGGCCGTGGATCCCAACTGCGGAAATCGAAGTTCCCCGACGCCGCTTGCGGCGCACCGTGCGCCGCGCGTTGCCATTGCGCCTCGGTCGGCAGGGTTTTGCCGGCCCAGCGCGCGTAGGCGCTCGCTTCGGCGTGGCTCACGTAGACGGGCCAGTCGAGCGGCAAGGGCACGTCGTCGAACATCGTGCGCAGCGTCCATGCCGGGCGACCGTCTTGCGCCGTGGGTTGCGACCAGCCAGCGGGATGCTCGATGCGCTCCGCTTCCTTCCATGCCCAGTCCTTCGGCGACCACCACTTCGGCTCGCGATAACCGCCGTCTTCGATGAACTCGAGGAACGCACCGTTCGTGACCATGTATCGATCGATCTCGAACGCGGGCACGTCCACGCTCATTTCGCCGAACTCATTATCCCAGCCGAAGCGGCCGGCCTCGCGCGGCATGCCGAGCACGGCCGTGCCGGCCGGCACGCTAACCATCGACGACAACGCGTCGCGCTGCTCATCGCTCGTCACCACCGGCTCGCGCAACGCGGTGTTCTTCTGCGCGAGAGGCAACTGATGGAGCATGTACGCGAGCGTTTCCGCATGCATCAACCGATGCTCGATCGCGACGTTCAGCAGTTGCACGGCCGCCTTGTCGTGCGCCGCGCTGCCGAGTTCGTCGAGCGCGGTGTCGATCTGCCGGCGCGCGCGCGTCGCATACTCGCGCACGGCGGCGAGCGACGGCCAATCGCCGGGTTGATCGGTGGGAAAGCCGCCGTCTACCGGATCGATGCCGAAGGCGAACAACTGGTCGAGTTCCGGCGCGAAAGCCGGCAGATCGAACAGACGCTGGTCGAGCAGATTGCGATCGAACGCTTCGAGATGGCCGATGTAGAACACGACGCGGTGACGCTCGCGGATCGGCCGTTCATAGAGGTAGTCGGGTTTGACGATCGCAAACAGGTCGTCGGTGACTTGACGCGCGTCGAGCAGGCGCTGCACGAGCGGATGATGCGGGACAGGGTCGCGATTCATTGGGGCCGGGTCTCCATGCAACACGGTTGCCGTAGGGGGACGGTCTGAAAACTCTACCCGCTCGCAGGCGGCGTGCCAAGACTAACAGCGCGACCGTCCAGGCCACTCTGGCCGCTAGATCTGCCGCAAGCCTTGGAGATCGACGATGTGAATGTGCTTGCCCCGCGTGTCGATCAGGCCGCGTTTTTGAAATCTTGACAGGGTACGGCTGACCGTTTCGAGCGTCATGCCGAGGTAGCTACCCATGTCCTCGCGCGTCATTCGCAGATTGAATTCCGACCACGAGTAGCCGCGCTGCGCATTGCGCTGTGACACGTCCAGCAGGAAGGCGGCGACGCGTTCGTCGGCGGACAGCGAGCCGAGCACCATCATCTGCGCGGCTTCGCTGACGATCTGCGCGCCCAGTAGCTTGTGCATGCGTTCCTGGATCGAACTGATTTCGCGACACAGCAGCTTCAGCGCGCTATAGGGAACGATGCACACCGTGCTGTCTTCCAGCGCGACGGCGCTGCACGCATGGAGGTCCGCGCTGATGCCGTCGAGCCCGAGCGGCTCGCCGGCCAGACGCAGCCCGGTGACCTGTTCGCGGCCGTCGCGGTGGACCATCACGGTCTTCATCGAGCCGGAGCGCACCGCGTAGATATTGTCGAAGCGGTCGCCGCTGCGATACAGCGCTTCGCCGCGCGGCACCGAGCGCGCCGAACAGATCAGCGTTTCGAGCTTCGGCAGTTCCTCCGCCGACAGCCCCTGCGGCATGCAGATCTCACGCATCGAACAGCTGGAGCAGCGCGCGGCGGTACGTGCGGCTGCGCGTGCCGCCACGGCCTCGCGGTTGCCGGCGGAGCGGGTCGAGGAACGGGTCACAGCAGTAGGATTCAGCATGTTCGATTATTGGTAGTGGTGAAATTGTCCCACCCGCTATGACCCGCAACTGGCGGCAAAGTGACGCGTTCGCTGCTCGGCAGTCCGAGCAACGGCGGTGCTCTGACGAAGGTGAGAAGGTGAGCCGCCGCGGCCTATATCGACGTCGCCCGTCGACGGGTAGCGTGGCTCGATTCCGGCAAGGCAGGGCGTGGCGTGCCGCCCCGCGCCTGATGAAAGAGTCAGGCGGGTTCCTTGTCGGTGCCCGCGGCGGACGGTACCAGCAGAACCGGAAGAGTGGCCTGGCGCACGCAGCGTTCAGCGACGCTGCCGAGAATCAGCCGCTGAAAGCCACGCCGGCCGTGCGTGCCCATCACGAGCAGGTCGGCGTTGAATTCAGCGGCGGCCTGCAGCACGATCTCGGCGACATCGCCGAGCGACAAAGCCTCGGAGACCGCCGGGTCGCCCTTCACACCTTGCTCGGCCATCGCTTTCGAAAACTCGGCACGCAGCTCCTGGCCTTCCTCGATCAGGCGGTTGCGCAGGATCGACGGGTCGTAGCCGGGCGCCTCAAAGTACATCGGCGTGTTTTCGACGACATAAAATGGCCGCAACACCGCGCCATTCGATTTGGCGAGATCGAGCGCCGCTTCGAACGCACGGCGCGAGGTATTGCTGCCGTCGACCGCTACAAGGATGCGAGTGTACATATCGGCTCCGAGTCAAAAATGCGTCTGCCACATTGCTAACCGCGGCAGGTTTATTGATCTTTTATACCAATGAAGCTTAGATGATTGCCCGAAAAGATGCACCGGACCAGGATGTAAATCAAACACTGGCCAAATATTCCGGCGCGGCGCGGACAAAATGGCGGACGCGGCGGCGTGCGCGAAGCAGCCTGGCATGCTTACAACCCGTAGAACTTTGCTGAAGCCGAAACAGGGTTGGCCTTACAATCAAGCCATATTCAGACAAGCTGGCCAGTCCGCTGATGAACGATCGAAAAACCAAGGGCTTACCCGACCAGATCTACGGCGACATTCTCAACCGCATCCTCGAAGGCGAGTACAAGGAAGGCGAGCGATTGCCGACCGAGCACGCGCTGGCGGAGCGTTTCGCCACGTCCCGACCGACCGTGCGCGAAGCGCTCGCGCGATTGCGGGCCGACGGCATCATCTCGACGCGGCACGGCTCTGGCACGACCGTCGCGCGGCGCCCCGATCCGGACGTACGCCGCTTCGCGCCGCTCGAAACGCTGTCCGATATCCGCCGCTGCTATGAGTTTCGCATCGTGACCGAGGCGGGCGCGGCCGCGCAGGCAGCGCTGAAGGCCGACGCCGACGACATCGCCGCGATCCAGCACGCGTGGGACGAGCTCGAGCGCATCATCGAGGCGCAGGGGATCGGCGCGAAGGATGACTTCCTGTTTCATCAGGCGGTCGCGCGCGCGTCGAAGAATCCGTTTTTCATCACGGTGATGTCGTTCATCGAGGAGCAGATCCTGTTCAGCATGAACCTGTCGCGCAATCTGTCGCTCGTCAAGACGGTGGAGCGGCAGCGGCTGGTGCAGGCCGAACACATGGCGGTGCTCGACGCAATCCGCCGCAAGGACGCGGCGGGCGCAGGGGCCGCAATGCGCGCGCATCTCGAGAACGCGCTGGAACGGATGTTCGGTTCCTGAGTCCGCGCGCGGGTGAAGGCGTCGCGACTTTTGTCAGGCCGCGCTTCGGCGCGGCTCAAGCAGCGACGGCGACCGGCCCGAACAGCGAGGTCAGCGTTTTCGCGCTCACCGCGACGTCGAGCGCGACGGCCCGCTCGATGCCAATCTGCAGCGGCGGCCCGAGCCGGCTGATGTCGAGGCCGGCTCGGCGCAGCATCCTCTCGATCGGCGTGGTGGTCACCGTGACGTAATGCGTGATGCCCATGTGCTGCGCGAAGCACATCACTTCCTGAATTGCGCGGATTGTCATATCCGTGAAACCAAACGACTGTTCCTCACCGCCGGTCTCGATCGCCCAGCGGCTCAGTTCCCAGATATGTCGCCCGACCGGCGCGGCCGCGCCATGCAGTAGCTGCGGGAAGGTGTCTTTCAGCATGTTCGGACCTTCGGTCGGCATCAGGCGCCAACAGCCGCGCAACCGTTCGTCTTCGCCCTGAATCAGCATGTAGTACGGCCCGAGCGCGTCGTAGCCGTCTATCTCCATTCCCGCGATGGTCGGAATTTCCCAGCCGAGCCGGCCGTGAAAGACACGGGCGCGCAAGCGGTACATCTCGTTGATCAGTTCGTTGTCGAATTCCTGCCGGAGTCCAATTCGGATCGTGGTTTGCATGACGTTCTCCTGTACGCGTTGGGGGGCTGCCAGATACGCAGGAAAACTTATGCATTCTGAATCTTTGCGCCACCTACCTACCTGGATAGGTGTGGATGCTTATCGGGTATATCAGAATTCAGACACGTCTCCGCCCCCAACCTACAAGGGTCCAAAATGGAACTCCTCGACAATCACTGGCAACCGCAAACCCACCTCCAGGCGCGTCCTTCGGAGGTCTCTTCGGCAGTGGATCGCGTTCTGATCATTGCCTACCGGAAGAAGAAAAAAGAGAGCCAGCGCCGTTTCTGGGCTCGCTTTGGCGTCACGCAATCGCGCGGCAGCCGCTTCGAGTCGGGCGCGGAGATCCCGGCGCCGGTGTCGATCCTGCTGGGTCTGTACTTCATGAAGACCGTGTCGGACGCCGATCTGGGTCGCGCCGAGCGCGTGATGTACAGCCGCGACGCGGCCGCGCTGCTCAACCCGGGTCAATAAGCCCAAGCTGCGCCGCGATCACGGCTGCCGCACGCCGCGAATTCACGCCGAATTTCGCCCTGATGTTTTTCATATGGAAGTTCACCACCGCTTCCGAGCAACTCAGGATGTGAGATATCTCCCACGTGGATTTGCCGCGTGCGGTCCATTTCAGACATTCTCGCTCGCGCGGCGTGAGCTTCGGCATCAAGGTCTGCGCATGTGAATTCAGATGCTGTTTGCTGGTGTCGATCACCAGGTCGCGCAACAGCACGAGGTTCGGCAACGCGGCGTTCACATGGCGCCTGAACCCGTCTGACGGCTTGTCGTCATTGACGAAGCACATCATGCCGGCTTCCTGATTCGGCCCATGAATTGGCAGCGTCACGCCCGCGCTCAGGCCGTACGAGCGAGCTTCCTCATACAGGGATTGCTGCGCCGGGCTGGCGAAAATCTCGGGCGTCCAGACCAGCGGCGATGAGCGTGACAGGCAGTGTGCGACCGTCGGATCGATATGCACCATGCCTTGCTCGTCGTGCGTCTGGCGCCATGCCGGTGCGTAAGTGCTGCGCAGGTAAGCGTCCTCGAGACGCATGGTTGGCCGCGGCAGCATCGCGACCAGAATCTTGTCGAAGCCCCACGTTTCGGCAAAGCCCGTAATTACGCCGAACCATTCCGCCTCGTCGGCGGCGTCCAGTAGCGGTGCCATCTGCTCGATAAAGTGTAGCGGCAATTTTTGGGCTCTCTCAGGCTCGCAAACATCCCGTTCGCGGTTATTGGCAGACAAACTTCGGTCCGCTCTTTTGGTCCGCATAATCTATCACTAAAAACTCGAACGCAATGCGCCGGTGCTCCGCGGGGTAAACGATAGCCGCCACGTGATAGCAACGCCGGCGTCGCCTATTATTATGCTGATTGAAATAAATCTTTAACCCGGCCGGGCTTCTCGGGTGCGCGGCGCGGCTAATCGGCATCCGGCGACAGATTTTAATATGTTTCGTTGACGGCATTATTTCGTCGCGCTTTAAACTAAATCGTATTTACTCGATTATCTCGGAAAGCGGGTTATTGCTCGCCGTGTCCTTGTTGCCAAAAAAGCCTGCGCCGATTCCGCTGGCTGCGGGCCCGCTTCATTGTTATACAAAAGGAAATTTCGTGATCGGCTCCCGCGCAATTGGCCGCCGACGGCATGCTGGGCGATCGTCACGCACAGGTTGTTTGACAACATTGTGATGCCGATGCTACCGTGAAACCTCCGCCTAACGCGTTTCCGCGTCAACCATCATGAACGAATCACCGCTTAGCGACGGCGAGTTCGCCGCGTCGGTCATGGCCGTGCCGCCGCTCGCGCGCCGGGCCGACTACACGCTCGACCCTGCCCAGAATCTCGCGCTGATCCGCCATATCGAAGCGGGCGGTGTACGCACGCTACTGTATGGCGGCAATGCGAACCTTTATCACGTCGCGGTCAGCGAATACCGCGAGCTGCTGGACCTGCTCGCCGAGGCTGCGGGTTCCGGGACACGGGTGATTCCGGCGCTGGGTCCCGACTACGGCAAGATGCTCGATCAGGCGCGCATCCTCGCGCAGACGCGTTACCGCACGGCGATGGTGCTGCCGCTCGGCGGCTTCACGACGTCCGAGGGCGTCGAGACGGGCCTCACGCGGATCGCCGACACGGCCGGCACGCCGCTCACGCTGTATATCAAGAGCGAAAACTACGTCGCTGTCGATACACTCGCGCGGCTCGTCGAGCGTGGGACGCTGAGCGCGGTCAAATATGCGATCCCGCGCGACAACCCCGCTGACGATCCATATCTGCGCCGGCTGCTGCAACGCGTGCCGGCCGCGAAGATCGTATCGGGCATGGGCGAGCGGCCGGCGCTCGTGCATCTGCGCGAGTTCGGGCTCGCAGCGTGGACGACCGGAAGCGGCTGTATCGCGCCGAGCATGGTGATGGCGCTGCTGCGCGCGGTGCAAAGCGGCCGGAGCGCCGGTAACGCCGTTAGCGCCGATCACGACACCGCCCAACGTCTCTACGATGCGTTCATGCCGCTCGAAACGCTGCGCAACGACATCTCGCTGATCCGCGTGCTGCACGATGCAATCACGTTCACGGGCCTCGCCGACATGGGGCCGCTGCAGCCGCTGCTCAGTTCGACACCGCGCGAGCATCATGCGAAGATCGCGCAGACCGCGCGCACGCTGCTCGCTCTCGAGCGCGAGTTCGCGCCCACCCAATCGAACCGCCCCGACACGCAGACAACCCCATGACCGATCACAGCCGACGCTATCCCGATCCTTCCATCCGTGTGTTCGATCCGCGCTTCAAGTCGTTGATCATCGCGTCGGCGTCGGTCGAATGCCTGTATCAGGGCACGCGCTGGTCGGAGGGGCCGGTGTGGTTCGGCGACGGCCGCTATCTGCTGTGGAGCGACATTCCGAACGACCGCATCCTGCGCTGGGACGAAACGACGGGCGCGGTCAGCACGTTCCGTCAATCGTCGAACAATGCGAACGGCCATACGCGCGATCGCGAAGGGCGTCTCGTCAGTTGCGAGCACCTGACGCGGCGTGTGACGCGCACCGAGTACGACGGCTCGATTACCGTGCTCGCCGATCGCTATCAAGGCAAGCGCTTCAATTCGCCGAACGACGTGGTCGTCAAATCGGACGGCTCGATCTGGTTTACCGACCCGACCTTCGGCATCGAAGGTTTCTACGAGGGCGAGCAGCAACAGTCCGAGCTGAAGGCGTGCGCGTATCGGATCGACGGCCAGTCGGGCGAGGTGTCGATGGTCGTCGACGACGTGCTCGCCCCGAACGGTCTCGCGTTCTCGCCGGACGAATCGCTGCTGTACGTGGTCCAATCGCGCGGCGAGCCGCGCAAGATCCGCGTATTCGATGTCGAGGCCAATGGCAAAGGCACGACGCTGTCGAACAACCGCGTGCTGATCGACGCGGGTCCGGGCACCCCGGACGGTTTTCGTGTCGACACGCATGGCAACTTGTGGTGCGGGTGGGGCATGGGCACCGACGAGCTCGACGGCGTGCGCGTGTTCAGCCCGCAAGGCGAGCCGCTCGGCCACATCGCGTTGCCAGAGCGTTGCGCGAACGTTTGCTTCGGCGGACGGCATCGCAACCGTCTGTTCATGGCGGCGAGCCACGGGTTGTATTCGCTGTTCGTCAATACGCAGGGCGTGCGCGGAGGTTGAGCAGTTGTCCGCTAACCAGACAACATGTATTGCTACTCGCGGCGAGGGCTCGGGTTTGCCCTTAACCCGCGGTGCCGGGCATTGAACGACAAGGATTTCAGGTTAAACGAGCCATTTTCTCGCCCGACCCACATCTCGACTATTTGCTTGACATCGGCTGTTGCGCTTCGCTATGTTCCCTTGGTAGAAAGACACCGCCCGCAACGCAACGACCAGCGGGCTTCCATACCAAGAAGCGAGGAGACGCAATGACTGTTTCGCACAGGTTGTCGTTCAAGCTGGTATCCGTCTGTATCGCCGCGAGCGCGGCGTTCACCCTTGCCGCGCACGCGGCCGATCCGGTCACGATCAATATCGTCGACGTGGCCGGCGATCTTCAACTCACTCAGAAGGGCTTCGAGGCGTTCAAGGCGAAGAATCCGAATCTCGTCGCGAACATCACGTTCACGAACGCGCCCGCGCCGCAATTGCCCGGCAAGATCAAGGCGATGCAGGCCGCGGGCCGCTCCGACATCGACCTCGTTTTGACCGGCACCGACGCGCTCGCGGCCGGCATCGAACAGAACCTGTGGATCAAGCTGCTGCCCGACAACGCGGCGCAGTTCCCCGGCGTGCTCGACAAGTACGCGCCGGGCCCGCGCAAGATGCAGGATCTCGCGCAAGGCTACGGGCTCGAGGTCGCGTATATGCCGGCTGGTCCGCTGCTCGAATACAACCCGGCCAAGGTCAGCGATCCGCCGAAGACACCCGAGCAACTGCTGCAATGGTGCAAGGCCCACCCCGACAAGCTGATCTACGCGCGGCCGGCCAATTCCGGTCCTGGCCGCACGTTCCTGATGGGCTTGCCCTACGTGCTCGGCGACAAGGACCCGCAGGACCCGGTGCACGGCTGGGACAAGACGTGGGCGTTCCTGAAGCAGTTGAACGACTGCATACCGTACTATCCGGGCGGCACCTCGGCGGTGATGAAGGAACTGGGCGAAGGCACGCGCGACATGACCGTGACCGTGACCGGCTGGGACATCAATCCGCGCGCGCTCGGCATCGTGCCGGCCGACTTCCGCGTACAGCCGTTCGACAACATGACGTGGGTCAACGATGCGCACTACATGGTGATTCCGAAGGGCGTGCCGAAGGAAAAGCTCGACGTGCTGTACAAGATGATGAACTTTATGCTGGAGCCCGCGCAGCAGGCGCTGACCTATGACGACGGCTACTTCTATCCGGGTCCGGCGATCAAGGGCGTCACCGTCGAGCAGGCGCCCGCGCACAGCCAGGAGGTGCTGAAAAAGTATGGCCGCCCCGAATACGCGAAGATGTTGGCCGATCATCCGCATGCGTTGCCGCTGAACGCAGCGGCGATGGTCGCCGCCTTCAAGAAGTGGGATAGCGAGATCGGCGCGCAGAAGACCCAATAGGCCTTCACCAATGCGACGGGAAACGGGGCAAAACGCAGCGCGGCGTGAGGTTCCGCCGCGCTGCGTGTTTTCAGCGATCACGCGCGTCTCGGCTTGAGTGCCTGATGCGCCGCGCCCACCGCAAGCGCGGCACTCGCGACATCCGTCGCCTCACGCGGAGCAGGGAACCGCCATGAAGCATCACTTTGAGCAGTTGCGGCTCGATTCAGTGAGCCGCAGTTTCACGAACCCGCAAGGCCACGCGATCGCCGCGCTGCAGGGTCTCGATCTGACGATCCGGCGCGGCGAGTTCATCGCGCTGCTGGGGCCGTCGGGTTGTGGCAAATCGACGGCGCTGAACTGCATCGCCGGATTGCAGCCGCTCACCGGCGGCGGCATCTGGCTCGACGAGCGGCGCATCGACGTGCTGCCGCCGGAAAAGCGCGGCTTCGGCATGGTGTTCCAGAACTACGCGCTGTTCCCGCATATGAGCGTGCTGGAGAACGTCGGCTTCGGGCTGAAAATGCGCGGCGTCGGCAGAAGCGAGATCGCGCGCCGTGCACGCGAGGCCTTGAAACTGGTGCAACTGACCGGTCATGAGCACAAGCTGCCCGGCCAATTGTCCGGTGGCCAGCAGCAGCGTGTCGCGATCGCGCGTGCGATCGTGATCGAGCCGCCGCTGATCCTGATGGACGAGCCGCTGTCCAATCTCGATACGAAGCTGCGCATCGAAATGCGCGCGGAAATTCGCCGCATCCATACGCAGCTCGAACGCGCGACGCTGTACGTGACGCATGATCAGGACGAAGCGCTGTCGATGGCCGATCGCATCGTCGTGATGAGGGAGGGCGTCGTGCAGCAGGTCGCGACGCCGAAGGAGGTCTATACGCGGCCGCGCAATCTGCATGTCGCGCGCTTCATGGGTTATCGCAATGTCGCCGAGTTCACGCTGGAGGGCATGCAAGGCGATGGCGTCGTGGTCATTGCGAACGGCGTGCGGCTCATCGGCACGCCGATGGCCGGCTTCGACGGCAAACGCGTGAGTGTCGCGCTGCGCCCCGAAGACATGGAGCGCGCCGAGCCCGGCGCCGACAACGCGTTCGAGGCGCTGATCGACGCGGTCGAATACGGCGGCCACGATTCGCTGCTGCGCGTGAAGACCGCGTTCGGCGACGTGTGGGCGCGCGTGACCGGTGAATGCGCGGAGGGCGAGCGCATCACGCTGCGCGTGCGGCCGTCGTGCGTGCTCGTCTACGACGCCGAGGCCGCATGAACACGCCGACGCTCGTCCCCCCGCTTACGTCCCGCGCGCCGCGCGATGCCAAGGCCTGGCTCGTCGCGCCCGCGCTGCTCTTTATCGTCGCGCTGTTCATCTATCCGTTCGCGTATGGTCTCGCGCTGTCGTTCCGGCCGATGAACGGCGGCGGCGTGTGGGCCAACTATCTGACGTTCTTCACCGACACGTCGATGTGGCCGACGATTTTCGTTACGCTGAAGCTGTCGGTGCCGGCCACGCTGATCAACGTCGGCGTGTCGGTGCCAGTCGCGTTCGCGCTGCGCCGCTACTCGCGGTATCAGAAGATCGTCACGACGCTGTTGGTGATCCCGGTGACGCTCGGCACCGTGCTGATCGCCGACGGCATGCTCACGTACTTCGGTCCGCACGGCTGGCTGCCGCAGGCGTTGCAGGCGCTGCATCTGTACACCCAAGAGGTGCGGCTCACGCACAACTTCACGGGCGTGTTGCTGTCGCTGATCGTGTCGGGCTTTCCGTTCGCGTTTCTGCTGACGCTGTCGTACGTGACCGGCATCGACCCGACGCTCGCAAGCGCGGCCGCGACGCTCGGCGCGAGTCCGTGGCAGCAGTTTCGCCGCATCTATCTGCCACTGCTCGTGCCGGGGCTCACGATGGCCGCGTGTCTGTCGTTCGTGCAGGCGTTCTCGGTGTTTCCGTCGGCGGTGCTGCTCGGCGCGCCCGCGGGTCCGACGCGCGTGATGTCGATTGCCGCGGCCGAAGCCGCGTTCGAGAGCTACGACTATTCGCTCGCATCGGCGATCGCGATGGTGATGGGCTTCGTGCAACTGCTGGTGGTCGCCGCGCTGCTCGGCGCGCGCCGCTGGTTCTATCGTGGTCCCGTAACGGGAGGCAAAGGCTGATGACGACCGATCGTCGCGCGACGCAGCCCGACTGGTCCGCGTCCACCTCCGCTTGCGCGGCGCCTCAGCCGGGCGACGGCGCCCGCGAGCCAGCACAACATGCGCGTCAGCGCGCGAATCTGCCGGGCCGCATCTGGCAGGTGCTGGTGTGGGCCGTGATGGCGTTCTTCCTGATCAACGTCGTGCTGCTGATTGCGACCGTCGCGGTGAATTCGATCGCGACGCGCTGGTTCGGCACCGCGTTGCCGCAAGGTTTCACGTTGCACTGGTATGCGCAGGCGTGGAGCGACTTCCAGCTCGCGAGCGTGCTGTGGGTGACCGTGCAGGTGGTCGGCGCGGTCGTGTTGCTGTCGGTGCTGCTCGGCGTGCCGGCTGCGTATGCGCTCGCGCGCGTGCAATTCCGCGGCAAGCGCCTTGCGATGCTGATCTTTCTGCTGCCGTTGATGGTGCCGCCCGTCACCTACGGCATTCCGATGGCGACCGCGATGTACAAGGTCGGACTCGCCGGCACGCTATGGGGCGTGATTCTTGCGAATCTCGTACCGGCGCTGCCGTTCGTGATTCTGGTGATGACGCCGTTCATCGAGCAGATCGATCCGAATCTCGAAGCGGCCGCGCGCATTTTCGGCGCGAACACGTTCCGCTATTTCCGTTACGTGCTGCTGCCGCTGCTCGTGCCGGGCATGCTGGCGGCGGGGCTGCTCGTGCTGGTGCGCACGATCGGCATGTTCGAGCTGACGTTTTTTACAGCCGGTCCGGCCACGCAAACGCTGGTGGTCGCGTTGTATTACGCTGTGTTTTCGACCGGCGTGCGCGCGCCGCAATCGATCGATGCGATGGCGATGATCTATATGGCGATCACGTTGATCTGGGTGCTGATCGCACTACAATTCGTGAGCCCGACGCAGATCGTGTCCCGCGTGAAAGAACAGAGGCGCTGACGCATGGTCGGCGCCAATCGTGGAGTAGACGTTGACGAATAGAAAGACCCCCGAGGAATTGCGTAGTCATCGCTGGTACGGCGCGAACGATCTGCGTTCGTTCGGCCACCGCTCGCGCACCGCGCAGATGGGCTACAACCGCGACGAATACGCGGGCAAGCCGGTCATCGCGATTCTGAACACGTGGAGCGAGATCAATCCGTGCCACACGCATTTCAAGCAGCGTGTCGAGGAAGTGAAACGCGGCATCTGGCAGGCCGGCGGCTTTCCGATCGAGCTGCCTGTGCAGACGCTGTCCGAGCCGTTCCAGAAGCCCACCACGATGCTGTACCGCAATTTCCTCGCGATGGAAGCCGAGGAGATGCTGCGCTCGTATCCCGCCGACGGCGTCGTGTTGATGGGCGGCTGCGACAAGACCACGCCCGCTTTGTTGATGGGCGCGATCTCGATGGATCTGCCCGCCATCTTTCTGCCTGCCGGCCCGATGCTGCGCGGCAACTGGAACGGCGTGACGCTCGGCTCGGGTTCCGATTCATGGCGCTACTGGGCCGAACTGCGCGCGGGCACGCTGAGGCCGGACGACTGGCAGGGCGTCGAGGGTGGCATCGCGCGCTCGCCCGGTCACTGCATGACGATGGGCACCGCATCGACGATGACGAGCGCGGCCGAAGCGCTGGGCTTCACGCTGCCCGGCTTCGCGTCGATTCCCGCGCCCGATTCGCGGCATGCGCAGATGGCCGCGCAAACCGGCATGCGTATCGTCGAGATGGTGTGGGAGGATCTGAAGCCGTCGGACCTGATGACGGCGGCATCGGTCGATAACGCGGTGACGACTTGTGTCGCGCTGTCCGGGTCGACCAATTCGGTCGTGCATATGATCGCGCTTGCACGGCGCGCGGGCATCGAGTTGACGCTCGACCGCTTCGACGAGATCGCGCGCCGCACGCCCGTGCTCGCGAACATCAGACCGACCGGCGCCTATCTGATGGAGGACTTTTTCTACGCGGGCGGTTTGCGCGGGCTGCTCGCGGAACTGGGCGAACTGATCGACGGCTCGCAGAAAACCGTGAACGGCCGCACGCTCGGCGAGAACCTTGCCGGCGCGCGCATTTTCAATGACGACGTGATCCGCCGCCGCACGAATCCGCTACTGCGCGACAGCAGCCTCGCGGTGCTGCGCGGCAATCTCGCGCCCGACGGCGCCGTGATCAAGCCGGGCGCGGCCGAGCCGCATCTGCTCGTGCATACGGGCCGTGCGGTCGTGTTCAGCGACTACGACGACATGGCCGCGCGCATCGACGACGACGCGCTCGACATCGACGAAAGCTGCGTGCTCGTGCTGCAGCACGCGGGGCCGGTCGGCGCGGGCATGCCCGAATGGGGTCAACTGCCGATTCCGCGCAAGCTGCTGCAAAAAGGCGTGCGCGACATGGTGCGCATCTCTGACGCGCGGATGAGCGGCACGAGCTATGGCGCGTGCGTGCTGCACGCGGCGCCCGAGGCATTCGTCGGTGGGCCGCTGGCGTTGGTGCGAAGCGGCGATCTGATCGAGCTCGATGTGCCGCGCCGCAGGCTGAATCTGCTGGTATCGGACGAAGAACTCGCGCGCCGCAAGGCCGCGTGGGTCAAACCCGCTGCGCGCTTCGAGCGCGGCTATGGCGCCCTGCATCAGGCGCACGTGATGCAGGCGGATCAAGGCTGCGATTTCGACTTCCTGCAGCGCGGCGGCGTGAGTCCCAATAGCTCGGGCGAGCCGGAGATTCACTGAGGTTCAATACCCCACGCGATACACGCGCCCCGTCTGCGCCCCTTCCACACTGCGCAGATAAGCAAGCGCCGCGCGTTGCGCGCTGACGGGCTCGAAGCCGCGAAAGAACGGCGCGTAAGCCTCCATCGACTCGGTCAGCACGGTCGGACTCACCACGTTGATGCGCAGCCCGCGCGGCAGTTCGATCGCGGCGCCGCGCACGAAGCCCTCGAGCGCGAGATTGACGGTCGTCGCGCTCGCTCCCTGCGGGATCGGCTCGTCGCCCAGAATGCCGCTCGTCAGCGTGAACGATCCGCCGTCGTTCACATACGGCAGCGCCGCGAATACGACGTTGATCTGGCCCATCAGCTTGTCGCGCAGCCCGACCCAGAACTGCTCGATGCTCATCTGCTCCAGCGGACCGAAATGCACCTTGCCGGTCGCGGTGACGACGCCGTCCACCTTGCCGATGTCGCGAAACAGCCGCTCGACGCTCGCCGGGTCCGTGCTATCGACGTGATATTGCCCGCGCGTCGCGCCCACCTCGATCACTTCGTGACGCGCCTTCAGCTCCGCGCGGATCGCCTGGCCCAGCGTGCCCGTGGCACCGATGACGACGATTCTTTTCATCCGCAACTCCGTTAAACGAACCCACGTTAAACCAAGCAAAGCACGCACCAGAATAAAACGGTGCGTGCTGCGTGATTGCCTGATAAATCGGAATAAACCCGGTAATTCAAACGCGCGCGTCTAAAGGGATGATGCGCGCGCGCCTATTTCACCCGATGTAATTCGATTACGCGCGCGGGCCGCAAATGATTGAGCGCATAGTGAATGCGGCCACGATCGTGGCGCTGTCCGACCGGACGCGGGTCGTCGTACTGATGGTCGGCCGAGTAGACGTCGAGCGGCTCGGCCATGCCCTTGTCGATCACCGAGTAGCCCGGCTCGAGCGCGAGCAGCAGGTGGTTGCCGCCGACCCTGCTGTCGAAGCCGGCCATGCCATCGAGCGACTCGGGCACGCTGTTGTCGAGCGTCGCATTGCTGGTCGTGACCGCGTCGGGCGAGATCGCGCCGTGGCCCGCCAGACGGGCCGCTTCGCGGTTCTTGCCGTCGGTGTCGACCGTGCTGTCGTGCGTGCGGTCGTTGTGCAGGTCCGTGCTTCGTGGGTCCTTCGGGTCCGGCTTCGTACCGGCGTTTTCGGGTTTGCTGATCGCGCTGTTCATCGTGCATTCTCCTGAAGCGGACATTCGAAGAAAAGAGCAAAAGCCGTTCCGACTGACACGGCGCCGCGGTGCGCGAGAGTCGCGATGCGTTCTCCGCCATCCTTCGATGCGAGTGGCGTTACCTCGCGATTAAACGGCGATGACGTCCGCGATTCATTTCGTTTTTTTCAATGGACGCGTATTTTCTACAGAGTATGATCTTACTCCTGCGACCGACGCGCGGATAAATTGGCGGCATGCTCCGGCTGTTCCAGCATGGTCGGAAAAACTAACAAACAAATGGCCGCGCGACTGAGAAAATGTTACGGGGCTTCAGGGGCGGGTGACTCATGCACTTCGATGCTGCATTCACACATCGCGGCTATCTTTTGAATTGCGAACCGGCGCGCTCGGGCGACGGCTCCTGGCAACCGTATGTGGTGATCTCGCGCTCGAGCGACGGCGAACTGGTCGCTAACCGTTTCTTTCCCACGGAACTGCGCTTCTCCGACGAAGCCGCTGCCATCGCGCACGCGCGCGATTGGGCAGTGCGCTGGATCGACGCGAGCAGTCTGACTATCTGAAGTCAGGGAACGATGCGTGCGTGCCAGCGCACGTCGATGCAATGAATCCGAGCCGACCGGCGCGCTGCCGGCGGGCACCGCTAAAACGCGGTAATCTCTGCTCGATAACCACTTCGAACCGTGCACGCCGCACGGCGCCGTCCCTTATGCCCAACGAGCCTTCCCATAACTGGGGCCTTGAACAGATCGTCGCCGACCTGCGCGCCTCGCGCGAGCAATTGCATCGCACCCGGCATCCGCTCGGCATTCGCGAATTGCCATCGCGCGAAGCGGTGGTCAATATCGTGGCCGGTCTGCGCGCCGCGATGTTTCCGACGCATTACGGCGCGCCCGATCTAACCGACGAAACGGTCGACTACTACGTCGGCCACACGCTCGAAAGCACGTTGCGGCTGCTCGCCGAACAGATTCGCCGCGCGCTGCGCTTCCTGCCCGAGTTCGGCGAGACGCCGGACGCCGAGTTGCGGGAGCGCGCGTTCGCGGTGGCGCGCGAGTTCGCGACGCAGCTGGCGGGCATACGCGCGCTGCTCGTCAGCGACATCCAGGCTGCGTACACCGGCGACCCTGCCGCGCAGCACATCACCGAAATCCTGCTGTGCTATCCGGGCGTGTGGGCGATGACGCATCATCGGCTCGCGCATGCGCTGCATCGGCTCGGCGTGCCGCTGCTGGCGCGCTTCATCAACGAGATCGCGCACTCGGCGACCGGCATCGACATTCACCCGGGCGCGACGATCGGGCCGAGCTTCTTCATCGATCACGGCACCGGCGTGGTGATCGGCGAGACAGCGATCATCGGCGAGCGCGTGCGCGTGTACCAGGCGGTCACGCTCGGCGCGAAGAGCTTCGCGGCCGATGAGGACGGCACGCTGATCAAGGGCAATGCCCGGCATCCGATCGTCGAGGACGATGTCGTGATCTACGCGGGCGCGACGATTCTCGGACGCGTGACGATCGGGCGCGGGTCGGTGATCGGCGGCAACGTGTGGCTCACGCATAGCGTGCCGCCGGGCAGCAGCGTATCGCAAGGCAAGGTCCGCGAAGGAGAGCGCACCGACAACGGACGGCAATGATGCACGGCTAGCCGCCGCGCCCGCGCGCCGGGCCGATTGCATCGCGCTGCGCCTAGCCGATCGGCCAATGGCGCAACCACGGCAACGCATGCATGCCATGCAGCCACACATGCTCGCCGATAAACCACGCGGCCGCCCAGGACGCCGCGACGACGATCAGATCGCAGTGCCCGCTATTCCATAGATTCAACGAATGTCGCCCGGCGATCCACGGCACGCCGAGCGGATTCGGCCAATCGGCGAGCAGATGCGTCAGGCCGCCGCACGCGAAGCCGAACGCGGGCGCCGCGAAGATCGAATGTCCGAGCGTGTGATACGACACCGCGAGCAGCGCGAGCCAGCCGATGCCCCAATGTGTCAACGTGCGATGCGTGATCCACAGCCGCCGCGCGCGCGACCACCATGCGACTTCGAGCCAGTCCGGCGCGGTGCTGCCGGCCACGCCGGCGATGAAGCTCAGCAGCACGCCAGCATGAAACGGACCGCCGCCGTTGCGCGCGACGATCGCCGCCGCGATGATGCCGGCTGCGAAACCGGTCGCATGATGCGCTTTGCTGGATGCCTTCGAAACTCGCGGCACACGTGCCGCGCGAAAGACAAAGGGCGGCTATGTTCGCAGATGGGCGCGTAAAAAAATAGCCGATGCGCCAGATAAAAATTCGCGCACCGGCCTTCCGTGCATGACGCGCACGGCGTTCAAGCGCGCCGCGCCGCTCAGGTCGCGCAGCGCGCGATATCGAAGCGCATTTCCTCCTCGGGCGGATCGTCGGGCGCATTGGCCGGATGCACGACCTTGATGACCGTGTTGCCGTTGAGCGGGGTCAGCGTGACGAAGTACGAGTTGTGCGAATCGGCACCGACCGCAAGTTCGGTCGCCGCGCCGGCGTGCGAGGTGCGCACGCGCGGCAGACGTTCTTCGAGGCAGGCGGCGATGGACGCAGGCGTGCGTGACGACGACACGTACACGAGCGGTGCGGACGCATCGCGCGCGGGGCCGCCCGATGAACCGCAAGCGGCGAGGGTGGCGGTGAGGGCGACAGCTGGGGCAAGCAGGAGAAGTCTTTTCATGATCCGATCGTCGGCATTCCCGGTCATGCATGGGAAGGGTGAGGCGCGGGCGAAGCGCGATGCGCTGACGTACAGCGCGATGCTTCGCGACGAAGCTGCCGTGCAGGCGGCGCGGTTTCGCGGCGTCGCACGGCGGCCGGGGCAGTATACCGAGCATGTGTCGACGTCGTCACTAGCGCGGCCATGCGTTTATTGGTGTCGATGCGCAGCGAAGTGTAATTGCCGCTATGCGGATATTTAATTGCGCGCCTCACAACGGTTTAATTTTCGAATCCGGGATTATGTGAATTAATCGCGTAAGTGCAGGTCCGCAAAAGGAAATTATTTTTAACGATGAATGGCGGGACGCGCTGTCAGGTCAGGGGCTTTTGTCGGGCGGTAACGGCTCAAGGCCTCGCGGCGAGCACAAGGGGAAAGCGGATGAGGCCGTTTGCCCTGATTCCCACGATTTTGCGCAATGCAGTCTTTCGAAGAAAGCCTTAAATCGAGGGGGGATGCCACTTATAATTTTGATAGACCCCTTCGACCAAAGGGTGTCTTTTTCATTTTTACACGCGGCTTTCGGGCCGCGTTTTTTTATCTGAAATTTAAAGCGGATTGATAAATCGTCGCGTAGGTAAATATAACTTTTTGCGCGTTGAGCGGCGGCGCCGTTCCGAACGCGCCTTGTCCGTTCGTCAGAGCGAGCAGGGCCAAGCGGCTGGGCGGGTAGAATCGCGGGTTCGAAATCTGTTTGTGCGCCCCGCGAAGTGAGTGAACCTGTGATGACCGACACGCCCTTTCCCTCGACCGACACGAATGCCGAGTTCCTCGGACCGGACGACAGCGTGCATGAAGAACGTCTGTGGCGCGACAACGGCTGGACCGCGCGCATCATCAAGAACGAAGACGACGAAGGCTGGGCCGTCGAAATGATCAAGGACGGCGAGGCGGAGCCTGCGCTCGTCGGACCGTGGACGATGGGCCGCAACAAGAAGGATCCGAAGCCGCTCGACGTATCGGCGTTCAACACGCTCGTGAAAACCGCGACGGAAGTGCTGCGTCGTCACGAGCAGCAGCTGCGCGCGCAACTCCACAAGACAGTGCGCGTGCCGAGCGCGGACGGCAACGACGAACTCGACATCACGCTCGACATCGTCCCCGACGAAGACGAGCCGTACGCACTGTTGAGCGCGCTCGATATTTTCGGCGAGCAGATCGCGCAAGTGCAGGTTGCGCCGACGTTCAAGCTCAGCAAGGCGAGCGCAGCGGCGTGGGTGGCAAACGAGTTTCGTCGGCCGGGGTAAGTGGCGGTTATAGGCGCGGTTGCGTCGTGATCGGCTCCGCTGGTCGCTGACACTGCCGGCGATCATGGCTGGCCACTCGAACTGGCTCGTGGTCGAAGATATCGACGATCGTGGCGAAACGGTCGGATACGACGTCTCGCCAAACCCTAGCTGCGCTTGCAGAAAATCGCGGTGATGAGCGGCGCGACGTGATGCACGATCGCCGTGCTGCCGGCGTTTTCAAGCGCGCTTTTAACATTGTCGTCGCTGCCGAACACGACCGCGCCATACGCGGACTGGGCGACCGGTTCGCCGTCGCCGACCCGGAACATCGGGTCGTCCTTTTCGAAGCCCACCACCGCGAATACGCGGAAACCGAACGCGGTCAGATGCACATCGGGCATCGGCGAGAACGCGTTGATCGAGTTGCTTTCGACGTGACTTGGCTTCGGTTTGATCAGCTGCTGCTGCATCAGATCGGCAATGAACTGGTGGCCGCTCTCATTGCATGTCAGCGGCGCGTCGAGCTCCACGGCGAACGAAGAAAGGGGCAGCGCGGCGGCGGCGGCAAACAGCAGAGGGACAAGGAGACGGTTCATGAGCGTAGGCGGGCGTCAACAGTCGATGTTCGTGGATTAGCAACCACTGCGCCATCCCCCGGAGGGCACGAGCGGTGCTGCACATCGAACAGATTCCGCGTGACTGGCACAACTGGATTCGCACTTTACAGCGATTCGGTGAATTCCGCTTTGTGACGGACACACGAACGGCATCTGCAAATTGCAGAGAAACGTACGGCATAACAGCAAGCTTTCAGAATCCCGTATATATTTCCGCCCTATGACTTCGCAACCCCGACCTCCAATCAACGTTCCGCCGCCACGTACGTGGGACGCCCGGCTCGCCCGCCGGCTCGTGACACCGCTAGTCGACACCTGGGTCACCCCGAACCATTTGACCACGCTGCGCCTGCTGATCGGCGTCGCAGGCGCGCTGTGCCTTGCGCACGGGGGATTCGCGTGGGCCAATGCGGGCGCACTGCTGATCGTCCTGTCGAATTTCGTCGATCACACGGACGGCGAACTCGCGCGAGTGGGCGGCAAGTCGAGCCGCATCGGTCATTTTTACGATCTCGCCTGTGATGCGCTCGTGACCGTGATGCTGTTCGTCGGCATGGGTATCGGTGTCGGCGGCGCGCAGATCGACGCTTTGAAGCTCGCGCCCGGCGTGCTCGGCGCGGTGGCTGGTGTCGCGGTCGCCCTGATCTTCTTTTTGCGCATGCGGATCGAGGAAATGGTCGGCAAGGCCGGCACGAAGCAGGCGTCGATGGGGGGCTTCGAAACCGAGGACGTGCTGTACCTGCTGCCCATCGTCACGCTGACGAATGTCGTCGCGCCGTTCGTGGTGATCGCGTCGATCGGCGCGCCGCTGTTCGCCGTATGGGTGGTGATCGACTACTGGCGCGTCGCGCGCCGTAGCGCTCGCCCGACGGCCAAGGCTGCCAGCGCGTCTGAATCCCGTCAACAGTGGGCCAGCAAATGAATCTGCACGCCGAAGACGAGGTTATCGCGCCCGTGTCGTCAGGCACGCCCGTGGCGGCGCTCACGCCCGCGCCCGATGCCGACCGCGCGGTCGCGAGCCGTACCCGCACGTTCGACAACGCGCGTCTGCGTAAAGACTTCGCCGCGCAGGACGCGTTTCTGTATCTGGACGATTTCCTCGCCCCGGAAGTGACCGCGCAGCTGGTACACAGCGCGCGCTCGCTGCTCGACGAAGTGAACCGCAACTATCTGCCGGGTCACAAGCAGGGCGGCAGTGTCAGCCGCCATACGATCGACCGTCTCGCGCCGTTCATCGCCGAGCTGTATCGCTCGAAGGAGTTGATCGGCTGGCTCGAGCAGCTGAGCGGCGACCAGTTGCAGATGTCGCCCGCCGACGATCCGCACGCATACGCGCTCTACTACTACACGCGCCCCGGCGACCATATCGGCTGGCACTACGATACTTCGTATTACGAGGGACGCCGCTACACGCTGCTGCTCGGCGTGATCGACGAATCGTCGTGCCGGCTCGACTACGAACTGCATACGCGCAATCCGGAGGTGCCGGACCAGCCGGGCTCGGTGCAGATTCCGCCGGGCGGCCTCGTGTTTTTCGATGGCGACAAGCTGCGTCATCGCATCACGCCGGCCGGGCCGAACGAGATGCGTGTGTCGCTGACGTTCGAATACGTCACCGATCCCAACATGCGGCCGTGGCGCCGCTTCGTTTCCAACATGAAGGACGCAATCGCGTACTTCGGTTTCCGCCAGGTGTTCCGTCAGATGGCCTCGCGCGGCAAGGACGCCGCGTGAGTCGGGCGGCCCTGCTTCTGCTGTCGATCGGCTCGGCGCTGTTCGTCGGCCTGCTCGCCTGGCAGGGCTTCGGCTCGGTGGCGTCGACCTTGCTCGCAGCCGGCTGGGGCCTCGCGGTCGTCGCCGCGTTCCACGTGGTGCCGCTCGTGCTCGATGCGGCTGCGATCGCCGTGCTGTTCAGGCGCGATCAACCTTCGCGTGACGGTGCGCATGAAGGTCCGGCAAGCGGTGCAACCAGCGGCGCGACGAGCGCTGCGCGAGCCGAACCCTCGCTGCGCGATGCGTTGTCCGCGCGCTGGATCGGCGAGTCGGTGAATAGCCTGCTGCCCGCTGGGCAGATCGGCGGCCCGGTGGTGATGGTGCGTCAACTGTCGCAGCGCGGCATGCTGCTGCGCGACGCGGCCGCCGCGATCACCGTCAGCACGACCTGGCAGGCGCTCGCGCAAATCGTGTTCGCGCTCGGTGGCCTCGCGATGTTCGGCGCGTACGCCGCGCACGGCACGCTGCACGACCTGCGCACCGCAACGCTGATTGCGACCGGCGTGCTCGGCGCGCTGATCGCCGCGTTCTACTTCGCGCAGCGGCGCGGTCTGTTCGGCCGGCTGCTGGGCGTGGTGTCGAAGGTGTTCGGCAAGCGCGACTGGTCGTCGCTGATGACGCGCGCGGAAGCCGTCGATGCCGCCGTGCAGTCGCTGTACCGCGAGCGCGGCCGCGTGGCGGCGAGCTTTGCGCTGAGCCTCGTGGGATGGGTCGTCGGCACGGCCGAGGTATGGCTCGCGCTGCGTTTTCTCGGTCATCCGGTCGGCTGGATCGACGCGCTGCTGCTGGAAAGCATCGGCCAGGCGATTCGCGGCGCGGCCTTCATGATCCCGGGCTCGCTCGGCGTGCAGGAGGGCGGCTATCTGCTGCTCGCGCCGCTGGTGGGTTTGCCGCCCGACGCGGCGCTGGCGTTGTCGCTCGCCAAGCGTGCGCGTGAACTCCTGCTGGGCCTGCCGGGCCTGCTTGTATTGCACTTCAGCGAACGAAGCTGGCAACGGCGGCGCGCTCCACGGCGCGTGCCGGTTGCCGATTGACCTCCGTACTTTTTTCAAAGGACCGCGCATGCGCGCAATCATTCTCGCAGCGGGCCTCGGCCTGCGTCTCCAGCAGCCGCCGCAAGCCCAGTTTCCGAAATGCCTGTTGCAGTTCGACGGCATGAGCCTGCTCGAACGGCATCTGCAGATGCTCAAAACCGCTGGCGTGACCGACGTCGTGCTGGCGCTCGGTTTCCAGCCGGAATCCGTGCAGTCGGAACTCGCGCGCATCGACTGGCCGCACAAGGTCGAGACCGTGCTCAATCCGCGCTTCGATCTTGGCAGCGTGCTGACCGTGCATACCGTTGCCGACGCGTTGACGCGCGGCGGCGACGTGCTGCTGATGGACGCCGACGTGCTGTACGACGAGCGCATCCTGAGCGCGCTGGTGGCGGGCGAGTCGGTCAACCGTCTGCTGATCGACCGCGATTTCGAAGCGGGCGACGAGCCCGTCAAGCTGTGCCTGAAGGACGGCGTGCCGGTCGAGTTGCGCAAGCAGCTCGCGGTCAATCTGGAGTACGACACGATCGGCGAGTCGGTCGGCTTCTTCCGCTTCCGCGAGGAAACCGCGCGACGCTTCACGCAGATCGTCGCGGGCTATATCGACAGCGGCCGCGCGAACATGCCGCACGAAGAGGCGGTGCGCGACCTGCTGCTCGAGCGCAGCCAGCTGTTCGACACGGCCGACGTGAGCGGCGCGCCGTGGATCGAGATCGACTTCCCGAACGACGTCGCGCGCGCCGCCAACGAGATCCTGCCGCAGTTGCAGCCGCTCGTCAGCGCATCGCGCTGAGGCGTCCGTGCCGCGCGCGAAGATGCACGGCAGCGCGCGATGGCACACGGCAAAATCCCCTCGCGCGACAACATTTGTTGTCCCCGCGATGCCATAATCGACGCTTTCCATTGATGGCTGGCCGCCCGTCGCCATGACAATGCTGCTTGCTTTAGGCACTTTCATCGTTCCGCTGATCGTCGCGTGCGCGATGTTCATGGAAAACGTGGACGGCACGGTCATCGTGACGTCGCTGCCGGTTCTGGCACGCGACCTCGGTCATGATCCGATCACGCTGAAGCTTGCGGTCACCGCGTATGTGATCGGCCTTGGCGTCTTTATCCCGATCTGCGGCTGGGTCGCCGACCGCTTCGGTTCGCGCACCGTGTTCCGGACCGCGATCGGCATCTTCCTGGCGGGCTCGCTGTTGTGCGCGGCCTCGACTTCGCTCGATACCTTCGTGCTCGCGCGCTTCGTGCAGGGCATCGGCGGCGCGCTGATGGTGCCGGTGGGCCGCATCATCATCTTCCGGTCGCTGCCGAAGTCGGAGTTCATTCGCGCGATGAACTATCTGACGGTGCCGGCGTTGCTCGGTCCGGTGGTCGGGCCGCCGCTCGGCGGCTTTATCACGACCTATCTGCACTGGCGTCTGATCTTCGTGATCAACGTGCCGATCGGCCTGCTCGGCATCTGGCTCACCAACAAATACATCGCCAATACGCGCGAGCCGCATCCGGGCCGGCTCGACTGGCTCGGCTTCGTGCTGTCGGCTAGCGGGGCTTCGCTGTTCATGCTCGGGCTCTCGCTGGTCGGCGGCGAACTGGTGTCGACGGGACTATCGGTCGGCATGTGCGTGACCGGCATCGTGTTGCTGCTGCTTTATGTGCTGTATGCGAGCCGCGTCGCGCTGCCGGTGCTCGATCTGCGTTTGCTGCGCATTCCAAGTTTTCATGCGAGCGTGATCGGCGGTTCGCTGTTTCGGATCGGTCTTGGCGCCGTGCCGTTCCTGTTGCCGCTCGCGTTGCAGGAAGGGCTCGGCATGACCGCGTTCAGAGCCGGCGCGATCACGTGCGCGTCCGCGTTCGGTTCGATCTTCATGAAGACGGTGGCGTCGCGCATTCTCGAACGCTTCGGCTTTCGTACCGTGCTGATGGTCAACGCCGCGTGCGCGGGTCTCGCGATCGCCGTGTACGGGTTGTTCTTTCCCGGCACGCCGCATTGGGTGATCTGGGGCATCGTGCTGGTGGGCGGCTTCTTTCCTTCTCTGCAATTCACGTCGCTCAATACGCTGGCCTATGCCGATATTCCGGGCAGCGACGTGGGCCGCGCGACGAGTGTCGCGAGCGTCATCCAGCAGATGTCGCTCGGCCTCGGCGTGACGATCTCGGGCATCGTGCTGCAGATTTCGCATCGTGTGCAAGGGCATCCGAACATCGTGTTCTCCGATTTCTGGCCGGCGTTTCTCGTCGTCGGTCTGTTCTCGTGCCTGTCGATTCCGATTACGCGGCGGCTGCCGCGAGACGCGGGCGATGAGATCTCGCGCGGCCGTCGCGGGCGCGCGTAAGCCATCATGCGGATGTCGTCGTCGATGAGGAGGTCATGAAGTTGTTTCGCAACGTCAAAGCTTCAACCAGTGCTTCGATCAGCGGTCTTGCCCTGATCGCAATCCTCTGCGTTTCAACCGGGTTTCTCGAGGCGGCGCCTGCTGTCGCGAAAGCGCCCGCGAAGACGCAACCGGCCGTGCTTGCCGGTTCGGCGATTGCGGTGCCGGACTCATACAGCGCCGATGCCGCCGAGCAGATCTTCAACGAAGGTGGCAATGCGGTCGATGCGGCCGCCGCGATCGCCTTCACCCTCGCGGTCACGTTCCCGGATGCGGGCAACATCGGCGGGGGCGGGTTCATGACGCTGTACGTCGACAACAAGCCGTATTTCCTCGACTATCGCGAGCGCGCGCCGCTCGCCGCGACGAAGAACATGTATCTCGACGACAAGGGCGAGATCATCAAAGGCATGAGCCTGGTCGGCTATCGCGCGGTGGGCGTGCCAGGCACCGTCGACGGCATGTGGCAAGCGCAGCGCCGTTTCGGCAAGCTGAAATGGCAGCAGGTGCTCGCGCCGGCTATTCACTATGCGCGCGACGGCTTCGTGGTCGCCCCGCAACTGCAGAAGCGGCGCGACGATGCGGCGAAGAACTTCGCGGGCAGGACCAATTTCGACACCTACTTCGGCAATCTGAAGCAGGGCGTCACCTTCAGGCAGCCTGACCTTGCCGCGGTCCTGCAGCGTATTTCCGATCAGGGCGCGAAAGATTTCTACACGGGCAAGACTGCGGATCTGATCGCCGCTTCAATGCGCGGCCACGGCCTGATTACGAAGGCCGATCTCGCGCAGTACAAGGCGGTTTGGCGCGAGCCGGTGCAGGCGAACTGGAACGGCTACCGCGTGATCACCGCGCCGCCGCCGAGTTCGGGCGGCGTCGGGCTCGTGCAACTGCTGAAGATGAAGGCCGATATCGCGCCCGAGTTCAAGAACGTGCCGCTCAATTCCGTGCAATACGTGCATCTGATCGCGGAGCTCGAGAAGCGCGTGTTCGCGGACCGCGCGCAGTATCTCGGCGACCCGGATTTCTACAAGGTGCCGGTCGCGCAACTGATCGACGACCCGTATCTGGCCAAGCGCGCGGCCGAGGTCGATCCGAATGCGCCGTCGGACACGAAGAGCATTCAGCCGGGGCTCGGGACCTCGATGCCGGAGAAGGCGGAGACCACGCATTTTTCGGTGGTCGACAAATGGGGCAACGCGGTGTCGAACACGTACACGCTGAACGGCGCGTTCGGCTCGGGCGTCGTGGTGGATCGGGCAGGCATCGCGCTGAACGACGAGATGGACGACTTCTCCGCGAAGCCGGGCGCCGCCAACATGTTCGATGTGGTCGGCAGCGACGTGAATGCGATCGAGCCGAAGAAGCGCCCGTTGTCGTCGATGGCGCCGACGATTTTGACGAAGGACGGCAAGGTCGCGCTCGTGATCGGCACGCCGGGCGGATCGCGCATCTTCACGACGATCTTCCAGGTGATCACCGACATCTACGACTTCGACATGCCGTTGCCGGATGCGCTCGCCGCGATGCGTTTCCATCACCAGCTATTGCCGCCGAATACGATCTATTCGGAGCCGTACAAGCCGATCGAGGGCGAACTCGCCCAGCAACTCGAGGCGAAGGGCTACAAGCTGGAAGGGCAGGAATTCACCGGCGATGTTCAGGTGATCAGGATCGATGGGAACGAGCCGGAGGCGGCGGCCGATCCGCGCGGGCGAGGGGTGACGCGGGTGGTTCGGTAGGGAGGAGAGCCGGTCGCAGCCATTCTCTTCGACGATCAGCCTAGTCCTGATCGACTTCGGGCCATAGTCTCGGGAATAGAAATCGAAGACTCTTCAATGGGAGACCGAACGAGAGATTGCCGCGATGGGAAGGCGAGTCGAGCAGTCCAATATCAAGTAGAGAGCGCGTAATTCGGCGAGCCAGAACATCAGTAACGCCAAGTATCTGATTGAATTCGGCGCGGCTGACTGCACGCCGCGTCGCCACAAACTCCATCGCCAGTGCCGAGGCCTCCGGTTTGATCACCGATTTTTCGGAGCCGATCATCCACGGATTCGAATCGAGGTAACGCAATAGATCGAGCAGGCGATCTGCAATGCCATCGAACTCGGTCATGCGAACCATAAAGCTTACCTGGTCCAGGCAGCAATCGAGAAAGAACCGCGCGAAACGCACCAGGCCCTCCTGGGATAGATTGCCTCGGCCATCGAGGTCATTGCGGCGCGTCTGGTCGGCTTCGCTCAATCTTGCGTAGTACAGCTCATGTTCGCGTGCGAGACCGCGAAGCGGAGACCATAGGCCATGCGTCAAGTCGGCCGATTGTAAAGCGAGATGTGAATGCAGACGTGCCACCCGGCCATTGCCGTCTGCGAACGGGTGAGTCCATGCCAACCGATGATGCGAGCAGGCGATGCCGATCAACTGATGGTCCTTGATCCGTAGGCGCGCATATCGCTTGGCCCATGCATCGAGCAATGGCGCGATCATTTCAGGTTCTGGCGCGAGATGCCGGCCCACGGTGACGTCCGATCTGCGAAGTTCGCCCGGCACGATTGGTTCGCCCTCGCTGGTAAATCTCTCAGCGACCGGCAAATAGGAAAAAAATCGCTCATGAATGGCCGTAAGTCGTGCGGGCTCGAACAGGGCGGGCGTCGCAAGCAAATCCCACTCTTCTTCGAGCGAGGATTCCGTTGCAATATGCGCCATCGCAAGGCGCTGCTTTTTGCGCTCGGCGACGTCAGCTGAATAGTCGCGCTTGAGAGCGGCCTCGATCCTGGCGGGCGTGGTGTGCTGGCCTTCGATCTTATTTGTGTAGTACGAATTCATCGCACGCAATTGCGGGACGAGCGCCGCGGCAAATGGCGTCCCGCTTACGGCAAGGAGCTTTTGCGATGAGTCGACGAGTTCGGTCGTGCGCTCGATCAGCGGATCCAATACACGGTCCTCAGGAAACAAGGGTTCGAACGATACGACGGTCGTCATCGCGGATTGTAGGGTTTAATGTAGAGTTAGATGTTGTTGATTATATCGTTCAATAAATTGATTTATAAGGATTTTAATTATTTCTTGTAGAGTCTAATGTAGGGTTTGCGGTAGGGTGGCGCCTGACTGTCCACCCCGCAGTCCCCCGGCAATCCCCCCATCACCCTGCCTGCTCCACCGGCGTCACCGTCAACTCCACCCGCTGCGCGCCGCGCAACACCGTCACGTTGACCGGCTTGTCGATACGCGAAGCATCGAGCGTGCGTTGCAGTGCATCCACATCCTGCACCGGCTGCGCGTCGATCGCGACCATCGTGTCGTCGGTGCGCAAGCCGCCGAGCGCCGCCGGACTGCCTTTGACGATCTCCATCACGCGCACGCCGCTTTGCGTGCCGAGCCCGAAGTAGCGCTGCACGCGGCGCGACAGCGGCGTCGTCGTGCCGGCCACGCCGATATACGCGCGTCGCACGCGACCGTGCGCGAAGATCTGCATGATGACCCACTTCGCGGTATCGATCGCGGTCGCAAAACAGATGGCCTGTGCGCCAGGAATGATCGCGGTATTCACGCCGATCACCTGACCCGCCGAATTGATCAGCGGTCCGCCCGAGTTGCCCGGATTCAATGCCGCGTCGGTCTGGATCACGTCGTAGATCATGCGGCCGGAGTTCGAGCGCAGCGACCGGCCGAGCGCCGAAACGACGCCGGTCGTCACGGTCTGTTGCAGCCCGAGCGGGTTGCCGACCGCAATGGCGATCTGCCCGACGCGCAGCTTCGATGATTCGCCGAGTTCGACATGCGCCAGCGGTTCCGGCGAACCGATGCGCAGCACCGCGAGATCGCTGCCGGGATCGTCGCCGACCAGATCGGCGTCGAACTTCGCGCCGTCGGCCAGCGTCACCTGGATATGCGTCGCGCCATGCACGACGTGGCTATTGGTCAGCAGGTAGCCGTCGGGCGTGAACAGGAAGCCCGAGCCGGTGCCGCCGCGCGCGCCGCGCCCATGCGCGGACGCGTCGCCGGGCAGCCGGCGTTCGACGGCGATAAACGCGACCGCCTGCTGCACGCGCTCCAGTGCACCGATCACGGTGCGGGAGTAGGCGTCGAGCAGCGCGTCGTCGTCGTGGGTCAAAAGGTCGGTGGACTGGGGCCCGGGGGCGTCGGATGCGGCGCTCGACAGGTCATCGATGAAGCGTGGGCGGCTTCCCATAACGATGCTCCGGATAGACGGGCTCCGAGATGCGGGACGGTGCGCGAGTTTTCAAGTGCATCGCGGGGCGTGGGCGGTGTCCCGGCCGCGCCGCCAGACCGGTGGCCACTGCCCGTGAGACACTTTCCCGGGCGGGCCGTCGCTCGCCGCTCGCTCGCGCCACGGAGACCCTGTTCATGTCCGCATCTAACGCTTCAGCGCCGCAATCCCCGCAGCCGGGTCCACGCATCGAGTCGCTCTGTGCGATCACGCTCGCCACCAGCGACATGCAGCGCGCCGTCGCGTTCTACGAAGCGCTCGGCTTCCCGATCAAGTTCGGCGGTCCGCGCGAGGCCTTCACGTCGTTCGCGTTCGGCAGTTCGTATTTGAACCTGATCGCTGATGCGCGCGCGCCGGTCAACTGGTGGGGGCGCGTGATCATCTACGTGTCGGACGTCGACGCGTTCCATGCCAGGGCGGTGGCGGCAGGCTTGCAGCCGACGTTCGCGCCGTCGGATGCGCCGTGGGGCGAGCGCTATTTTCATATCACCGATCCGGACGGCCACGAACTGAGCTTCGCGCAGCCACTGCCCTAGCGGCGGAAGTCGGGGCAAAACTCGCTATCATGGGGTTATCACGCATATGCAGCGGCCGCCCACGCGGTAACACGGCTGACACCTCGCGCTTCGATAATCGAACGCGACCGCGTCGCGCTAGCCGCCGCGCGCCATCCCATTCCTGTTGCGAGGAGAGCCGCAATGAAAGAGCCGGACCCGAGACCCGATATCGAACTGATGGCGGAGCGGCAACGCCGTTTCGAGGAAGACCTCATCGATGCCTACGACGAAGAACTCGAAATGGAGGTCGACGACCGCATCATCGACGGCCCGGCCGGCTTGACGCCCGAGCATCGCGAGGCGCGCAAGCAGTACTTCCGCGAACTGTTCCGGCTGCAGGGAGAACTGGTCAAGCTGCAGGACTGGATCGTCGCGACCGGGCACCGGCTCGTCGTGATCTTCGAGGGGCGCGACGCGGCCGGCAAGGGCGGCGCGATCAAGCGCATCACACAGCGCCTCAATCCGCGCGTGTGCCGCGTGGCCGCATTGCCCGCGCCGAACAATCGCGAGCGCACGCAATGGTATTTCCAGCGCTATGTATCGCACCTGCCGGCGGGCGGCGAGATGGTGCTATTCGATCGCAGCTGGTACAACCGCGCGGGCGTCGAGCGCGTGATGAACTTCTGCACCGACGAGGAATACGAAGAGTTTTTCCGCTCGGTGCCGGAGTTCGAAAAGATGCTGGCGCGCAGCGGCGTGCAGATCCTCAAGTACTGGTTTTCGATCACCGACGAAGAGCAGGAAATCCGCTTCCAGAACCGCATTCACGATCCGCTCAAGCAGTGGAAGCTGAGTCCGATGGATCTCGAAAGCCGGCGCCGCTGGGAAGCCTATACGCTGGCGAAGGAGGTGATGCTGCAGCGCTCGCATATCCCCGAGGCGCCGTGGTGGGTCGTGCAGGCCGTCGACAAGAAACGCGCGCGCCTGAACTGCATTCAGCATCTGCTGAGCCAGGTGCCGTATCACGAGATCGAGCATCCGCAGATCGACTTGCCGTCGCGTGTCTATCACGAAGACTATAGCCGTCAGCCGGTGCCTCAGTCGATGATCGTGCCTGAGCTGTATTAACAGCGGATCGTATGAAATAGCCGGCCAACGAAAAAGCGCGGTACGTATATCAGCGTACCGCGCTTTTCTTCGTGCTTCGCCCCGCCAGATCGGCGAACTCAGAACACCGAACGGAACGCCCAGAACAGCCCGCCCGCGAGCGCGATCGACGCGGGCAACGTCAGCACCCATGCGAGGATCAGACTGCGCACCGTGGCCCATTGCAGACCCGAGCCGTTGGCCGCCATCGTGCCGGCCACGCCGGAAGAGAGCACATGGGTCGTCGACACCGGCAGACCGTAGACGTCGGCGGCACCGATCGTGACCATCGCGACGAGTTCAGCCGACGCGCCCTGGCCGTACGTCAGATGCTGTTTGCCGATCTTCTCGCCCACCGTAACGACGATGCGCTTCCAGCCGACCATCGTGCCGAGACCCAGCGCGATCGCGACCGCCACCTTGACCCACGGCGGAATGAACTTGGTCGCGTGGTCGATCTGCGTTCTGAAGTTGGCGATGACCTTCGCGTCTTCGGGCGAGAACTGCGGCTGATTGGCCTTCTGCATCAGACGGATCGCCTCGGAGGTGACATACATGTTGTTGCGCACGTTATCGACGATGCCTTGCGGCACCGCGGCCATCGAGCCCGACTCGGCGACCTGGCGACCGATCTGCTCGGTCAGCTGCTGCAGCGCCGGCAGCGTGGCGGGCGTCAGCTGACGGGTGCGCACGAAGGCCTCGACGTCGGCGCGCGGATCCGCGGAAGGCGCCGCGCCCTGCGTGTAGCGCGACAGCGTCGCCGCGGTTTGATGCGCGACCGCGACGAAGTTCTGCGTTTGCGCCGGCGTGACCGCCTTGTTCAGCGCGTAGGCGGTGGGCACGGTACCGATCAGGATCAGCATGATCAGCCCCATGCCTTTCTGGCCGTCGTTCGAGCCATGCGCGAACGACACGCCCGTGCAGGTCAGAATCAGCAGGCAGCGAATCGAGAACGGCGGCGGCTCCTTGCCCTTCGGCTCGGCATACAGCGCGGGCACGCGCACGACGGCCTTCAGGATCAGCAGCAGCAGGCCCGCAAGCAGAAAGCCCACGATCGGCGAAAACAGCAGCGACTTGCCGACGCCGAGCGCCTGATTCCAGTCCACGCCACTGGTGCCGTTCGCACCATGCAGCATCTGATTCATCAGACCTACGCCGATGATCGAGCCGATCAGCGTGTGCGAACTCGAAGACGGCAGGCCCAAAGACCACGTGCCCAGATTCCAGATGATCGCGGCGATCAGCAGCGCGAATACCATCGCGAAGCCGGCGCTGCTGCCAACCTGCAGAATCAACTCGACGGGCAGCAGTTGCAGCACGCCGAAGGCGACCGCTCCGCTCGACGTCAGCACGCCCAGAAAATTCCACGTGCCGGACCAGACCACCGCGATATTCGGCGTCAGCGAGTGGGTGTAGATGACGGTGGCGACCGCGTTGGCCGTATCGTGAAAGCCATTGACGAACTCGAAGCCGAGCGCGATCAGCAGCGCGACACCGAGCAGCAGATACGGCAGTACCGAGCTTTCGCGTACGGGCTGCAGATCGTCTATCAGATGAACGCCGCAGTACACGACGCCCGCGATGAGCAGGGCAACGAAAATAACCAGGCCCGCGTTACGGCCTTTGCCGCTGGCGGCGCCTGGTTGCGGATACGAAAGTTCCGGCATGACGTGAGCCCCAAAAAGTGGTCGCAGAGTTCTTGATGCTGCTTTCACTGTGTGTCGCAACGATGACAACTACGTGACGGCATTGGGGGGCGGGAAAAGCAGGCGCGGCGCGCCCTATGCTACGCCGCTCACGCCGGTAAATACTACGCGGGCTGGCGGACGGGAATAGCAAGATGTCCGAACCGAACTAAGCAAGAGCACGAGCGGCGAGCGGGCTTCGGTTGCGCTTACGATGCGCTGACTACTTCGCCGCTTGCGCTGCCACCGAGGGTGCGTTTATAAGCTTGCGCGACGATTTCCGCCGGTACCCCTTGCGACGGATCGCGGCCCATCGATTCGAGCGTTTCGGCGACCCACCCCGGGCTCACCACATTGACGCGGGCCTTGCCTCGCAACTCGAGCGCGGCCGAGCGCGCGAACGCTTCGACACCTGCATTGACGATGCTGACCGCGGCGCTGCCTTCCATCGGCTGTTGCGCGAGCACGCCGCTCGTCAGTGTGAACGAGCCGCCTTGCGACACATGGTCCACGCCGCAGCGCACCAGATTGACCTGCCCCATCAGTTTATTGGCAAGACTAAAAGAAAAGTCTTCGTCGCCAAGCGCCGCGAGCGGCGCGAATTTCGCCGAGCCGGCCGCGCAGATGATCGCGTCGAAGCTGCCGGCTTGCGCATACATCGCTTCGATGCTGCGTTTGTCCGACAGGTCGACGTGCAGTTCGGAGCCTTTGCGGCTCGCGCCGACCACGTCATGTTCCGTGGCGAGCAGCCTCACGATGTGCGAACCGAGCAGGCCGGTCGCACCGACAACGAGTATTCGCATACATCCTCCTAAGGTCTGTTTGCGGCATTTGCCGCACTGCACACTGCATCGTCGCCGGAGCACTCGCCGAACCGTGCAACGCGCGATCCTATCGGTCGAGGATAGACGCTGCCGGCGCGACGCGCCAATGCGTGAGGGAAGAGCCGGCTGACACGCGCCGCGATCCTCCTGAGCATCATTTTTGCTACGCTGGAAGTAAGGTCATGTTTCCCGGGAGCGTCGATGAAGCAAGACAGCGAGACAGTCAACGAGCCGGTAGAGGACGAACCGGCACAGCGAGCCTTCACTTCCTATGCAGCGCCCCTCGTCGATGAGGCGATCCGGCTCGCCAAAGGGGTGCATGGCGACGCGTCACCCGAAGCGCTGCACAAACTGCGCGTTTCACTGCGGCGTTTGCGTTCGTTATGGTGGGCTTTCGCACCGCTGCTCGACAAGGGCGAAAATTCCCGGCAACGCGCGGTCTACAAGTTTCTCGCCACCGCGGCGGGTAAAACGCGCGATTGGGACATCCTGATCGCGTTGCTCAGGCAGCAAGACAGCGGCGCGCAAGCATTGATGCCGAAGCTCGAGCAGGCGCGCCGCGACACACTGGCGACCAGCCGCGAGACGTTGTTGAACGCCGACGTCAAACACCTGCTGCGCGATGCGTTGGCCACCACTTCCGCGCAACTGCAGGCCACGCACGATTCGGCTATTGCGCTGCGCAAATTTGCCGCTCGACGCATAGGGGCGTCGGAGCGCTCATTGAAAAAGCGCATCAAACGCGCGCGCCATGCGAAACGCTCGAATTACGCAGCCTTTCACGATGTCAGAAAAGCGGGCAAGAAACTGCGCTATCTGTTCGAGTTTTTCGGGCCGGTGCTTAAAACCAGCCATAAGCGCACGCTCAAGCGCCTGAAAAAAATCCAGAAGCGCTTCGGCATGCTCAACGATACCGTCGCGAGCGAAACGCTGTTGCGCGACAATGCCGCATCGTTTGCCGACGCGGACCACATCGAAGCCGCGTTGGGTTGGCTCGACAGGAAACGCAAACGCCGCTTGCGCGCGGCGTCGGAGCTACTGGGCTGAGAGAGCGCGTTCGGTCCTCGCTAGCGCGGAGGATCCGCAGCCCAAAATGCACGGCGCACCGCGCTGCGGCCCGAAAGAATAGTCCGCGAAGGAGGCGAGGAGCGTGGCACCGCATGGGCTTTCGCTGCGTCATCGGCTGCGCCTGACGTTGCGCGCCGTTCGAGCCGGGATGACCCGCTATGTGGGCAACCGCCCGTGGGTGGCCGGCATCGCCGGCACGCTCGTCGCGTTGGCGATGTCGATCCTGACGGCGGTGGAGGTCGGCGAAGGCCGCCGCGAAATGCTCGATCATGCGCGCCAGACGTCGCAAAACCTTGTGTCGATCATTTCCGCCGATCTCGCGCGCAACGTCGAAATTTATAGTCTGTCGCTGCAATCGATGGTGGATGCCGCGGGCGATCCGCTCACCTGGACGCTGCCGGTCCCGGTGCGCCAGGCGATGCTGTTCGATCGCGCGACCACCGCCGCGTTTCTCGGCGGCGCGTATATAGTCGGCGCCGACGGTGAAGTGGCCGCCGCGCAGTACGCCGACGCCAACACCACCGTCCATCTCGACGATCGCGAATACTTTCAGGTGCATCAGCGCAATCCGGCGGCGGGCCTGTATTTCTCGCATCCGTTCATGTCGCGGCTGCGTGGCGGCAAGCTGTCGATCGCGCTGACGCGGCGCATCGACGATGCGCAAGGCCGCTTCGCCGGCATCGCGCTGCTCGCGATCCGCATCGAGTATTTCCAGCACCTGCTGGACCGGATCGACACCGGCGAGCAGGGCTCGGTTTTCATCGTGATGGCGGACGGCACGCTGCTCGCGCGCAAGCCGTTCGACGCGCGCGCTATCGGCACCAGCGTCGCCAAGTCGCCGACCTTCGCACCGATGACGGTGCACGACTCCGGCACCTACGTATCGGTCTCGCGGGTCGACGGTGTGCGTCGCATCTTCACCTACACGCACGTACCGGGCACGCCGCTGATCGTGGCCGTCGCGCCCGCTGTCGATGACGTGCTCGCGCCGTGGCAGCGTCGCAGCCACGTGGCCGCCGCGCTGACCATCTCGTTCGGCTCGGTGTTCGTGCTCGTGTCGTGGCTGCTCGCGTTCGCGCTGCGCGACAAACAGCGCGCGCAGGCCGCGCTGCTGCGTCTTGCCGCGACCGATCCGCTGACCGGGCTCAACAATCGCCGCGTGCTCGACAAGCGGCTCGACGACGAATGGAAGCGTGCGCGACGCGAGAACAAGCCGCTGTCGGTGCTGTTCATCGATATCGATCACTTCAAGCGTTTCAACGATACCTACGGCCATGAGAGCGGCGACGAGGTATTGGTCGCGGTGGCTGATTGCATCGCGTCCGTGGTGCGGCGCTCGGCCGATCTGGTCGCGCGCTACGGCGGCGAAGAGTTCGCGGTGGTGCTGCCGGATACGACCGCGCAGGGCGCGTTCGCGGTCGCGGAGCAGATTCGTCGCAAGGTGGAAAACCAGGTCATCGTGCGCGGACACGATGCGCCGCAGGCGGTGACGGTGAGCGTCGGCTGCGCGACGGCGCTGCCGAGCGCCACGGATGTCGCGAACGGACTCGAGCTGATGGCGGCCGCTGATGGACAGTTGTATGTGGCGAAGAACGAAGGGCGCAATCGCACCCGGTCGGCGCAGTGGGACGAGTATTCGGCGACGCAGGGGGTCTCGCGCACGGGGGCGGCGCCTTAACGCCAGGTGTTCGTTCGCGTGAGCGTGAGCGCCTTCCCGGCCCAGATTGTCGCGACGCAGCGCAATTCAGGCGCGCTCCGCACTGCGCGGCGCGAAGCCGCGCAACGTCACCGCCGCTGGTGTTTCGTCCCGCAACGCCGAGCGCGGCCGATCGGCGGCCGAACCATCCGCGTAAGCCAGCAAGCCCACCGGGAAGCCACGCCGCTGCCATGCATCGAGCCCGCCGCGCAGTGCGCGAATCCGCGTGTAGCCATTGCTGCGCATATGTTGCGAGACTTCGAGCGCGGTCGCGCTGTCCGGGCAGATGCAATAGATGACCATGTCGTGCGTGCGCAGCGCGCCGTCGATCTGCTCAGGCGAATGCGGATCGAGCGCGCGCGCGTCGGGAATCTGGCGTCGCAGATCGAGCAGCGGAGCGCCGGGCCGCGCATCGAGCACGCGGGACGGCGCCATGCGGCGCAGGCGGCCGGAGCACCGCCAGCGCCACGGCATGCTCGACGCGGCGGCACTCGCCGATGAGGCCTGCGTCGGCGCGGCCAGCATCGGCTCGGCTTGGGCCGACGTGGCTCGCGTGAACCGGCGCCGTTCGTAATATCGCAGATACAGCCGGTAGAGCAGATAGACGAGCGCCACCGCAAGAAGAATGTCGGCGATCGTGCCGCCGCGCTGCTCGACGAACGCGCGCAGCATATGCACCTCGCGTTCCACGGCCGCGCCGCCGAGCAGCCAGAACGTCGCCCACGCGATCACGCTCGCCAGATCCCATAGTGCGTAGATGCGGATGTCGACGGCGGTCGTACCCATCAGCGGCGGCGTGATCAGGCCGAGGCCGGGCACGAACTTAGAGATCGACACGAGCGGCACGCCATAGCGTTCGAATAGCGCGCGCGCGGTTTCCAGCCTCGTATCGACGGCGGGCGACAAGCGGCCGAGCCACGCGAGCAGTTTGCGTCCATACAGACGGCCCGCCGCGAACCAGGTGCCGTCGCCGATCAATGCGCCCAGCACCGCCGCGCCGAGGGTCGGCCAGAACGCCAGGGTGCCCGCAGCGATCGCCGAGCCCGCGAACAGCAGCATCGGCACGGCCGGAATCGGTACGCCGAGGCGCGTCAGCAGGACGTTGACGAACACGATAGCGCTGCCCCAGGTTGAAACCGCCGACAACGGAAACTCGACCAATTGAGGCGCTCCTGTTGCTGCTGTTGGGCTGGCATGCGTGGACGGCCGGTATCGACCATCGGCCTCAATCGTCAATACGCAACTAACTGTCAACCCCGCGTGCCCACCGCAAGGTGGCCGGCGCGCTTGAAGAGAGTGCGCGCGGACGCGCACGCTGGATTCGCAGGGGCGGGGGCTGCATCGTCAACGAACCACGAGCAGCCCCCGGGTCCACCTCATCAGGCATTCGGCACTGCCACCACGCCCGGATTCCCGACGATCGCCAGAAACTCCCGCCGTGTCGACGGATCGGTGCGGAACGTGCCGAGCATGCGCGACGTGACCATCGTGACGCCCGCCTTGTGCACGCCACGCGTCGACATGCACTGATGCGCGGCTTCGAGAATCACGCCCACGCCGGCCGGCTGCAGCACGTCGTTCAGCGTATCGGCGATCTGCACCGTCATCTTTTCCTGGATCTGCAGCCGTTTCGCGAACGCATCGACGAGGCGCGCGAGCTTCGAAATGCCGACCACGCGATGGTTCGGCAGATACGCGACGTGCGCGCGTCCGATGATCGGCACCATATGGTGCTCGCAATAGCTTTCGAAGCGGATGTCCTTCAGCACGATCATTTCGTCGTAGCCGTCCACTTCGGAGAAGGTACGCGCGAGGATGTCGCGCGGATCGACCTGGTAGCCGACGAAAAACTCGTCGTAAGCGCGCGTCACGCGTGCCGGCGTGTCGATCAGGCCTTCGCGCTGCGGATCGTCGCCGGCCCAGCGCAGCAGCACGCGCACGGCTGCCTCAGCTTCTTCGCGGCTCGGGCGTTCGGCGGCCGCTACGGGTTTGGTCTTCTTTGCCTTGCTGCTGGTCATGCGTCGTCCTCCTGGATCGCGCGTCGACGCTGCGCGACGCGCGGGGTCAGTAACTGAGGTCATTGTTCCATGTTTTGCGCCGAAGGTGCCGATGCCCCTTTCGCGGCCGGGGCAGTCGCGGGCGTGCTGCGCACGGCTACTTCGGCCATTCGTCCATCGCATCGTTGAACAGCTCGGCGACCACGCCGCGCAGCCAACTGCCGCGCGGATCGTTATGAAACTTGCGATGCCAGTGCTGCCGCAGGTCGAAGCGCGGCAGCGGCAGCGGCGGCTCGACGAGCATGATCGACGCATGCTCCGACACGTACGCGAAGCCGATCGCGTGCGGCACGGTCGCGAGCAGATCGGTGCGCGCGAGGATGAAAGGCAGGCTCATGAAGTGCGGCGTTTCGAGCACCGCGCGTCGCTTGATGCGCTTCTTTTCGAGGTACTGCTCGAGCACTTCCTGGCTGCGTCCCTCGGCGCGCACGACCGCATGCCCGGACGCCACGTATTGCTCGAGCGTGAGCGGCCCCTTCGACAGCGGATGTCCGCTGCGCATCAGGCAGATGAAGCGATGCGTGAAGAGCCGCTGCTGAAAGAAGTTGTTGCCCGCCAGGTCCGGAAAATAGCCGACAGCGAGGTCGACATCGCCCGATTCGAGCCCGCGTTCCACTTGCGACGGCGACAGCGTGACCGAGCGCAGTTTCGCGGACGGCGCGCGCTCGGCGAACAGCTGCAAAAGACGCGGCAGAAACACGATTTCGCCGACGTCGGACAGCGCGATCGAAAACGTGTGCGTGCTCGTCGCCGGATCGAAATCCTGCACGTCGAGCATGCCTTTCTCGATGCGCAGCAACGCGTCGCGCGCGGCGGGCAGGATCGCGAGCGCGCGCGGTGTCGGCTCCATGCCTTTCGATGTGCGCACGAACAGCGGATCGTCGAAGTATTCGCGCAGGCGGCCAAGCGCGGTGCTCACGCGCGGCTGGCTCACGCCGAGCTGCTCGGCGGCGCGGCTCACGTTGCGCGTGTCTTCCATCGCGACCAGATAGGGGATCAGGTTCAGATCCAGATGTGTCTCGGACATGCTTGTTATGGCTCGCGGGGCGGGCAGGGCAAGGGAATGCTTATGCCGTATCGCTATAGAGCCTAGTTGAAAAATCGCCCATAAGCATAGTGGGATTTTACGCGGCCGGCATTTTCGCGCGCAGGGCGAGCGCTGGACGAGGGCATCCCGGACCTTCGCCGCCGCGCGTGGCGACCTATGATGAAGGGGGTTTCCCTGCCTTGACAACCCGCCCACAGGACAACCATAATCGCCGAAGCGTTCGCTAAACGAATCCATGTTCACGCAACGAACAATTCAACGGCGAAGCAATCGAAGGCGCCAGCCCGCTCTCCCCCTCGCGAGCCGTCGCCAGCATGCCCGGAGACTGTTTCCGCGCGAGCCTTGCCGGTTACGGCTGTGAGCCCAGCGGCACGTAGCGCCCCCAAAGGAAATTCGACATGATCAACAAGATTTTCGAGACACTTCAATCGGCGGTCGCCGATGTCCACGACGGCGCGACCGTCATGATCGGCGGCTTCGGCACGGCCGGCATGCCGTCCGAATTGATCGACGCGCTGATCGAGCAGGGCGCGCGCAACCTCACCATCGTCAACAACAACGCAGGTAACGGCGATATCGGCCTCGCGGCGCTGCTGAAGGCCAAGCGCGTGCGCAAGATCATCTGCTCGTTCCCGCGCCAGACCGACTCGTATGTGTTCGACGCGCTCTATCGCGCCGGCGAAATCGAACTCGAACTCGTGCCGCAAGGCAACCTCGCCGAGCGCATCCGCGCCGCGGGGGCGGGCATCGGCGGCTTCTTCACGCCGACCGCGTACGGCACCAAGCTCGCCGAAGGCAAGGAAACCCGTCTGATCGACGGCCGTCACTACGTTCTCGAAGCGCCGCTGCACGCGGACTTCGCGCTGATCAAGGCGTACAAGGGCGATCGCTGGGGCAACCTGATCTATCGCAAGACCGCGCGTAACTTCGGGCCGATCATGGCGAGCGCAGCGAAGACCGCGATCGTGCAGGTGTCGGAAGTGGTGCCGCTCGGCGGCCTCGATCCGGAAGAAATCGTCACGCCCGGCATTTTCGTGCAACGCGTGATCGCGGTGCCGCAAGCGGCGCATGCCCCGACGCCCAATCCTCACGACGCTGCTGCCTGACCCGGAGACCGACATGAAGAAACTGACTCGCGATGAAATGGCCAAGCGCGTTGCCCAGGACATCCCTGAAGGCGCTTACGTGAACCTCGGCATCGGCGTGCCGACGCTGGTGGCGAACCACCTCGCCGCCGACAAGGAAATTTTCCTGCACAGCGAAAACGGTCTGCTCGGCATGGGCCCGGCACCGGCGAAGGGCCAGGAAGACGACGAACTGATCAACGCCGGCAAGCAGCACGTCACGCTGCTGACGGGCGGCGCCTACTTCCATCACGCGGATTCGTTCGCGATGATGCGGGGCGGCCATCTTGACTTCTGCGTGCTCGGCGCGTTCCAGGTGTCGGCGAAGGGCGATCTCGCGAACTGGCACACCGGCGCACCCGACGCGATTCCGGCGGTCGGCGGCGCGATGGACCTCGCGATCGGCGCGAAGCAGGTCTACGTGATGATGGACCATCTGACCAAGCAGGGCGAGAGCAAGATCACCGCCGAGTGCTCGTACCCGGTCACCGGTATCGGTTGCGTGACCCGTATCTATACGGACCTCGCAATGATCGACGTCACGAAGGAAGGCCTCGTCGTGCGCGAGATTTTCACGGACATCGGCTTCGACGAACTGCTGAAGCTGACCGGTGTGCCGATGACCGACGGCACGCAGGCCGCGCGCGCGGCCTGATGGTTGGCTGAGGCGTCGCGGCGGCGGTCTGCTTTGCGGCCGCGTCGATGGCGTCTCGTCTGAAAGCGGCATTGCGCGAACGGGCCAGCGCTGACGGGGCGAACTCCTCGTCAGCGCTGGCCTGGCAACTTCAGCGACGGGTTGTCCACGTTTGGCGCACAATACGCAGCACATACTGCGGCATACGCACGGCACGAGCGCGGAGCAAGCGCGCTACGAGCGCTTGCTCCGCCACGGCGTCTGCTTCGAACCGCCGCGCGCCGTGCCGCTTCTTCGCTTCCGATTCCCTCAAACATCGTCGTCACCATGCTCGACTCCAGCGCCCGTCTGACTGGCCTTCTTTGCGGCACACAGCCGATGAACGACATCTGGGCGCCGCGTGCCACGCTGCAGCGGATGCTCGACGTCGAAGCCGCGCTCGCGCGCGCCTCTGCCGCGCACAAAGTCATTCCCGAATCCGCCGTCCCCGCGATCGAAGCGGCCTGCCAGGCCGACCAGCTCGACGCCGACGCGCTCGCACGCGACGCCGCGCTCGGCGGCAACCTCGCGATTCCGCTCGTCAAGCAACTGACTGCACGCGTCAAAGCCGCCGATGCCGAAGCTGGCAAATACGTGCATTGGGGCGCGACGAGCCAGGACATCATCGACACCGCGACGGTGCTGCAACTGCGCGACACTTTCGACCTGCTCGACGGTGGCCTGCAAGCTACCTGCGACGCGGTCGCGAAACTCGCGGCCACCCATCGCGCGACACCGATGATCGGCCGCACGTGGCTGCAACAGGCGCTGCCGATCACGCTGGGTCTGAAGTGCGCGCAATGGCTCGACGCGCTGTTGCGTCATCGCGAGCGGCTCGACGCGCTGCGCGAACGTGTGCTGGTGCTGCAATTCGGCGGCGCGGCCGGCACCCTCGCGAGTCTGCGCGAGGCGGCGCCGCAGGTCACGCAGTCGCTCGCCAAGGAACTCGGCCTCGCGGTACCGACCTTGCCGTGGCACACGCAACGCGATCGCATCGCCGAGACGGCGTCGCTGTTCGGCATGCTGATCGGCACGCTCGGCAAGATCGCGCGCGACGTGTCGCTGCAAATGCAAACCGAAATCGACGAACTCGCCGAACCGGCCGCGGCCGGCAAGGGCGGTTCTTCGACGATGCCGCACAAACGCAACCCGGTCGGTTGCGCGGCGGTACTGACGGCCGCGACGCGCGCGCCCGGCCTCGTGGCGACCGTGTTCGCCGGCATGGTGCAGGAGCACGAACGCGCGCTCGGCGGCTGGCAGGCCGAATGGGACGCGCTGCCGGATCTCGCGCGCCTCGCGGGCGGCGCGCTCGCGAACATCGAACAGATCGCTGCGGGTCTGAACGTCAACGAAGCGCGCCTCGCCGCGAATCTCGACGTCACGCATGGCCTGATCCTCGGCGAAGCGGTGATGCTCGCGCTCGGCGATTCCATCGGCCGGCTCGACGCGCATCATCTGGTCGAGCGCGCATCCAAGGCGGCGATCCGCGACGGCAAGACGCTGTATGACGTGCTCGCCGCCGACGCGGCCGTCACCGAACATCTTTCGATCGAGCGCCTGAAGCAGCTGCTCGATCCCGCTCAATACGTCGGCCAGGCGCACGCATATGTCGACGCCGCCCTGACGCTTCACACCACGCGCGCGCAGCGCGCCCATTCCAAGGAGTAACCGGCATGCCCTACGCCGCAGTCAACGGCACCGAGCTTCACTATCGTATCGACGGCGATCGTCACGGCCACGCGCCGTGGCTCGTGCTGTCGAATTCGCTCGGCTGCGATATGTCCATGTGGACGCCGCAGGTCGCGGCGTTGTCGAAGCATTTCCGCGTGCTGCGCTACGACACGCGCGGCCACGGTCATTCGGAAGCGCCGAAGGGTCCGTACACGATCGAGCAGCTGAGCGGCGACGTGCTCGGCCTGATGGATACGCTGAAGATCGCGCGCGCGAATTTCTGCGGCATATCGATGGGCGGCCTGACCGGCGTCGCACTCGCCGCGCGTCACGGCGACCGCTTCGAGCGCGTCGTGCTGTGCAACACGGCCGCGCGCATCGGCTCGCCGGAAGTGTGGGTGCCGCGTGCCGCGAAGGCGCGCAGCGAAGGCATGTTCGCGCTCGCCGACGCGGTGCTGCCGCGCTGGTTCACGGCAGACTTCATCGAGCGCGAGCCGGTCGTGCTGGCGATGATCCGCGACGTGTTCGTGCATACCGACAAGGAAGGCTACGCATCGAACTGCGACGCGATCGACGCGGCCGACCTGCGGCCCGAAACGCCGGGCATCAAGCTGCCGACGCTCGTGATCAGCGGCACGCACGATCTGGCCGCCACGGCCGCGCAAGGCCGCGAACTTGCGCAGTCGATTCCGGGCGCGCGCTACGTCGAACTCAATGCCTCGCATATCTCCAACATCGAAAAGGCCGGTGAGTTCACGAAGACCGTGCTCGACTTCCTGACGGAGGCAAAATGAACGACGAAGACCGTTACGAAGCCGGTATGGAGGTGCGTCGCGCGGTGCTGGGCAACGCGCACGTCGACCGTTCACTCGCGAACCGCGCCGAACTGACCGAGGAATTCCAGAACCTGATCACGCGCTATGCGTGGGGTGAGATCTGGACGCGTGAAGGTCTGCCGCGTCATACGCGTAGCCTGCTGACGATCGCGATGATGGTGGCGTTGAATCGCAGCGAAGAACTCGCGCTGCACCTGCGTGCCGCCAAAAACAACGGCGTGACGCGCGAGCAGATCAAGGAAGTGCTGCTGCAGACCGCGATCTACTGCGGCGTGCCGGCGGCCAACTCCGCATTCCATCTGGCCGACAAGCTGTTTCGCGAGGATGATGCGGCGGCCGCGGCGGCGAAGTCGTAAGGACTGAGCACACGTAACTGATCCTGCGCATCGCGCAGGATCAGGTCGAAGGTGAGGGCAGGCGTGCTCACGACGGACTCCGCAGCTTACGCAGGAAACGCTGCACGGCCACCCGCACGATCTGCTGCACCCGAAGGTGGGTCGCCTTCGACACCGCGCGCAGTTCATCGAGCAGTTCCTGCGGCAGGTACTGGCGGTAGGAAGGGTTGCGGTAGCGGCCGGCCATTTCAGTTCGTCCATTCCGGCCGGCCGCGACAGATCAGGACTGTCTTGGGTTCAATGCAGGCCAGCGGGCCAGGGCAATGAACCACAGCAGAATGACGTTCACCACCGGAATGAAGGCGAGCAGCGACCAGGCGCCCGCATATCCCGCCTTCTTCAGGATCAGCCATAGCGGGATAATCTCCGCGATGACGACAACAAGAACAAACACCAGCCAGTGCCATATGGAAAGAGCGCCCACGCATACCTCCATTTTTTAAAGTTGACGGGCAGAGCTGAGTATAACGACGCACGGCTGACTCCTTTTTCAATATTTCCGGCCGCCATCGATGCCGCACACCCGCTGCGCTTTACGCGCGTAGTCCTGCAACGCGGTCGGTTTCCGTATGGTCGCATCCCCGTCGCTGGTGATACCGAGAAGATCGTCAGCAGCCGCTGCGTCAAGTCCGGCTGTACCGGCTCCATCAGCTCCAACCATCCGTTCGCATCCGACCGTGCGGGAGGCGGCCAGACACTTCCGCGCCACGCAGCTGGCCGTACTCGACGCGTGCGAAGACTGGGAGGGCGATGGTTACATGCGGCCCGCAACGGGCTTTCGCGCCGGAAGCGGTATCGGATCGATTGCCCGCCTTGGCGACTATCTCGTGGAAGCCTACAGATAGACCCGAACCAGACGTACGGGCCGCGCGGGCAGGGGTGTAATGACTGAAACAGAGCGAGGCAGGGGCCTTATGACGCGCCGCTCGCAGGCAAAAAAAGACCCGCGCGATGCGGGTCCGGGTCTGAACTGGCGCGGTTCACTCGATATGCCTGTACCGAGTGTCCCCGCCGCCACGCTGCAACTGTTTCGAAACGATAAGAAACTGCTCGTCACTAATCGTACACTCCAGTTCGCCTATCTCGTACACAGCAATCAGCTTGATCTTATTTCCGTTTCGCTCCTCAAAGGTAATCTGATAGACCCCGCGCCACATTGGTTCGCCATCCTCATATTTACCGATCTTCTCGGACGCCAGTCGCACGGCCCTTGTTTTCGTAGCATCGAAATCCAGGGAGAGGATGTCAGTTTTTCTTAGCGCCATCTGGGCCACATAGGCCGGAAACCGGTCGCCGCATGGCGGGTATGGTCCGGGTTCCGCCAGGCATAGCGCGGGAAGGGATAGCAGCAGGACTGCAAAAGCGTGTTTCATGGATTCAAAGGACCTCACTCTATCTGCTTGAACATTCTGTCAGCCTCGACTCTTGACAGCAAATGCTTCGAAACGACAAAAACCTCTACGGCACTCATTGAGCATTCAAATTCGCCAGCGTCGTTCACAGCAATCACCTTGACCTTGTTTCCGTTTTTTTCGTGAAAGGTGATGTGATAGACCTCACGCCACAACTGTTCGCCATCCTCATCTTTTCCTATTTTCTCGGACGCCAGTTGCACGGCTTGGGTTTTCGTATAGTCGATACTGCCAAGCATGCCAGCCTTTTTTAGTCTCCCCTCGGCTATGTTGGTCGGCCACCTGTCGCATTGGGGTTCTGGTTTAGATTCCGCGAGGCATAACGCGGGAAGGGATAGCAGCAGGACTACAAGAGTGCGTTTCATGGATGTGCCACCCTAAGCGTTCTGTCGCCACTGTTCCAGATTTGCTTGCGGTATGGCAAGTGCAGAACGATACATCCATTTGATGCGTTGCCGGGGTCAGTCTTGCTGTCGCCGTGGATCATGAAGCCGTCGCGCCCGCCCAAACTCGTTCCCGCAACAGGGTTGAGCCGCATCGAGAACGGTCCAGTTTTAGGGTGCGGAAACGGTGCCGTAATTTCATACAGACCGACGGGGATCGGTCCCAGGTCGCGGACATACTGGCTACCGTGTTTATTTTTGTGTACGCCCTTGCCTGCATATCCGTCATCGGTAATGAATTTGTCATCGTGATACAGCTCGCCGCTCGCATGTTTGTAAATCCACACCATTGTTTTTTTTCTCATTGGTTGTACGAACCAACGATTACACCAGATCATCTGGCCGCACACAATTTTTAAGATGTACGTCAGTTTGATCTGCATCCGCGTATCGAGCCGACAGAGGCAAGTGCAATTGATCGCGAAAGATCACGGCGAATATGAGTATGGGGCCGATTCGTGGGGAAAACAGAACCACGCCGCAACGATTGCCGGCGCAACACAAAGAATGCGAATCAAAGCAACAAAAAAGAACGCGAAGATGCAGCCGCAACGAACGTTCAAAACGCAGATGTGCAAAAGCCGGACGTTACGAAGGTCAGCGCAGTGAAGCCTCAAGCCACGAAAACCGCGGCAAACGAAAGCCGCAAAACGAAAACGCCTGTTACCGTTGTGAAGGAATGCGCGCCGTTCAGGATTGGTATCGAAGGAATCCGCACGGCATTCATTCGCGAATTCGGCGGGCGCCGATATTTTTTATGCGGTAGTCGTCGCTACGACGCTCACCGGCACCTGCACGCACACCGCGCGCAACACCGTCTCCTTGATCACCTCGCGCCAATGCGCGAGCGCCGCCTTGTCCATCAGCGGCTCGCCGAGAAACGCGCCGAGCGTGTACTGATTGGCGTTATAGAAATAGCCGAGCGACGCGATCATCAGATACACGTCGCGCGCCGCGATATCGGCGCGAAACACGTCCTGCGCGCGGCCCGCCTCCAATAGCCTCTGCACGACCGAAATCGCGTAGCCCGAAATCTCCTTGAGCTTCTGCGATTTTTTCGCATGCTTGCCCTGGTGCAGATTTTCGCTCGACAGCAGCGTCACGAACTCCGGGTGATCGAGGTAGTACTGCCAGACGAACTCGACCATCTGTTCGAGGCCATGCACCGGATCGCGCAGATCGAGATCGAGTTTGCTTTCCGCTTCGTTGAACTGCGTGTAGATCGTCTCCAGCACTTCGATGAACAGCTGCTCCTTGCTGCCGAAGTAGTAATAGATCATCCGGTCGTGCGAACGCGCGGCCTTCGAAATACTTTCGATGCGGCCGCTCGCATAACCCTGCTTCGCGAACACCCTGATGGCCGCCTTCAGGATCTTGGCGCGCGTGTCCTGCGCCTGTTTCGCGCGGATACCGATGGCGCCCGGCTTGCGGGCGGCGGTGGGGCTCATGACGGTCTCGGATCTCGTTGTCAGCGTAGGTTTGAACGGCGGGCGCGCAGACTCAGCAGGCCGATGCCGCATTGCACCATGATCCCGCGTGACGGAAAACACGTTGCACAGTCGATTTTGATCGAGTAGATTTCAATCGAGTTTGGTGTAGAAGATACTACATGAACGGTGAGTGACCGCAACATGAAAATGGGCGGCCCACGCGGAAATGCCCTGAAACCGGGACGATTCGCGCACCAAGCAGCACCGCCAGCCATGTCGCGCCTGTGATGTCGTACGGAACCCCACGATGACAGAACATACGAAGGTCGATTTCGGTGCAGAGAGTGTCGATCGCGATACCGCGTCGACGCCGGGCCCAACCGTGCTCGAAAAGTCGGCGTCGCGCAGCGAGCGCATGGCCTCGAACAAGATCGAATGCAATGCGTGTCCGGTGCTGTGCCAGATCTCGGAAGGGCGCACCGGCGCGTGCGACCGTTATGCGAATGCGGATGGGCGGTTGATACGCGTCGATCCGGTGGTGTTTCTGTCGCGTGCGAACGATGCCGACGCCGATCCGGCAAATGCGGCGATCGAATTCGGCACAGCCCCCGCCGCGGACCCAGGCACCACCGAACCCGCGCTGTTCGTCACCGGCGTCGGTGCCTCCTCGACCTATCCCGACTACAAGCCCGCGCCGTTCATCGTCGCGTCGAAGCTCGACGACGTCGACATGGTCACCGTCGTCACCGAAGGCATCTTCAGCTATTGCAGCTTCAAGGTGAAGATCGACACCGACCGCTTTCTCGGCCCCGAACAGGCCAACGTGCGCTGCGACGGCGAGATCGTCGGTCACGTGAGCACGGCCGAATACGGCTCGCAGATGCTGAGCCTCGGCGGCGTCCATCATCTGACCGGCGGCAGCAAGAAAGAAGGCCGCGTGACCTGCGACATGATGCTCGCGCTCGGCAACAAGGAGGCGGTCGAGCTTGGTATCGACGGCGGCGCCAGTCTCGTGATTCGCGCCGGCGTCGCGCCGATCGTCGACGGTGTCGAGGAGCAGCGCATGCGCGTCGGCTGCGGCTCCGCGACGATCGGTATCTTCGCGAAGCAATGGTTCGGCCACGTCGATGAGGTGGTGGTCGTCGACGATCACATTACGGGCGTGCTGACCGAGCACCAGGCGGGCCGCTGCCTCGGCATGACGCGCTCGGGACTCAAGATACGCGGCCGCAAATCGACGCCGGGCCGCTATTTCCAGGTTGCCAATCCCGGCACCGGTTGGGGGGGCACCGACATTCAGGACCCGCTCGCGATCGTCGAAGGATTCGATCCGTCGGTCGCGAAGCCGGGCATGCGCGTGCTGATGGTCTCGACGACCGGCGAACACGCGCAATGGTACGAACTCGACGCACAGCTCGTGCCGCGCATCGCGCCGATGCCCGACGCGGTGCGCCGCACGGTCGAGCGGATCGGCGAGAACTGCGAGCCGTCGCTCGCGACGGTGCTGTTTCTCGGCGGCGCGGGCGGCAGTCTGCGCGCCGGCGCGACCGAGAATCCGGTGCTGCTCACGCGCGCGATCAAGCGCAAGCACGTCAACGTCACGTGCGGCGGCGCGCCGGCTTATGTGTGGCCGGGCGGCGGCATCACCGTGATGGTCGACGTGACGCGCATGCCGGACCGCTCGTTCGGCACGGTGCCGACACCGGCGCTCGTCGCGCCGATCGAATTCACGATGACGTACGACACGTACCGCGATCTCGGCGGCCACGTCGAGGCGGTGCGCTCGTTGCAGAGCGTGCTCGCGAGCGGGCCGACGCATACGGAAGGCGCGCCGCTCGCGCGGCGGACGCTGGCTCGCGATCCGGACAATCCGTGGCCGCCTGCAATGCCCGGTTAAGCACCCTGACTAAAAATCACGCGATGACCCCCACCCGAACCCGCCTCGACGAACACCGCTGGCATTGGCAGCACGGGCCGATCGACCTGATCCTCGGCGCCGACGGCGAGCCCGACGCGGTGCGTGCCGCATATGACGCATGCTGGGAGCGCTTCAGCCCTGTGCTGGAAGAGCTGGTCCGCGAATTGAACGCGCTTCGGCAACCAGTGCAGGCTGTGGCGGCACGACATGATTGCCCGCTTCGAGGGCCGGTCGCGACGCGTATGTGGCATGCGTGTCATCCGCATCGTTCGAGCTTCATCACGCCGATGGCCGCAGTCGCGGGCAGCGTCGCCGACGAACTGATCGCCGCGTTCGCGCGCGACGGCATCGCGCGTGCGTTCATCAACAACGGTGGCGACATCGCGCTGCACCTGGCGGCGGGGCAGAAGTATCGGGTGGGCGTGTTGGCGGACCTCGCGCAAATTTCGGGCACGCGTTTCGCGCACGACCCTGCGCTCGACGCGCATCTGACGCTCGACGCTCGGCAGCCGATTCGCGGCGTCGCGACGAGCGGCTGGCGCGGCCGCAGCTTCAGTCTCGGCATCGCCGACAGCGTGACCGTGCTCGCGCGCGATGCCGCGAGCGCCGACGCCGCCGCGACGATGATCGCGAACGCGGTCGATCTCGACCATGCGGGAATCGTGCGGCGTCCGGCGTCGTCGCTGAAGGACGATAGCGATCTCGGCGATCTGCTGGTGACCGTCGACGTGCCGCGTCTGCCGCAGCCGCTGATCGATTTCGCGCTCGCGCGCGGCGTCGATGTCGCGAAGCGGTTGCGCGACCAGGGTTTGATCGAAGGCGCCGCGCTGTTCCTGCAAGGACGGGCGCGGGTCACCGGCATCGACGATTCACGCGCGTTGTCCGCCACGCGCGCTTCACTGACAACGGAGGCTCCGTGTTCGAAATACGCCGCGTGCTGACGCACGTCGAAGACATCTTCCACGAGTTCGGCCCCGCGCCCGCGCAGCCGCTCAGACGAGGCGCGATCGCCGCGGTGATGACGAATCCGTTCGCGGGCCGCTACGAGCCGAAAATAGAACCCGCGATGGAAGCGCTGAAGCCGCTCGGCTTCGAGATGGCGCAACGGCTGCTGACGGCGATGGCGGTGCCGCATGCGTCGATCGAAAGCTATGGGAAGGGCGCGATCGTCGGCGCGCGCGGGGAACTCGAGCACGGCGCGCTATGGCACGTGCCCGGCGGCTACGCGATGCGCGAGCTGCTCGAAAAGCACGGCGTGCCGACCCACGCGATCGTACCGTCGACGAAGAAGGTCGGCGCGCCGTCCACCGCGCTCGACGTGCCGCTCACGCATGTCAACGCGAGCTACGTGCGCAGCCACTTCGATGCGATCGAAGTACGCGTGCCCGGCGCGCCCGCCGCCGACGAGATCGTCTACATCCTCGTGATGAGCACGGGGCAGCGCGTGCATGCGCGGGTGGGCGGCCTCGCGAAAGAGGCGATCGTCGGCAAGGACGGCTTGCGCTGAAGCGGCGCGCGGCAACCATACTGCAAGGCAACGAAACTCGGAGAGCGCAAATGGCAATCAGGCTTCGCAAGCTGGTCGTGCAGGTCGACGAAACACGCATCGAAATGGGCCAGACCGTCGAGCCGCCCGCGCGCCGCGCGGTCGCGATCGCGGTGATCGATAATCCGTATGCGGGCCGCTATGAGGCGAAGCTCGACGCGCTGATCGAAGCTGGCGAGGAACTCGGCGCGCTGCTCGGCAAGCGCTGCGTCGAGGCGTTGGGCATCGCGCCGGGCGAAGCGCAAAGCTACGGCAAGGCGGCGATCGTCGGCGAGGCGGGCGAGCTCGAACATGCGGCCGCGATCCTGCATCCGAAGCTCGGCGCGCCGCTGCGCGCGGCGGTCGAGAAGGGCGCGGCGCTGGTGCCGTCGGCGAAGAAGATCGGCACGCTCGGCACCGCGATCGACGTGCCGCTCGGCCACAAGGACGCCGCCTACGTGCGCAGCCATTTCGACGCGATCGAGGCGCGCGTGGCCGATGCGCCGCGCGCGAACGAAATCGTCGTGGCGGTCGCGGTGACCGCGTCGGGCCGGCCGCTGCCGCGCATCGGCGGCCTGCAGGCGAACGAGATCAAAGGCGAGGACGGCCTGCGCTGAGCGATCGTTTTTTTCAGCCGCCTGTTTGCCGTCGCTTGTTTTGCGGGTTGTTTCGCTGGTAGTGTCCTGCCGTTGACGCGGGCGCGCATGGTGCCGCCCGCGCTGCAACGTCCGCCGATCGGGCCGCTGCGCATGTTGCGCGCGCGCCGTTCGGCGAGCTGCCGAGGGTCGCGATGCTTTCGAATCTGCTGGTACAACTGGTCAATGGACTCGCCGACGCGTCGACGCTGTTTCTGGTCGCCGCCGGTTTGTCGTTGATCTTCGGCGTGACGCGCATCGTCAACTTTGCGCACGGCTCGTTCTATATGTTCGGCATTTACGTCGCGTATAGCATCGCGAGCCGCTTTGGCCACACGGCGGGCGGCTTCTGGCTGTCGGTGCTCGCCGCCGCGCTCGCGGTCGCGGTGTTGGGCGCGCTCGTCGAAATCGTCGTGTTGCGGCGGATCTATCAGGCGCCGGAGTTATTCCATCTGCTCGCCACGTTTGCGCTCGTGCTGATCTTTCGCGACGCCGCACTATGGCTTTGGGGCCCCGACGATCTATTCGGCCCGCGCGCGCCGCATCTCGCGGGCGCGGTCGACTTTCTCGGCCATCCGCTGCCCACGTACGACATCGCGCTGATCGTGATCGGTCCGGTCGTCTTGCTGCTGCTGTGGTACGCGTTGACGCGCACGCGTTGGGGCACGCTCGTGCGCGCCGCGACGCAGGATCGCGAGATGCTCGGCGCGCTCGGCATCAATCAGGCGTGGCTGTTTACCGGCGTGTTCTTCGTCGGCGCGTTTCTCGCGGGACTCGGCGGCGCGCTGCAAGGGCCGCGCATGTCGGCGAACCTGTCGCTCGACCTCGAGACGATCGGCAATGCGTTCGTGGTCGTCGTGGTCGGTGGCATGGGTTCGATTCCGGGCGCGTTCGTCGCGGCGTTGCTGATCGCCGAGATCAAGGCGCTGTGCATCGGTATCGGGCACGTGACGATCTTCGGCATCGATTTATCGCTGAGCCGCTTCACGCTGGTGGCCGAATTCGTCGTGATGGCGGTCGTGCTGGTGGTGCGGCCTTGGGGTCTGCTCGGCCGCGCGAGCGCCGCGGTGCGCGCGATGGGTACGCCGGAAACGCCATTGCGTCCGGCGGGCAGGCGTCTGAAGGGGCTGGCCGCCTTCGTGTCGCTGGTGCTGGTTCTGGCGCCGCTCGCGGCCAACGCGTTTCCGTACATGCCGGTGCTGCTGGTTGAAATCCTGATCGCGGTGCTGTTCGCGGCGAGTCTGCATTTCATCATGGGTCCGGGCGGCCTGCATTCGTTTGGCCATGCCGCGTACTTTGGACTTGGCGCTTACGGCGCGGCGCTGTTTCTGAAGGTGCTGAATCTGCCGATGGAAGCCGCGTTGCTGCTCGGGCCGCTGCTCGCGGTGGTGGGCGCGCTCGTGTTCGGCTGGTTCTGCGTGCGCCTGTCTGGTGTCTATCTGGCGATGCTGACGCTCGCATTCGCGCAGATCGTCTGGTCGGTCGTGTTCCAGTGGGACGACGTGACGGGCGGCAGCAACGGCATTCTCGGTCTATGGCCGTCGAACTGGCTGTCGTCGCCGGTCGCGTTCTACTACTTGACGTTAGCGTGCGCGGTGCTCGGCGTGTGGCTGCTGCGCCGCATGCTGTTCTCGCCGCTCGGCTATGCGATGCGCGCGTCGCGCGATTCCGCGCTACGCGCCGAGGCGATCGGCATCGACGTGAAGCGGGTTCAGTGGGCGTCGTTCGTGATCGCGGCGCTGTTCTGCGGACTCGCCGGATCGCTGTACGCGTTTTCGAAGGGCAACATCTCGCCCGAAGTGATCAGCGTGAGCCGCTCGGTCGATGGCCTCGTGATGGTGCTGCTCGGCGGCTTGCAGACGTTGAGCGGGCCGATCGTCGGCGCGGCCGTGTTTACGTGGCTGCAGGACACGGTCGCGCGCCAGACCGACTACTGGCAGGCGCTGCTAGGCTTCGCGATCCTGCTGCTGGTGATCGCGTTTCCACAGGGTATCGTCGGCTTCATTCGCGAGCGTTTCGGCGACGCGAACGGCGATCAGGCCGACAAGACCAACGGCGGCGCCGCGTCGCCGTCGCAACGGGCCGCCGCGGTCAAGGAGGGGCTATGAGCCTGCTGCGCGTAAGCGGTCTGTCGAGATCGTTCGGAGGACTGAAGGCGGTCGATAACGTTTCATTCGATCTCGAAGCGGGTCAACTGCTGGCGCTGCTCGGCCCCAACGGCGCGGGCAAATCGACTTGTTTCAACATGGTCAACGGCCAGTTGCAGCCGTCGTCGGGTTCGATTCTGCTCGACGGTCATGAACTCGTCGGCATGCGGCCGCGCGATATCTGGCGGCGCGGCGTCGGCCGCACGTTCCAGATCGCCGCGACGTTCAACTCGATGACGGTGCTCGAAAACGTGCAAATGGCGCTGGTGTCGCGCGAGAAAAAGACCTTCGGCCTCTGGAAGCCAGCGGGCTCGCACCATGCCGACGAAGCGTTCGCGCTGCTCGAACAGGTCGGCATGGGCGCGCACGCGAAGCGCGCGTGCGGCGTGCTCGCGTACGGCGACGTGAAGCGCGTCGAGCTTGCGATCGCGCTCGCGAACCGGCCAAAGCTGCTGTTGATGGACGAACCGACCGCCGGCATGGCGCCGAAGGAGCGCAACGAATTGATGGCGTTGACCAAGCGGCTGGTGACCGAACACGAGATCGGCGTGCTGTTCACCGAACACAGCATGGACGTCGTATTCGCGTACGCCGACCGGATGATCGTGCTCGCGCGCGGCAAGCTGATCGCCGAAGGCGACGCCGACACGATCCGCAACGACGCACGCGTGCAGGAGGTCTATTTCGGCACCGGCAAGACGTTCCGGCCGCACGCGCCACTGCAAGACGCGTCAGGCAGCGTGCGGGATCGTGGAGCATTGCAATGAGCGAACCGATGCTGAAAGTCTCCGGCCTCAATGCGTTCTACGGTCGCGCCCACATCCTGTTCGACGTCGGCCTCGAAGTCGGCCGCGGCGAGGTGGTCGCGCTGATGGGCCGCAACGGCGCCGGCAAATCGACGACGATGAAAGCGGTGATGGGACTGCTGCCGCGCCGCCACGGCGAAGTGACGTTTCGCGGCCAGAACATCAGCGCGCTCGCACCGTTCAAGATCGCGCGCATGGGCGTCGGTTTCGTGCCCGAGGACCGCCGCGTGTTCGCGGACCTGACGGTGATGGAAAACCTCGACACGGGCCGCCAGCCGCCGCGCGAAGCCGCGCCGCAATGGACGCCCGACAAGCTGTTCCGCCTGTTTCCGAATCTCGGCGAAATGCCGAAGCGCCCCGGCGGCCAGATGAGCGGCGGCGAGCAGCAGATGCTGACCGTGTCGCGCACGCTAATGGGCAATCCGTATCTGGTGCTGCTCGACGAACCGTCCGAAGGCGTCGCGCCGGTGATCGTCGAGCAGATGGCGAACATGATTCTCGAACTGAAACGCGAAGGGCTATCCATTCTGTTATCCGAACAGAATCTGCACTTCGCCGAGCTGGTCAGCGACCGCGCGTATGTGCTCGAGAAAGGGCAGATCCGTTTCAGCGGGACGATCGGCGAACTCGCACGGAACGAAACAGTGAGGCGCGCTTATCTGAGCGTGTGAATTCATCGGGTAGTGTCGGCGAAAGGAGAGGCAGATGGCGGCAGAGACGTTGACAGGCTTGTCGGGCAAGGTCGCGGTAACGAACATCGGGCTGCTGCTGTCGGGCGATATCGATCAGCCGATTCTCGACGCGGACACGCTGGTGATCGACGACGGCGTGATCGTCGCGCTCGGCCGCGAGAAAGACTGCGATCTCGAAGGCGCGCGCACGACGGTCGACTGCAAGGGCACGACGGTCGCACCGGGCCTGATCGACTCGCACGTGCATCCGGTGTTCGGCGACTGGACGCCGCGCCAGAATCAGCTCGGCTGGATCGAGTCGAATCTGAACGGCGGCGTGACGACGATGATCTCGGCCGGCGAAGTGCATTTGCCTGGCCGTCCGAAAGACGTGCTCGGCGTGAAGGCGCTCGCGATCACCGCGCAGCGCTCGTTCGACGGCATGCGCGCGGCCGGCGTCGGTGGCGGCGTCAAGGTGCTGGCGGGCGCGCCGGTGATCGAGAAGGGCATGGTCGAGCAGGACTTCAAGGAGCTGTCCGAAGCCGGCGTGAAGCTGCTCGGCGAAGTCGGCCTCGGCAGCGTGAAGGGCGGCGAGGAAGCGCAACAGATGGTCGCGTGGGCGCGCAAGTACGGTATCCAGAGCACGATTCACACGGGCGGTCCGTCGATTCCGGGCTCCGGCCTGATCGATCGGGACGTGGTGCTCGCCGCCGATGCCGATGTGATCGGCCACGTCAATGGCGGCCATACGTCGCTGTCGTACCGGCACGTGTGCGATCTGTGCGAGCAGTCGAGCCGCGCGCTCGAAATCGTCCACAACGGCAACGAGCGGATCGCGTTGCTGACCGCGCGCCATGCGATCGAACTGAAATGCCCGCACCGGATCATTCTCGGCACCGATAGCCCGGCCGGCTCCGGCGTGCAACCGCTCGGCATTCTGCGCATGATCGCGCTGATTTCGAGCCTCGCCGACGTCCCCGCCGAAATCGCGTTCTGCTTTGCGACCGGCAATACCGCGCGGCAGCGCCACCTGCGCCAGGGGCTGATCGAGGTGGGCCGTCCCGCCGATCTCGTGTTCATGGACCGCGCGCAGCATACGGCCGCCGACACGCTGCTCGAAAGCGTGCAACTCGGGGATATTCCGGGTGTGGGGATGGTGATGATCGATGGTCTGATCCGCTGCCGGCGCAGCCGCAATACGCCGCCCGCGACCGAAGTGCCGGTGGTGCTGTGAACGCGCGGCGCGACAGGGTGCTCGCATCATGACGAACCGCGCCGCTCAGCTCGTGCTGAAGGTGAACGGCGCGACGCATGTGGTCAGCGCGGCGGCGCAGACACCGCTGCTCTACTTGTTGCGCAACGATCTCGCGCTGAACGGGCCGAAGTTCGGTTGCGGTCTCGGCGAATGCGGCGCCTGCACCGTGCTGCTCGACGGCATGCCGACGCGCGCCTGCGTGACGACCGCCGAAGTCGCGCTGGGCCGCGAGATCACGACGCTCGAAGGGCTCGGCACGCGCACCGCGTTGCATCCGGTGCAGCAGGCGTTCATCGACGAACAGGCCGCGCAATGCGGCTACTGCCTGAACGGCATGATCATGACCGCGAAGGCGCTGCTCGATCGCGATCCGCATCCGAGCGTCGCGACGATCCAGCGCGAGCTGTCGCGCAATCTGTGTCGCTGCGGCACGCATGTCGAGATCGTGCGCGCGGTGCAGCGCGCGGCGCAATTGCTCGACGCGCAAACGGACGTGGACGACGGAGCGCGCGTATGACCGGGCCGGACTTCAGCGTCGATCGTCGTGGCGCGACGCCGTCGCGCAAGCAGTTGTACGACGCGCACAGCGTGCTGCTCGTCGCGCGGCCGCCGCATGCACCGGTCAAGGCCGCGCGCGGCCAGCCGGGTTCGCGTTCTTCGTTCGTGCCGACCGAGGCGGATCTGTTTCTGGTCGTGCGAGACGATGGCAGCGTGGTCGCGTTCAACGGTCACGTGGATCTTGGCACCGGCATTGGCACCGCGCTCGCGCAGATCGTCGCGGAAGAACTCGATGTGCCGTTGACGCGTGTGTCGATCGTGCTCGGCCATACCGGCGAAGCGCCGAACCAGGGACCGACGATCGCCAGCGCGACGATCCAGATTTCGGCGGTGCCGCTGCGGCAGGCGGCGGCGCAAGCGCGTCAGTATCTGGTCGCGCAAGCGGCCGCGCGCCTGAATGTAGACGCGAACGATCTCGACGTGCAGGACAGCCGCGTGTTTCCACGCGATGGCGACCCGGCGCAGGGCATTCACTATGGCGAGCTGATCAAAGGCCAGCGTGTCGAACTGCTGCTGTCGAACGATGCACCTTTGAAACCGCCGCACGCGTACCGCGTCGTCGGTAAAAGCGCGCCGCGTGTCGACATTCCCGCGAAGGCGACCGGTGAGCTGAGCTTCGTGCACGACGTGCGCGTGCCCGGCATGCTGCATGGACGCGTGGTGCGGCCGCCTTATGCGGGCGTCGCGCAGGGTGAGTTCATCGGGCATAGCCTGCTGGAAGTGAACGAAGCGGCGATTCGCGATTTGCCTGGCATCGTCAAGGTGGTCGTGATTCGCGATTTCGTCGGTATCGTCGCCGAGCGTGAGGAGATTGCGCAACAGGCGGCGCAGCGGCTCGACGTGCGCTGGAAAACGGTCGATGGCCTGCCGCCGCTCGACACGAGCGAGCAGGTCGAAGCGGCGTTGCGCGCGAATCCGGCGACGCGGCGCGATCTGGTGATCGAAGGCGACGTGGATGCGGCGTTCGCGCAAGACCCGTCGCGCATGTTGGAACGCACTTACGTGTGGCCGTTCCAGATGCATGCATCGATCGGCCCGTCGTGCGCGGTCGCGGACTATCGCAACGGAGACGGCGACGACACGCAGCTGAAAATCTGGTCCGGCACGCAGAACCCGCATTCGCTGCGCGCCGACCTCGCGTTATTGCTGACGCTCGACGAAGCGCGCATCGACATCGTGCGGATGGATGCGGCGGGCTGCTACGGACGCAATTGCGCGGACGACGTCGCCGCCGACGCCGCGCTGCTGTCGCGCGCGGTCGGCGCGCCGGTGCGCGTGCAGCTCTCGCGCCAGGACGAACACGCGTGGGAACCGAAGGGCGCCGCGCAACTGATGGACGTACGCGGCGCGCTCACCGCCGAAGGCGAACTGGCCGCCTACGACTTTGCGACGCGCTATCCGTCGAACGACGCCCCCACGCTCGCGCTGCTGCTGACCGGCACGATTGCCGCGCAGCCGCAGGTGTTCGAGATGGGCGACCGTACGGCCGTGCCGCCGTACGACTATCGCAGCATGCGCATCGTCTGCGACGACACGCCGCCGATCGTGCGCGCCGCGTGGCTGCGCGGCGTGTCGGCGTTGCCGAACACGTTCGCGCACGAGTCGTTCATCGACGAACTGGCCGAGCAGGCCGGCGTCGATCCGGTCGAATTCCGCCTCAGGCATCTGACCGATCCGCGCGCGATCGACCTCGTCAAGGCGGTCGCGGCGAAAGCCGGGTGGGAACCGCGCGAACCCGCGTTCATAACGCGCGGCGAGGACGACGAAGACGGCAACATCGCGCGCGGCCGCGGCATCGCGTACGCGCGCTACGTGCACAGCAAATTCCCGGGGTTCGGCGCCGCATGGTCCGCGTGGGTCGCCGATGTCGAAGTCGATCGCAACAGCGGCGAACTGGCGGTTACGCGCGTCGTGGTCGGCCAGGACACCGGCACGATGGTCAATCCCGATGGCGTGCGTCACCAGATTCACGGCAACGTGATCCAGACGACGAGCCGCGCGCTGAAGGAGCAGGTCAGTTTCGGCGACAACGCGGTGACGAGCCAGGAGTGGGGCGCGTATCCGATCCTGACGTTCCGCGAAGTGCCGGTGATCGACGTCGTGATGATGCCGCGCCACGGCGAGCCGCCGATGGGCGCCGGCGAGTCGGCGTCGCTGCCCGGCGCGGCCGCCATCGCCAATGCGCTGTACGACGCGACGGGGGTGCGTTTCCGTCGCCCGCCGTTCACGCCGGAAAAGATCCGCGCCGCGCTCGCCGACGCGCAGGCGCAAGACGCGGCGGCGGCGCGCAGGAAAAAGCGCTGGCGGCGCGGCTTTTTCGGCTTGTTGGCCGCGGGCGCGGTCGGCTGGCTTGGCGCGCTGTCGTTCGCGTCCGGTTCCAGCGCGCCGCTTGCGCCGATCACGCCGCCGCTTGCAAGCGCGTTTGCGCCGGAACTGGTCGCGCGCGGCAAGCTGCTCGCGTCGCTCGGCAATTGCGCGGTTTGCCATACCGCCCACAACGGCGTGCCGAACGCCGGCGGCAAGCCGCTCGCGACCCCGTTCGGCATCGTCTACAGCACCAACCTCACGCCCGACGGCCAGACCGGGATCGGCCACTGGTCGCTCGAAGCGTTCGTGCGCGCGATGCGGCACGGCATCAGCCGCGACGGTCATCGGCTGTATCCGGCGTTTCCGTACACGTCGTTCCAGAACATTTCCGATGACGATCTGCACGCGCTCTACGCGTATGTGATGTCGCAAACGCCGGTGCGCAGCCGGCCGCCCGAAACGAAGCTCGCGTTTCCTTTCAGCGTGCGTCCGCTGATGGCTGCATGGAACGGCCTGTTTCTCGGCCGCACCGCGTTTACCGCCAACCCCGCGCAGAGCGCGCAATGGAATCGCGGCGCGTATCTGGTGAATGGCCTTGGCCATTGCAGCGCGTGCCACACGCCGCGCAACGTGTTCGGCGCCGAGAAAACCGGCGCGGCGTTCATGGGCGGAGGCAGCGCCGAGGGCTGGGAAGCGCCCGCGCTGTCGGCGTTGTCGAATGCGCCGGTGCCGTGGAGCGAGGACGAACTGTTCCGCTATCTGCGCGACGGTCACGCGCCGTTGCACGGCGTCGCGGCCGGGCCGATGGCGCCGGTGATCGGCGATCTCGCGGCGCTGCCCGACAGCGATATCCGCGCGATGGCCGTCTATCTCGCGTCGCTCAATCCGCTGGAGCCGAACGCCGATCCGGCCTTGACCGCGCGCGAATACGAACAGGCCAGCGCGATGACGGGCGCGCCGGTCACGGCGGGTGCGCGGCTTTTCGACGGCGCGTGCGCCGCGTGCCATCACGCTGGCAGCGGACCTCAGTTGTTCGGCGCACATCCGTCGCTGGCGCTGAACACGAACCTGCACGGCCCGACGCCGGACAACCTGATTCGCGTGATTCTCGACGGCATCGACTCGCCTGCGCGGCCCGAACTCGGTACGATGCCGGCTTACCGCGACAGTTTCAACGACGCCCAGGTCGCCGAGCTCGTGTCGTTCCTGCGCGCGCAGTTCGCGGGCGGCAAGCCGGCATGGCAGGACGTCGCCGCGAACGTGGCCAGAATCCGCGCGGAACCACGCGAGCAATGAGCCGCCAGCCGTCGTCCGAAGGTGCGCAGGTCCACGCGCTTGCACGTCCTCAGGTTCGCATGTCTGACTAAAACCACCATTCCTTCTGATAACGGAGAAACGCATGACCACGCGCGCAGGATGGATCTCTCGCCTCATGGTGTCGACCGTGTGCTCGTTTGCCGCGCTCGGCGCGAGCGCACAGCAGACCATCAAGATCGGTGAGATCAATAGCTACAAGGCGCAGCCCGCCTTTCTCGGGCCTTACAAGCAAGGCTGGAATCTCGCACTCGAGCAGGTGAACGCGGCGGGTGGCGTGCTCGGCAAGCAGCTCGAAGTTATTTCGCGAGACGACAACGGCAACCCCGGCGACACGATCCGCGTCGCCCAGGAACTGATCGCGCGTGAGCAGGTGCAGGTGCTGTTCGGCGGCTTCCTGTCGAACACCGGCCTCGCGCTCGCCGACTTCGCGAAGCAGAAGAAGATCTTCTTCCTCGCGGCCGAACCGCTGACCGACAAGATCGTCTGGGCCGATGGCAATAAATACACGTACCGTCTGCGTCCTTCGACCTACATGCAGGTCGCGATGCTGGTGCCCGAGGCCGCGAAGTTGAAGAAGAAGCGCTGGGCGATCGTGTATCCGAACTACGAGTACGGGCAATCGGCGGTGGCGACCTTCAAGAAGCTGCTGACGGCCGCGCAGCCGGACGTGCAGTTCGTCGTCGAACAGGCGACGCCGCTCGGCAACGTCGACGCGGGCGCCGTGACCCAGGCGATCGCCGACGCGAAGCCCGACGCGATCTTCAACGTGCTGTTCGGCGCCGACCTCGGCAAGTTCGTGCGCGAGGGCAATACGCGCGGGCTCTTCAAGGACCGCGCGGTGGTGTCGCTGCTGACCGGCGAGCCCGACTACCTCGATCCGCTCGGCGCCGAAGCGCCGACCGGCTGGATCGTGACCGGCTACCCGTGGTATTCGATCGATACGGCCGCGAACAAGCAGTTCGTCGACACGTATCAGGCGAAATATCACGACTATCCGCGGCTGGGCTCGGTGGTCGGCTATTCGGCGCTGATGTCGATCGCGGACGGCATCAAGAAGGCGGGTTCGACCGATCCGGACAAACTCGCCGCCGCGTTCAAGGGGCTCAACGTGCAGACGCCCTTCGGCCCGATCATGTACCGCGCGCAGGACAATCAGTCGACGATGGGCGCGTATGTCGGCGTGACCGGCGTGAAGGACGGCAAGGGTGTGATGACGTCGTACCGCTATGTGGATGGCGCGAGCGTGCAGCCATCGGACGCCGAGGTGAAGAAACTGCGCCCGGCGGATTGAGTACGTGGCGCGCGGCGGTCCGTCGTGACTGCCGCGCAATGGCCGCGCGAGTGTTGGTGAATGCACGTCCGCAGCGGCTTTTGCCACGAGCGGGCGGCTTTGAAAACGGCGCTTGCCGTCGGCGAAACCTACTCTTCCGCGTCGTGCTCCGTGACGAAGCGCTTCAGATAAGCGAGCACGGCCGCTTCCATCGCGCGATGATCGGCGGTGTTTTTCGAGCCCGCGTTTTCTTCATCGCCGAACAGTGTGGACGGCGCGTTGTGCACGTCCACTTCCTGCCCCTCGCGGAATACGCGAATTTCGTGGACGTCTTCGACGTACTCGGCGATCCAGTGCACGCCCTCGATATGTGTGCCAGCGCGAACCGTAACTATCTTCATGGCTGTCTCCATGCAAGGCGGCCGATTTGAGTTAGCGCTTCGGCGCTTACTCCTGTCCCATGTCCACCACCATACGCCGTCCCGCCGACGCACGCGAGTCCCGCCGCGCAACCGCCGCCGGAGCATGGCGCGGATGGGCGCTCCGGCACGCTCGTTGCTGAATGATGGAGACTCACCCACAACCGGAGAACCGTCATGCCAGAGCAGAAAACCTTGAAGCGTGCCGCGGCCGATAAACGCGCCGGCAAATCAGCGAGTACTCAAGCGGGAGAGTTCGTCAAGGAACAGGTGGACAAGGTCCGCGCCGGCAAGCACGGCGTGCGCTCGCCGAAGCAGGCGATCGCGATCGGGCTGTCCGAGGCGCGGCGCGCGGGCGTCGACCTGAAGCCGCCGAAGAAGGGCGCCACGAGCGAGGCGACCCGCAAGAAAGCGCAGAAGGACAGCGCGGCGGGCAAGCACGAAGGCGCCGCGAAAAAGAGTGCGAGCAAGGAGTCGAGCGCGAAACGCTCGCGTGTGTCGGAGAGCGTGCTCAAGCGCGAGAGCAAGGCCGGGGCGTCGTCGGCGGCGATGTCGAAGCAGGCGAAGTCGGCGGCGGCCAAGCGGCCAGCCGCGAGCCGCTCGGCCGCAGCCAAAAAGGCCGCTGCGACGAAGGGCGCGGCTGGACGCTCCGCTGCCGCGAAAAAGGCCGCGCAAACGCGGGCGTCGCGCGCGCATCACTGAGCTTGCGGCTCGCAAAGCGGCAGCAATAAAAAAGAGCGGCGCACGCATGCGCGTGCCGCCGCTCTTTCGTCGTCGCTTGGTGGCGCGCTTGCGGGCCTTCTTACTGCACCGTCGCCAGCACCTCGCCAACGGTGCGGAAGAGCCGCGCGATCTGCTCTTCGTCGATGATCAGCGGCGGGGAGAGCGCGAGGATGTCGCCGGTGAAACGGATCAGCACGCCTGCCTCGAAGCATTTGACGAACGCCTCGTAGGCGCGCGCGCCCGGCGCTCCGTCGCGCGATTCGAGCTCGATGCCCGCGACGAGGCCGAGATTGCGCACGTCCTTCACGTGCTTCGCGTCGCGCAGCCCATGCGCGGCGGCTTCGAACGTCGGCGCGAGGCTGGCCGCGCGCTCGAACAACTGGTCGCGGCGGTACAGATCGAGCGTCGCGATCGCGGCCGCGGCAGCCGCCGGATGCGCCGAGTACGTGTAGCCGTGGAACAGCTCGATCGCGCCCGGCGCGCCGCTACCCACGACCGTGTCGTGGATCGTGCGGCTCGCCGCGACCGCGCCCATCGGAATCGACGCGTTGTTGATCGCCTTCGCCAGCGTGATCAGGTCCGGCGTGACGCCGAAGTGTTCGCTCGCGGTCGCCTTGCCGAGGCGGCCAAAGCCCGTGATTACTTCGTCGAAGATCAGCAGGATGCCGTGCTTCGTGCAGATCTCGCGCAGCTTCTGCAGATAGCCTTGCGGCGGAACCAGCACGCCGGTCGAGCCGGCCACCGGTTCGACGATCACCGCGGCGATCGTCGAAGCGTCGTGCAGCGCGACGATGCGCTCCAGCTCCTCGGCCAGATGCGCGCCCCATGCGGGCTGGCCCTTCGAGAACGCGTTGTGTTCGAGGTTGTGCGTGTGCGGCAGATGATCGACCGCCGGCAACAGCGCCCCCGAAAACGTCTTGCGATTCGGCGCGATACCGCCGACCGAAATCCCGCCGAAACCGACGCCGTGATAGCCGCGCTCGCGGCCGATCAGACGCGTGCGCTGGCCTTCGCCGCGCGCGCGATGGTAGGCGAGCGCGATTTTCAGCGCGGTGTCGACCGATTCGGAGCCCGAGTTCGTGAAGAAGATGCGATCGAGCCCTTCCGGCATCAGCTCGGCAACCTTCTTCGCCGCTTCGAACGCAAGCGGGTGGCCCATCTGGAAGGTCGGCGCGAAGTCGAGCGTCGACAGCTGCTGGGTGATCGCGGCGACGATTTCATCGCGGCCATGACCGGCGTTCACGCACCACAGCCCGGCGCAACCGTCGAGAATCTCGCGCCCGTCGGTGCTTCGGTAGTACATGCCCTTCGCCGATTCCAGCAGGCGCGGCGCGGCCTTGAACTGGCGGTTGGCGGTGAAGGGCATCCAGAAGGACGACAGATCGTCGATGACGGGGCGCGAAGTCATGGCATCTCCTCGAAGTGGTGTCGGTTGGGGCTTTAAGCGTAGCCAAACTGTAGCCCTCGCGGTTTAATGGCGGCATAAACAGTTGACCAAGTGTGGTGTCAACTGTGCTGGCGGATTCGCGCGTACTGTTCCGGTAAGCGGGCGGTCCGCGGTCCGTCTTTTTGCCCCTCGTTTTTCGCCCGAAACATGATCGAACTGGACCTTCAACGCGACCGGCGCGCGGCGCCGACGCTCGTCGAACAGGTCGTGCAGAGCTTCGCGCGCGCGATCGACTCGCAATCGCTGCGCGCGGGCGCACTGCTGCCGTCGGTGCGGCAGCTTGCCCAAAGCCACGCGCTGAGCACCTTCACCGTGACCGAGGCGTACAACCGGCTGGTGTCGATGGGCCTCGTGGTCGCGCGGCGCGGCTCCGGCTATCGGGTGGCGGCGCGCTCGTCGTCCACGCGCGCGGCCGTCGCCGACTGGACGCCGCCGAGCCTGACGGCGACGTGGTTGCTGTCCGACGTGTTCGCCGATCACTCGGTGCCGATCAAGGCGGGCTGCGGCTGGCTGCCGAGCGAATGGACCAACGAGAGCGGCCTGCAGCACTCGCTGCGCGCGCTGAGCCGGGTGCCGGCCGCGCGGCTCGGCGACTATGGCCATCCGTACGGCTTCGCGCCGCTGCGCGAGCGCATCGCCGAACAACTCGACCGGCGCGGGCTGCCTGTCGACGTCGCGAACGTGCTGCTCACCCAGGGCGCGACGCAGGGGCTCGATCTGATCGTGCGCACGCTGCTGCGCGCGGGCGATGCGGTGATCGTCGAAGATCCCGGCTACTGCAATCTGCTGCAGATCCTGAAGCTCGCCGGGCTGGTCGTGCATGGCGTGCCGCGCACGCCGGCCGGCGTCGATACTGACGCTCTCGCAACGCTGGTCGCGCGGCACAAGCCGAAGGCGATCTTCGTCAACACCACGCTCCAGAATCCGACCGGCGCGACCTTCGGCATGTCGGCCGCGTTCCGCTTGCTGCAGATCGCCGAGCGCGAGCGCATCTGGGTGATCGAGGACGACGTGAGCCGCGAACTCGCGCCGGCCGGCGCGCCGCTACTGGCGGCGATGGAAGGCTTGCAGCGCGTGTTGCACGTCGGCGGCTTTTCGAAGACGGTGACGCCGTCGCTGCGCTGCGGCTATGTGGTGGCCGAGCAGGCGGTGCTGCGCGAACTCGCGCGCACGAAGATGGCGGTGGGGCTGACGTCGTCGGAAACGATCGAGCGGATCGTCGACAAGGTGCTGGTGGAAGGGCGTTACGCGCGCCACGTCGAGATGGTCAACGAACGGCTCAAGCTCGCGCACGTGGCACTCGAAGAACGGCTGGACGCGCTCGGGCTCGAGGTGTTTCACCGGCCGCGCGCGGGGCTCTTCATGCTGGCGCGTCTGCCGATCGAAGCGGAGCGCGCCGCCGAGGTCGCGACCGCCGCGCTCGCGCACGGCATCTGGCTCGCACCGGGCTCCTACTTCCGTCCCGACGACGCGCCGAGCGCGTGGTTCCGCTTCAACGCGCCGTATTCGAGCGACGACGCGTTGTGGCGCTTCATCGAGCGGGTCGGGGAGGGGGCGTGGTAGACGCGGCGGCGCGCGTCGAAAGCTCAGCCGCCGTGCCCGATCAGCTTCAGCGCGATCGGATACAGCGACGCGACCAGCAGCAGCGCCATCGCGATGTTGAAGACGCGCAGCCGCTTCGGGTTCGACAGCACCTCGCGCATCGCGGTGCCGAAACCGGCCCACACGCAGATGCACGGAAAGCCGATCACATAGAACACCGCGGCCATCGCGGCGGCGTTCATGCCGAAGCTGTTGCTCAGGTGAATCGTCGTCGCGGCGGTCAGCACCATCATCCACGCCTTCGGATTGACCCACTGAAACGCGATCGCCTCGTGAAAGCGCATCGGGCGACGCTCGCCGTTCCTGAGCTTCAGTTCGCCCGACGTGCCGATTTTCCACGCCAGATACAGCAGATAAGCGACGCTGACGACTTCGAGCACCGTATACAGCACGGGGAAATGCACGAACGCCTCGCCGAGGCCGATGCCGACCGACAACATCAACAGCACCACGCCGACGCTGATGCCGGACAGATGGGGCAGCGTGCGGCGAAAGCCGAAATTGACGCCCGACGCGAGCAGCATCGTGTTGTTCGGACCGGGCGTGATCGAGGTGACGAGCGCGAACAGGATGCCGGCGGGCAGCGCGCTGAGAGTGACGAAAGACATGGGGGCTCCGGTGTCGCCAACAGAAAACGGTGAGGTTCATTCTAGCGACAGAGGCCGGTACAGTACCTGTACGGTTTTGAAAATGATGTCCAGTACGGATCGATGATGACTTGATTGGCCGGAAAGCGTCGCCACGCGGCGTTTCAACACTCGGTAGTTAACATATGTTGCATTTATTTTTTTAATGGCAACATATGTAGACGGCTGGCGCAGCAGCCCGCCATCCATCAGGAACCTGCCGCACGATTGGAGATACCCATGAAAATGATGAATTGGTCCACTGTTGCCATGCTCGTGGCGGCAACGTTGGCGAGTCCGGGCGCGTTCGCGCAGGACGCGACGTCCACGCTCGCGAAGATCCAGCGAAGCGGCGTGATCGCGATTGGCCATCGCGAGACGTCGGTGCCGTTCTCGTACGTCGACGCGAACAACGAGGTGGTCGGCTTTTCGCAGGACCTGTGCAACAAGGTCATCGATGCGGTCAAGGCGAAAACGAAGCGTCCGGACCTCAAGGTGCGCTTCATCCCGGTCACCTCGCAGAATCGCATTCCGCTCGTGCAGAACGGCACGGTCGATCTCGAATGCGGCGTGACGACCAATCTCGTCGCGCGCCAAAGCCAGGTGGCGTTCGCCGACACGTTCTTCGTCGCGACGACGCGTCTTCTCACGCGCAAGGACTCGGGCATCAAGGACTTTCCGGATCTCGCGGGCAAGACGGTCGTGACGAATCAGGGCACGACGTCCGAGCGCATCCTGCGCAAGATGAACGAGGACAAGAAGATGAACATGCAGATCATCAGCGCGAAAGATTACGGCGAAGGGCGTCTCACGCTCGAAAGCGGCCGCGCCGTCGCGTACATGATGGATGACGTGTTGCTTGCCGGCACGCGCACGCTGACCGCGAAGCCGTCGGACTGGATCATCACCGGTACGCCGCAATCGTCGGAAGCGTATGGCTTCATGTTGCGACGCGACGATCCGGAGTTCAGAAAGCTCGTCGACGACACGCTCGAACAGGTGATGAAAGGACCGGAAATCCACACGATGTACGACCGATGGTTCATCAAGCCGGTGCCGCCGAAGAACATCAGCTTCGACTTTCCGATGAGCGATTCGCTGAAACAGCTTTACGCGACGCCGAACGACAAGGCGCTCGAATAACGGCTTTGGCCGCTATTGCGCGTAGGAATGGTTTCTAGTGGCAGTCTTTTGCTCTTTCCTCTATACCTGGCTATAGGCGGCGCGTTTCGGTTGAACGTCGCCTATAGCGGGAACGGAGGGGCAAAGTGAAGAGGCCGATGGAATCTTCGCGGCGCGGACGGATTTTCCCCAGTGGAATTCTTCGTGCCGCGCTGGCGTTGGCAAGCGGCGTATTCATGGTGTCCGCAAACGCCGACGCACAAACGCGCGCGATTACGATCGTATCGGGCACCTATGGCGAGAATTGCGGCGCGCCGCGCGGCAACCTGACTCGTGAGCTCGAGCGTCATTGCAACGGACGGGAAACTTGCGATTACGCGCTGCCCGGCCTGCACAAAGGCGGCACGACGATGGCATGCCCACGCGACTTCCACGCCGAATGGCATTGCGACCACGCGGACTTCCACACGGCGGCGCTGGGTCCCGGCGCGAAATCGGGCGACACGCTCGTGCTGGGTTGCGTCGAGTCGCGTGGTGCGGGCAAATAGCTCCATGCGCGAATAAAAAGGCCGAGGCCCTAACGGGGCTCGGCCTTTGATTTTTGCTGCGGTCTTTTTAGCGGGCTTTCCGAACCGGCGTGAAGCGCCGCTTGCTGAACGACGGCCCGATACGACGGAAACGTTCCCGTTTGTGCTCTTCTTCGAAGTGCGCGAGCGACGGCTTGACCAGATCGCTGCGCGACACGATGCCTACCAGACGCATGCTGTTGCGATCGGCGACCACCGGCAGGCGTTCGAGCCCGAGCACGGCGAGCCGCGTCGCCACCAGCCGGCAGGTTTCGGATGACAAGGCAAACTCGGTGTTGTGTTGCGCGAACACGTCGGCGAGCGTCATCGCGCGCTTGCGTTCCGTGTCCTCGGCGCAGAAGCGTTCGAGCGACATGCGGTCGGCCACGCCGATCACCGCGCCGTCGCGCACCACCGGATACGCGCGGCGCAGCTGGTTCGCGCCGAACAGCGTCTGCAGCGTTGCGCCGACCGTCGTGGCGGCATCGACCGATTCGACCGAGGCGGTCATCACTTCGTCGACATAGTGGCGCTCGAGCGGATCGACGCCGTACTCGCGATAGATGTGATAGCCGCGTCGCGCGATTTTCTCGGTCATGATCGAGCGCCGCATCACGACCGTGGAGAAGCCGTGCGCGATCAGCGTTGCCGTCAGCAGCGGCAACAGCGCGTTGGCGTCGTGCGTGAGGCCGAACGCGAACACGATGGCCGTCAGCGGCGCGCCGAGCGTGGCACCAAGCGTCGCGGCCATGCAGACGAGCGGCCACAGCGCCGGTTCGCTGCCCGGGAGCCAATGCGCGAGCACCGTGCCGAGTCCGGCACCGAGCATCAGGAGCGGTGCGAGCACACCGCCCGACGTGCCCGAGCCGAGCGCGATGACCCACATCACCGCCTTCACGGCGAGCAGCAAAAGGGCGACCTGCACTGCAATGTGCTGATGCAGCAGATCGCCGATCACGTCGTAACCGACGCCGAGCGCGCGCGGTTCGAGCCAGCCGCCGATGCCGACGACGATGCCGCCGAGCGCTGGCCACCACATCCAGTGGATCGGCAGCTTGCCGAACAGGTCTTCCACCTTGTAGAGCGAGGCGGACAGGCCGGACGCCAGCGCGCCCGACAACCCGCCCGCGACCGCGCACGACAGCAGCGACCAGCCATCGGGCGCGGCAGTCTGTAGCGGAAACAGCGGACCTGTACCGAAGAAAATCACGCGGGCGAAGCCAGCGACCGCGCACGCCACCGCGACTGGCAGGAAGCTGCGCGGCCGCCATTCGAACAGCAGCAGTTCGACCGCGAGCAGCACGGCCGCGAGCGGCGTGCCGAACACCGCGGTCATGCCGGCCGCCGCGCCCGCTACGAGCAGCGTCTTGCGTTCCGCCGCCGTGACCTTCACGCACTGCGCGATCAGCGAGCCGAGCGCGCCGCCGGTCATGATGATCGGGCCTTCCGCGCCGAACGGCCCGCCGCTGCCGATCACGATGCCCGACGACAACGGCTTGAGCACCGCCACTTTCGGCGACATCTTGCTCTTGCCGAACAGGATCGCCTCGATCGCCTCGGGAATGCCGTGGCCGCGAATCTTTTCGGAACCGAAGCGAGCCATCAGCCCGACGATCAAACCACCGATCACCGGCACGCCGATCACCCAAATGCCAAGCGTATTGGTGGCGGCCGAGCGGTCGACGAACGACAGCGTGCCGAAGAAAAACAGATTGGTGAACAGGCGAATCACGTTCAGCAGAATAAAGGCGGCAATCGTGCTGACGAAGCCGATGCCTGCGGCGAGCGCGAAGATGCCGGGCAGCCGTGCATTCGCCGAGAAGTCGCGTTTGTGGGAATCCATGCTCATGGTTAGTCGAGGTCGATCCGTGGAACCTGGAAGGAGCCTTCGAGCGATCTCAATTCGGCGCGATGCAGTTCCGCAAGCCGTTCGAGTACCCGTTCTCCCGCTCTTTCGATGTGTACTTCAACCTGGCGGCGATCGGTCTCGCTGACCTGGCGGCGCACGAGATTCAGTGCCTCGCAGCGCGATACCAGCGCGACGACGCCGTGATGTTGCGCCTGCAGACGCTCCGCGAGTTCGCCGACGGTCGCCCAGTCGCGCTCCGGATAGCCCTTGATGTGCAGCAACAACAGGTATTGCAACGGCGTGATGCCCTCGCTTTGCGCGGCCTGCTCCGAGAAGCGCTCGAAGCGCCGCATCTGATAGCGAAACTGCGACAACTGCTCGAAATCGCTCTTAACGAGCTTGCGAGTCCGTACTTTCATGGCAAATCCGCCGATGCGAAGAAAACCGAAAATATATCACGTCATGATGTACTTGGGCGAATTGCGGCCGTCGCAACGGCATCGCGCGGCAGGTCTCCTCGGTCTTTTAGTTGAAAATCAGGCCGCCTCGCGGGCTCGGGTGGCGGTTTGCCGATACAGGCCGGAGATCAGGTCCACCTGCGTGATCATGCCGACCACGCGGCCCGCGCGATCGAGCACCGGGATGTGGTGATGGCCGAAGTTCGCGAACATCGGCACCAGTTCCGTGATCGGATCGGTGGCGGCGACGGTGCAGACGTCGGTGGTCATCACGCTGCCGACGTTCGACGTGCGAAGCGCATCGCCGCGCAGCCAGCCGTCGAAGTAGTTCAGGATCGGGCCGAGCGCGCCGAAGCTTCTTCTGTCGACGAAATCGGCGCGCGTGACGATGCCTAGCAGTTTCTGCGCCGCGTCGACGACCGGCAGCGCCTTCACGTTGTGGCGCTTGAACAACTGCCATGCGGCGGCGGCGCGCGTGCCCGGCGATACCGACACGAGGTGGCGCGACATCACGTCTTCGCAGCGCAGTTCGTTGAAGCTGCGCGAGAACGCCTGAAGCTGCGTTTCGCGCAGCAGCGAATAGAGATCGTCGGTGTCGATGTCGAGCAGTTCGTCACGGCGCCCGAGCACGGCTTTGACGTCTTCGCGCGTGAAGCCGACGCGCGCGGCTTCGTCGGCGGCCTGGCTCGGCGTCGCGCGGTCCTGGCGTCCCGCATGCGGATAACGGTGGCCGGTTGCCGCGTGATAGACGAGCGCCGCGAACAGCAGCGCGGCCGACTGGATCGCGATCGGTTCGAGCACGAAGCGGTAGCCGAGCGCATGAATGACCGGGCCGCCCAGCACCGCGGTCAACGCGACCGCGCCCGACGGCGGGTGCACGCAGCGCAGCGCGAACATGCCGGAGATCGACAGCGCCACCGCGAGGGCGGCCGCCAGCGTCGGATCGCCGATCAGCATCGCGCAGGTTACGCCGACCGTCGCGGACACGAGGTTGCCGCCGATGATCGACCACGGCTGCGCCAGCGGGCTCGCGGGCACCGCGAACAGCAACACGGCGGAAGCGCCCATCGGCGCGACAAGCAGCGGAATATTTGCGACAGGGCCGAGCAGCAGATACATCAGACCGCCGGTGAACGCGATGCCGAGAAGCGCGCCGAGGCACGAACGCGCACGCTCGTGCCATTTCACGGTGACCGGTGCAGGGAGAAAGCTGGCAAGCCAGCCGAGAGCAGGAGAGCGGGACAAGATAGGAGCAGAAAGTAGTCGATGATGCCGGGCCCGACATTACCGGGGAAACCCTGGCAACGCGAATACAGTCTGGTCATGATTATATGTCAATATGATATAAAAGTTCTCCGCCCCCCGCGCGGCGCGTGGAATCTGTCGCATCTCGCAGACAGTCGAGAACACAGCCGACGTGCTTCAGCATGGCCCTTAAATCACCCCTCGGCGCGTTCTTTTTTGTCACGTCGTGATATAAAATGAGAGCAGACGGATTGAGAGGACTCGTTGGCCCGTTGCCTGATAGACCGATAAAGGAGCCATCATGATGATCACATTTCAATCGACGGCGTCGCCGGATGTCGTCATGCTCAGGGACCTCGCACAATATCTGCTTGGTCTGATCGGCAAGCGGCTCGGCGCGCGGGGCGTTATCAGCCACGACGAGCTGCCCCGCGCGATCGATCGGCTCGAAACCGCCATCACCGAAGACGCGGCCGCGGAAACGACCCTCGAAGCATTGCACTGCTCAACCAGTAATCAACGCGAGTCGCGCAACCGGCTGTCGCAGCGCGCGTGGCCGTTTCTGGACATGATGCGTGCGGCGCGCGACTCGGACGCGGACATCATCTGGGGGCTGTAGTTCGTCGAGGGAATCGCGATGAAACGACTTGCGTCGTGTCGACGTTTCGCAATCGTCCTCATTTCGGTTTGCGCCGTTCCGCTTGCCTATGCGTTCTCACCCGCGCAGCAGACCGGCCGATACCCGCAGCCGGTGTGCGGCTCTTGCACCGCATCGTGCGGCACGGGGGTGCGAAGCAGTGTGATCGGCGTGTATGGCGGCACCGTTGTCGACCAGTTGTCCAGCGGAGCGGTGGTGCTCGTGAAATGGCCGAACGGTTCGCCGCACGAGGCATGGACCGCTCGGTCGCATGGCTATGGTTTGCCCGTCGATCCCGCGGCAAACGCTGCTCATGTTTTCTTTCTGTGGCCTGAGTCGTAGCGCGGTGTTCCTGATCGGCGGCGCCGAGCAACCCGCTATTTCAGGGCAGGGATTCGGTGGCCGCCGAAACTCGCGAATAGTGCCTGTTTGACGGCGTTTCTGTCGGTATTTGCGTGCATCGGTGTCGCGCGGTATATATCACGAACTGACATATAATTAATTGATCACGTGCCGCACGGCGCAAGGAGATTCTCATGTCGAGCTTCAAGCGCATTCTTCTCTGCTACGACGGAACTCGCGAAGGACAACACGCGTTGAAGGACGGTGCCGCTCTCGCGCAAGACCTGAACGCAGAAGTGCACCTGCTTTCCGTGCTCAACAATACGGCGTGGATGCAGGGCGCGGACATCACGTCCGCGGTGCCGGTCGATTTCATCAACGAATCCGCCAAAACGCTGCTCGACGAGGGCCTACAGAAGCTCGCCGCACGCGGAATTCGCGCGACCGGTCATCTCGCGATCGGCGAACCGCTCGATGAGATTCCGTTTTTCGCTAACGATCTGAAGGCCGATCTGGTCGTCGTCGGTCATCGTCGCAGTCACGGACTCGCGCGATGGTGGGGTGGCCGGCACGACGGGCTGCTGCTCGATCGCGTGACGTGCAGCGTGCTGGTCACGATGGGCGCGGCAACCGGTGCGCCGGCCGCAGCCGCAGGCACGGGCGAGACCGCGCGGTCCGCCGAACATTCATGAGCGTGTGTTGTGTGTTTCGTTGGCACGGAGGCACACCATGAAAGACGTCGACGAACGGTTCAATCATCCTCAGCCCGTCAGGCACAGCGATAACGAAAAGAGCAAGCTGCCGCAGCGCGCCGCCGATGCGCAGCGGCCGAAGAAGAAACCCGAAGGCGAGCCGCCGGTCGAGTGACGAGGGGCGGCGCCACGCCGTTCAGTTCGCGCGGAAACACTAAAACGCTGCCAGCCCGAAAGCCTGGCAGCGTTTTAGTCATGCATGCAAACCGCTGGCACAGGCGACCGACATCACGTCAGACAATCAGAAGTCGGTGCTGACCGACAACAGGAACGTACGCGGTGCGCCCTGGGTCAGGTACGTCGTCGCGCCGTAGGCCGACACGGCTGACCAGTACGCCTTGTTCGTCACGTTCTGCACGGTGGCGCGCAACGTCGTCCTCTTGCCGTAGATGGACGTCTCGTAACGCGCCCCCAGGTCGAAGCGGTTCCACGACGGGATCGACAGCGTGTTGGCCGCGTTCGCTTCCTGCGCGCCGGTATGGATCCAGCGCGCGTTGACCGCGAGCCCCGGCACCATCGGAATGTCGTAATCGGCGCCCAGGTTGAACAGGAAAGTCGGCACGCCCACCGGACGGTTGCCGTCGTAGGTTCCGCCTTGTGTATTCTCGAGCGTCGCGTCCATCAGCGAAGCGCCGGCCAGCAGACGCAGGCCCTTGAGCGGCTCGCCGTGCACTTCGGCTTCGAGACCGCGATGGCGCTCGTTGCCGTTCAGGCCATAGATATGCGTGGCCGGGTCGGTGAACGCCGACGGCTGTTCGATCTGGAAAGCGGCAAACGACGCACCGAGCCTTTCGGTGTCGTACTTGACACCCACTTCCCACTGCTTCGTGCGGACCGGCGCCAGTTGTTGACCGTAGTTCAGCGTGCCCGCCGGCGCGATGCTGCCCGCGGCAAGCGCTTCGCTGCGGTTCGCGAAGATCGACACGTTCTGCGTCGGGCGCAGAACGAGGCCGAACAGCGGCGTCGTGATGCCGTCGCTGTAGTTGCCGCTGCCGATGCCCGTGTTGTCGTAGTTGGCCGTCGCGATCTGCTGGCGACGCGCGCCGACCGTGAACAGCACCCGGTCATGCAGGAAGCCGAGCGTGTCGGACGCGGACACGCTGCGGATCACCGTGGTGGCCGTCATGCCCGGATCGGCCAGGTTGCCGCCTGACATCGTCGTGGCCGGGTAAGGCGTCTGCACCGTGTTGTAGAGCGAGACCGGGCCCATGAAGGCGTAGGTCCACGCGGAGTTGGTGTTCTCGCTCGTGATGGCGCCGCCCGCCGCAACCCTATGCGACACCGGGCCAGTGTCGAAGCGGCCGCGCACGCCGACTTCGGCGGAGCTCGAATTCTGGTTGTACGGCACGCCGAGACGGGCACCGGTGACGCCGGTCGACGAATAGGTCGGCGAGTAGTACTCACCTTGCTCGACCGTGCGGCGCACACCACCGGTCGCATAGGCGGTCCAGCCAGGCAGGAAGTCGTATTCGGCCTTCAGGATGCCGACGGTGTCTTCGAGGTTCGTGTACGACCAGTTCTGCGCGTAGTTGTAAGTTGCCGGCGGCACGGCGGGAATCGCGTCGGTGAAGTAGACGACCGTGCGGCCGTCGCTGACGTGCTCGCGCTGATACAGGAAGTCGCCGGACAGACGCAGCTTGTCGCCGCGCCAGTCGAGCGCGACGGCCGTAGTGTTGTCGCGGCGGTGTTCGCCGTCGATGCTCGTCTCGCCGTCACGATTCGCCTGGTTCACGCGGATCCCGAACTGGCCTTCGCTGCCGAAGCGTCGGCCGACGTCCACCTGCGCGCCGAACTCGCCGGAGCCGCTGGTTGCGAGTGTCACGTTGGTGGTCGGCGTGTCCTCCGCTCTCTTCAGCTGCACGTTCACGCCGCCGCCGATCGCCGAGCCCGTCGGCGAAGCACCGTTCAGGAACGCGTTGGCGCCCTTGAACACGTCGACCCGCTCGACCGCCGCGGTCGAGACCAGTTGGCGCGGCGTAACGCCGTACAGACCGTTGATCGAGATGTCGTCGGCATTGAGCTGGAAGCCGCGAATCACGAACACTTCCGAGAAGTTGCCGTAGCCGTACGCGGTTCGCACCGACGGGTCGTTTTCGACCACGTCGGCGAGCGTGCGCGCCTGCTGATCCTTGATCAGCTTGGCCGTGTAGGTCGTCATGCTGTACGGCATGTCGATGTTGCGCTGCTTGCCGAGCACGCCGTAGTCGGCGCCGCGCGCGACCTGGCCGCCCGCGTATGTCGGCGACAGGTCGCCGGGCAACTCTTCGACGGCGGCCGCCTGAACCTTGATGGCGGGCAGCGTGCCGTCGGCGGCGGGGGCGGAGTCGGTGGATTGAGCGAACGCGCTGGCCGGGACACTGAAAGCGACGGCGATGGCGGCAAGGATGGTGGCGCGATGCAGAGTGGCTTGAGCAGGCGTGGCCTGCGGGCGATTCCAGCGTGAAACGGACATGAATTGGAAAGTAGGCGTGGTCGTCGATCTTCCGTCCCGGGGCGCTAGTTGGAATCCGGGCGGCATTTTTCCTGGTTGCACGCGCGGATGATGCCATTTATGTAAGCAGTCCGAGCGCAGAACGAAAGGTTCGGCGGAATTATAGTGCAAATAGGAATCATTCCTATTGTAGAGGCGCAACGATTTACGGAACTGATGGCAAAAGTGGATGTTTTCGATGACGTCGAGCGGCCGCGACGCGCGGGTTTGACGCCGCCGCAGCCGCGGTACAGCGCTTGCTACCCACCGAAAGGTTTACTCGCAGGCCGCCATACATGCCACGAAATCCGACTACCTGCCAGAGGTGGAGCGCCCGAGAGATCCAGCTATTGCACGGCGTGCCGCGCGTACTCGTCATCGACGACAACGAGAACGCCGCCGAAGCGCTTGCCACCTGGCTTTCCTACGAGGGCGTCGAGGCGCGCGCCGCGACAGGCTGCACCGCGGCGCTGCACTGCGTGCGCAACTGGGTGCCCGACGTCGTCGTGCTCGACATCATGATGCCGGAGCGCGACGGCTACGAAACGGCGAGCGCGCTGCGCCGCTATCTGCCGACGCACAGCCTCGGCATCGTCGCGTTTACGTCGCTAGACGAGGACCACGTGAGGCAAACCGGCCGCGAGCGCCACAACTTCGACGGTTATTGCCAGAAGGGCACGGCGCCGGCCACGCTGCTCGCCCTGCTGCGAGGGTTGTGGCGCGGCTAGCGACGGGGGCGCGCGTCGATAAAAAAACGCGGCGGCGTGGACATCGCTCCACACCGCCGCGCTTTTCAACCCCGCTCTTTAGTCGGACCCGCAACCCGCCGCGCTCAACCGCTCAGCTCTTTCGCGCGGTCTGCATCCAGCCGGCTTGCACGCCGAACTGCGCGATCTGTTTCGCGACTGCATCGGCGAGGCGCTTTGCATCGTCCGACACGCCCGCGCGCTTCGTTTCGGTCACGCCGTGCAGGCCCGCGCCGGCCGCTGCCGCGGTCGCGACGGTGCCGGCCGCCGCGCCGACCCCGGCGGTTTCGACCATGCCGGGCATCTTGCCGCTGTCCGCGTTGGCCGTGAAGCTCTGCACGACACGCGGCGTGCCGTCCGCGGGCTGGTAGACGATCCGCACCGCGCTGCTCACCTCGCTCTTGCCCGCGCCCAAGCCGATCAGCGTGCGGCGGCGGCGATTGCCGGCGTCGATCGTCTCGAAGCTGCCTTGCACGAGCAGCACGTTCTGGCCGGCGGGCACCGGCGCGTCGGTGCGCACCGCGTGCAGTCCCATCGCCTGCAGCTGATGGACGATCTCGTCGGCGACCTGCTCGCGCACCTGGGCGGCATCGGCAACCTGCTTCTGCGCGTCCGACGAGCCCGACATCTGCGTCTTCAGTTTTTGCAGCATGCCGCCGTTGTCGAGCTTGACCTGCTGCGGATCGGCATCGAACGTGTAGACGTAGATCGTGTCCGGATGCATCGTCGATTGCGTGCCTGCGTCGGCCGTCGCGGACGTGCTCGTCGCGCTCAGATTCGTGACGCTGGCGCCGGCGCAGCCGCTCAGCAGCGCGCCGCCGCACACGAATGCCATGCAGGTGAAACGGGCGGCGTTCTTTTTGATGAAGTTCACTGAAGTCAACATGATGATCCTGTGGTCGGCACGCGGTGCCAGTCTGTTCGAGTCCATCGCCGATGATCGGGCAACCGTGGGATCGTCGATCATCGGCGAAGGGATTCGCACGTGAAGCCTTTCGATCTCATGCGTCTGTGATTCGTCACGCACCGGCAGCGAACGAAGTATGGGTGAGCGGCTCGCCGAACTCCATTCAACAATTATTTCGAGCGATGTCACGGCGAGACGAAGAAGAGCGCGCGGACGTCGAGCCGCCGATCAGCTCAAAGCGAGCTTGACGATGCAGCACAGGACGAAAACTAGCAGGGCGGCGGCAATGGCCATGTCCATTGGATAGCGCATTCCTTCACCCTGCCCTGACGTTGCGGAGCTCCTATCGTAATCACCTGACGGAAGATGAAAAGCATCAGTGAAGCGCCAATGTGGGACAGGCAACGTAGTCCCGGAAAGCCGCGCGGGGCGGGGCTGCGGGAGCGCACGGACGAGATGCGGCGATGCAGCGGTCGCTCGATCGCGCTCGCATGCTCCGGCGCAAAGAAAAAGCGCCACGTGGCGCGGCGCTTTATTCGCAATTCGCGATGAGAATTTATTGCGGTTGTGCCGCTGGCTGACCCGGCGGCGTGCCATGCGGGGCCTTGTTCGCCGCCACGAGATCTTCGGCGAGACTCGTGCGTAGCGTCGCGATCGCCTGCTCGGGATTGGCGGGCTTCAGCTGCTCGCGCGCTAGCGAGTCGTACACGTAGTGACGCAGCATCGGGTCCTGGGTCTTGTTCAGCACGTCGTGGTAGACGGCGACGATCTCGCCTTCATGACCGTTTAGCGCGTATAGACGGCGCAGTTGTTCGAGATCATTGATCACCGCGAAAGCTGGGCTCGGGTGACCCCTCATCGGACCATGCCCCGGCGGCCCGTCGCCGCGCGGGCCGCCGTCGCGCATAGCGGCGGGCGGGGGCGGCGGCATGCCGTCGTCGGCGAGCGCGGCCGTCGCGATGATGCCAAGAACCGCGGCCACGGCCGCGCCGAAGAATGCGTTTCTCATGATGTCGCTCCCATCGAAAACAGCGCCGGCGCCACGATGGACCGGCTCCTCGCAACGATAGTCGACCCGCTGATTCGTCGGGTTACGAAAGCCATTCAGTAACTTTCCGAGCCTTTCGCGGCGCGCGGCCTAGCGGAGCGCGGCGTAGCGGCGCGCGGCTCTGCGGCGCAGACCCCGAAGCGACGCACGTTGCCGTGAACCGGTTTTCGCCAGGGTGAGTCCGCTGGCGCAACCCAGCCGGATAGCGCATGATTGCTCCGATGTGCCGTGCGACCCCAAAAGCACCTTGCTGTGGCGGCACGCGCGGCACACGCAGCCGCCGGCATCGGCGTCGCGCCTGGTGCGGGCGACGCAGAGGCGATGAGTCTTCAACCGCAAGGAGGATTTCGCATGGACCGACCCGATGCAGCCAATCCGTTTGGCGATCTAACCAAAATGCTGGAGCAGTTCAAGCTCCCCGGCTTCGACGTGCCCGCCATCATGGAAGCGCGCCGAAAGGACATGGAAGCGCTGGTTCAGGCGAATCAGACAGCATTCCAGGGGATGCAGTCGCTCGCGCAGAAACAGGCCGACATGCTGCGCACCACGCTGGGCGAGCTACAGGCGCTGACTGCGCAGCTCACGGCGGCCGGCACCGCGCCGTCGAGCAAAACCGCGGAGCTGATCCAGCAGAGCCTGCACAAATCGCTCGCCGACATGCAACAGCTTGCACAAGCTGCGTATCAGACCCAGGCGGAGTCGTATGGGGTGATCGCGAAACGCGTCGAGGAGAACGTGCAGGAGTTGAAGTCGCTTCTTCAGCAACAGAAGAAGTAGCGCACGCCGCGAGTTCCGGACGATCTATGACGCGGAGGGCCGCCAGGCCCTCCGCTTTTTTTGCCCGTCGGGATTTGCGTTGCAAGCCTCATGTAGCCAGAGGAATGCGGACTCCGCCCGCTCGTTATTCAGCAGACGCTTACATCGATGAACAAGCGCTGCTCACGTTCGCAACTTTTACGCGTGGCGGCCGCAATTTCCGCAGTCGGTCAGTTCTAAATGTCAGACGGAAACCGAATAAGCGTCAAAGCATTGTCGCCAAAAGGCTTTTGCCCACGCTGATCAAACCCGGTCGATCGATTCAACAACTCCGAACAGTTTCAATCGCGCCGCAAACGCTTGCCACGCGCCATTCCCCTGACTAAAGTTTCGCCTCGCCTTTCCGTAGACGCATTCACGCAGCCAAACCGGCGTGAAGGCAACCGGCTTTGCCGGTCAGGTGTGCGCCCCTAGTCTCGCGTTTGTGATCGGCTACATGCAGGTCGCGGCGTTTCACCTCGAAGGAAATCTCTTGAAACCGATGCTTCTCACCCGCATTGCCTGCGCAATGCTCGGGGCAAGCTGCGCGTTGCCGTTCGGCGCGCACGCGACGCTCGGCCAGAACGCCAGCACCGTCGACGGCGATCGGACGCGCCTGCATGCGGTTGCTCGCGCGGCCAGCGCACAGGGCGCGTATTCGGTGTATGCGCTGACGCTGCCGTCCGGCACCGAGGTGCGCGAATACGTGGCGGCCAACGGCATCGTGTTCGGCGTCGCGTGGGATGGTCCGACGCTGCCCGATCTGAAGGCAATGCTCGGCGCGTCCTTCGATGCCTACGTCGCCGCCAGCGCGGCGCGCCGCGGCGCGCCGCTCGCGGTCTCGAACAGTGACCTCGTGGTGTTCTCGAGCGGCCATCTGCGCGCGTTCACCGGCTACGCCTATCTGCCGCAGGCGGTGCCCGCGGGCGTCGACGTCAGCGTTATTCAATAACGGAGCGAATCATGCGATCCAGGTCTTCGTGGATGACTCTGCTGGGCGCGGCGCCCCTCGTGGTTCTGGCGCTGCTGTTGAGCGCGTGCGGCGGCGGCGGGGGCGGCAGCGCGAGCACCACGGCCAATTCGAGCACCTCCAGCAACTCGAACGGTTCGGGCAGCTCGACCAGCTCGTCGGGTTCGACCGTGACCAACACGTCGCCGTCGCCGCAGGTGCTGGCCGCCAACGCGGTGCGCGTGACGGTCGACTCGGGCGTCAGCAACGTGCCGAACATGCCGTTCGTCAGCATCACGATCTGCGCGCCCGGCACCAGCAACTGCCAGACGATCGATCACGTGCTCGTCGATACCGGCTCGTGGGGCGTGCGCGTGTTCGCGTCGCAATTGCCCGCGTCGATGAGCCTGCCGCAGCAGCAGGACGGCTCGGGCAACCTGGTTGCCGAATGCATGCAGTTCTTCGACGGCTACACGTGGGGCGCGGTGAAGCTCGCCGATGTGCAGATCGCCGGCGAGAAAGCCGCTGCGCTGCCGATCCAGGTGATCGATCCGGGCTACGCGTCGCTGCCGGGCGATTGCGCGGCCGTCGGCGCGGCGCGCAATACGCCGGCCGCCTTGCAGGCGAACGGCATTCTCGGCATCGGCGTGTTCAAGCACGACTGCGGCGCGAACTGCGTGCAGCAGGCGATCCCCGCGACCTACTATGGTTGCGGCGGCACCAGCTGCACGTCGATACCGCTCGCGCAGACGTACCAGGTCGCCAATCCGGTGCCGTACTTCGCGACCGACAACAACGGCTCGATGCTCAGTCTGCCTACCGTGCCGGGCGGCGCGCCATCGGTGTCGGGGCAACTCGTGTTCGGCATCGGCACGCAGAGCAACAATGCGCTCGGCGGGGCGCAGGTGGTCGGTGTGAGCCCGTCGAACGGCACGTTCACGACGGTGCAGAACGGCACCACGTATACGCGCAGCATTATGGACAGCGGCTCGACGGGACTCTTCTTCCAGACCACCTTGATGCCGGCCTGCGCGAGCCCGAACAGCGCTTATTACTGCCCGAGCTCGACGCAGCAGTTGAGCGCGATGATCGAAGGCGTGAATGGCACGACGAGCGCGGTGACGTTCAGCGTCGGCAATGCGATGTCGATCGCGCAGACTGATAGCGGCGACTCGGCATTGCCGCTGCTCGCGGGCCCGGCATTCGTCACGTCGACGGTGTTCGACTGGGGGCTGCCGTTCTTCTACGGTCGCAATGTCTACGCGGCGATCGAGCAGCAGTCGACGCCCGGTGGGACGGGGCCTTATGTGGCGTACTGAAGTGGCGTACCGAAGTCGCGTATTGCAGTGGCGAGCCGAGCGCGTGTAGCCGGTTGCTCGCGGCTCGATGATGAGCGTCATAAGCGCCCGCTGCCGGCTGGTCCGGCGGCGGGCTTTTTTATGCGCTTGCTGGCTCGCGGTCGCCCCGCTTGTCGCGCTTGTCACCCGCTGCCGCGATCACGCGATGCACAAAGCGCAGCTTGTCGACCACCGGCGCGGCGAGCGTGAACGGATAGCCGTCGGGCATGCCGAGACTGCGATTCAGACTGTTCAGCGCATAGGTGAGCGGAAACCAGCGCTTCATCAGATTGCCGAAGCTCGCGTCCTCGACCGGCGTGCGGTCGGTCAGCGTCGGCTCGCTCGGATCGTCGGGCAGCAGCGCGAGGCCGTAAGACGTCGACGTGTCGAGCACGTCGACGATCAGCAGATAGTGCGCCCATGTCTCCGCCCAGTCTTCCCACGGATGCATCGTCGCGTAAGCGCTGATGTACGACGCCTGCCAGTCGGCCGGCGCGCCGTCGCGATAGTAGGCGTCCAGCGCTTCGCCGTAGTCGGCCTGCTCGTCGCCGAACAGCTTGCGAAACGGTTCGAGCCAGCGCGGCTCGGTTTCGATCAGGTGGCGGAAAAAGTAGTGGCCCGTCTCGTGGCGGAAGTGGCCGAGCAGCGTGCGGTACGGCTCGCCCATCGCGGCGCGCACTTTCTCGCGATGCGCGTCGTCGGCCTCGGCGATGTTCAGCGTGATCAGCCCGTTGTCGTGACCGGTCATCACGGGCTTGCCGGCGCCGCCGTCGGCGAGAAATTCGAAGGCGAGACCGCGCTCGGGGTCCGCGTCGCGCGATCGCACGTCGAGGCCAAGCTCGCCCAGCGTGTACAGCAGACGCCGCTTCGCGACTTCGAGCCGGTACCAGTAGAGCCGGTTTTCCGGTTCGCTCAGGTTCGGAATCGTGCTGGTCAACTGGCAGGCGTGGCACAGCGTGTCGGGCGAATCGGCTGGGATCATCCAGTTGCAGACGTTTTCGACCGCGTAGTTGTGGCATTGTCGGAACAGCGCGCCATTCGCCTCGGGATGCAGGCTGCGCCAGCGGCCGTCGCCGGCGTCCCCGAACGCGCTGATTTCCCGCAGTTCAGGCAGATAGCCGAGCAGCGACTCGCAGCGCTCGCAGCGGACGTTCTCGTAGAACACGAGGTGCGCGCAGCGATTGCAGTGGAAAGTTTTCATCGGGCGGGCCTCGTGATCGGTGCTATGTCGTTTGCGATGATGAGCCATGGTAAGCGCCATCATCAACGCGATAGCGGACGAAAGCCGGTCGCAATCTTCATGCCGCGATTGCCAGACGTCACCGCTTTAACGCACAGTACGGTCATGATCGTGCATCGGCGCTGCGCCGCTTTGGTGCACGGTCCGAGGCGAGCCCGCGGCAGGGCGCGAGGTACGCAACGCAAACGCAGTTCAGACAACACCAAACGATTCATACGGGTTTGTCCAGCAACGGCATAGAGCTTGCTTTTTTGGCGGGCTGCCCCCCTTCGTCGAGGAGTCCGGAGTGTCCATACGCGTCGCGTTGCATCACGTTACTCATTACCGCTACGACAGGCTGGTCACGCTGTCACCCCAGGTCGTGCGGCTGCGGCCCGCGCCGCATTGTCGTACGCCGATCCTGTCGTACTCGATGCGCGTCGAACCCGCGAGGCACTTCATCAACTGGCAGCAGGACGCGTTCGCCAACTATCAGGCGCGGCTCGTGTTTCCCGAGCAGACCCGTGAGTTCAAGGTGAGCGTCGATCTGGTCGCCGAAATGGCCGTCTACAACCCGTTCGACTTCTTTCTCGAACCATCGGCCGAGCAAGTTCCATTCGACTACGCGCCGGAGCTGGCGGCCGAACTCGCGCCCTACCGTGTGAAGCGGCCGATGACGCCGCGCTTCGCCGGGTTCGTCGCGAGCATCGACCGCACGCCGGCCGGTACCGCGAACTTCCTGGTGGCGCTGAACCAGCGGCTGCAACGCGAGATCCGCTACCTGATCCGGATGGAGCCGGGCGTGCAGACGCCGGAGGAAACCTTGACCAATGCGGCGGGCTCGTGCCGCGATTCGGGCTGGCTGCTCGTCGAGACGCTGCGGCAGCTCGGCTTCGCGGCGCGCTTCGTGTCGGGCTATCTGCTGCAGCTCGCGCCCGACCTCAGATCGATCGACGGCCCGAGCGGCACCGAGGTCGACTTCACCGACCTGCACGCGTGGTGCGAGGTCTACCTGCCAGGGGCGGGCTGGATCGGGCTCGATCCGACCTCGGGGCTGTTCGCGGGGGAAGGGCACATACCGGTCGCGTGCACGCCGGAGCCGGGCAGCGCGGCGCCGATCTCGGGTGCGGTCGACGAAAGCGAGGTCGAGTTCGGACACACGATGTCGATCGAACGCGTGCTCGAGTCGCCGCGCGTCACGAAGCCGTATAGCGAAGCCGCGTGGCACGACGTGCTGAAGATGGGCGCGCGGGTCGACTACGAACTCGCCGACATGGACGTGCGACTGACGATGGGCGGCGAGCCGACCTTCGTATCGGTGCGCGATCGCGACGCCGCCGAATGGAACACCGACGCGCTTGGACCCACCAAGCGCGGCTACGCGGTCGCGCTGGTGGACCGGCTGCGCGAGCGCTACGGCGCGAACGGCTTCCTGCATATCGGCCAGGGCAAGTGGTATCCGGGCGAGCAACTGCCGCGCTGGGCGATGTCGCTGTACTGGCGCGCCGACGGCCAGCCGTGCTGGCACAACCCGGCCCTGTTCGCCGACGAACGCGAGCCGGGCCGCTACACGGCCGCCGACGCGCAACGCTTCATCGCGCATCTGGCCGCGAAGCTGTCGCTCGACCCCGACTGCATCCAGCCCGGCTACGAAGACACCTGGTACTACCTGTGGCGCGAGCGCCGCCTGCCGGTGAACGTCGATCCGTTCGACGCGCGTCTGGACGACGAGCTCGAACGCGTGCGACTGCGGCGCGTGTTCGACGCGGGGCTCGCGAGTCCGTCAGGCTACGTGCTGCCGCTCGGCCGCGAGCGCGGCGCGCCGGGCATCACGCCGACGTGGATCACGGGCCGCTGGTTCTTCCGCGACGACCGCATGTATCTGATTCCCGGCGATTCGCCGATGGGCTACCGGCTGCCGCTCGAATCGCTGCCGTGGGTCTCGAAGACCGACTATCCGTATCAGCACGCGCACGATCCGTTCGCACCGCCGCAGCCGCTGCGCACGGCCGCGCAGTTGCGCGTGCAGTACGAAGGCGGGCGCGCGGGCCGGCAGATCGCCGAGGAACAGACGAGCGCGCGGCAGGCGGCCGCGCTGTCGCTGCCGGCGGCCGATCTGCTGAGCGGCATGCCGTACGGCGGCGTGCTCGCGTATGCGTCGCAGCGCCATGACGAATCGCTGCCCGCGCTTGGCGAATCGTCGAAGGACACGCTGCGTACCGCGGTGTGCGTCGAGGCGCGCGACCCGAAACGCGCGGCCGGCCCGGAAGCCGAAGCCGATTCGTTCGGCAGCGGCCGTACGCTGCTGCACGTATTCATGCCGCCGCTGACCGATCTCGACGACTATCTCGACCTGCTCGCCGCAGTCGAAGCGACGGCCGCGGAGCTGAAGATGCAGATCGTGCTCGAAGGCTATCCGCCGCCGCGCGATCCGCGTCTGAAAGTGCTGCAGGTGACACCGGACCCCGGCGTGATCGAAGTCAACATTCATCCGGCCGCGAACTGGGACGAGCTCGTCGATCACACCGAGTACCTTTATCAGTCGGCCGCGCACAGCTATCTGAGCAGCGAGAAGTTCATGCTCGACGGGCGCCACACTGGCACCGGCGGCGGCAATCACTTCGTGCTCGGCGGCGCTACGCCGGCCGACAGCCCGTTCCTGCGCCGGCCCGATCTGCTCGCGAGCCTGATCGCGTACTGGCACAACCATCCGTCGCTGTCGTATCTGTTCTCGGGGCTGTTCATCGGACCGACGAGCCAGGCACCGCGCGTCGACGAAGCGCGCAACGATCAGGTCTACGAACTCGAGATCGCGTTCTCCGAACTGCAACGCCAGGTCGATCTGCTCGGCGGCCGCGACAGCGGCAACCTGCCGCCGTGGATGATCGACCGCGCGCTGCGCAACATCCTGATCGACGTGACCGGCAACACGCACCGCGCCGAGTTCTGCATCGACAAGCTGTATTCGCCCGACGGCCCGACCGGCCGCCTCGGCCTGCTGGAGCTGCGCGGCTTCGAGATGCCGCCGCACGCGCGCATGAGTCTCGTGCAGCAACTGCTGCTGCGCGCACTGGTCGCGCGATTCTGGCGCATGCCGTACACGCAGCGGCTCACCCGCTGGGGCACCGAGTTGCACGATCGCTTCCTGCTCGGCACCTTCGTGAAGATGGATTTCGACGACGTGCTCGCCGAGCTCGGCGAAGCCGGCTTCGCCTTCGATAGCGCGTGGTTCGCGCCGCACTTCGAATTCCGCTTCCCGCTCGTCGGCGAGATGACGCTGAGCGGCATCGACCTGACGATCCGCAATGCGCTCGAACCATGGCACGTGATGGGCGAGGAGGGCGCCAGCGGCGGCACGGTGCGCTATGTCGATTCGTCGGTCGAGCGGCTCGAGGTGCGCGCGCTCGGGTTGAACGGCGATCGTCACGTGCTGAGCGTCAACGGCGTGCCGGTGCCTTTGCAGCCGACCGGCCGCGTCAGCGAGTACGTGGCCGGCGTGCGTTTTCGCGCGTGGTCGCAGCCCTCGGCGCTGCATCCGACGATCGGCGTACACGCGCCGCTCACGTTCGACCTCGTCGACACATGGAGCGGCCGCTCGCTCGGCGGATGCCAGTATCATGTCGCTCATCCGGGCGGGCGCACCTATCAGACCTTCCCGGTCAACGCCTACGAGGCGGAAAGCCGGCGACGCTCGCGTTTCTTCGCGTCGGGTCATACGCCGGGGCCGCTCGCCGTGGGCACGCCGCAGCGCAGCCTCGAGTTTCCGTTCACACTCGATCTGCGCCACAGTTGAAAAACACGCATCACTGACATCACACGACCTTGGCCTTTCAATCGACTTTGCCCTTCGAGGCGTCCGCGCTGCCGGCGGACGCTTCGTCCCTGTTGCGATTGCTGCCGGGTCATGACGGACATTGGGACGAGCTGCGTGACGAGTCGGGCGCGCTGCGCGAGCCGTGGCGGCAGTTCTTCGCACTGCTCGACGAAGACGGCGTGGCGCGGCTCGCGGACCATCACGCGTCGATCGCGCAGCAGATCCGCGACAACGACATCAGCTACAACGTCTACGCGGACAACGGCAAGTCACGGCCATGGGCGCTCGACCTCCTGCCGTTCCTGATCAGCGAGGCCGAGTGGGCGCATCTCGAGCGCGGCGTCGCGCAGCGCGCGCATCTGCTCAACGCGATCGTTGCCGACATCTACGGACCGCGGACGCTGCTCGAAGATGGCCGACTGCCGCCCGCGCTGGTGTTCGGCCATCCGGGCTATCTGCGTTCGGTGAAGGGCTTCACGCCGCCCGGCGGTCAGTATCTGCAGGTCGTCGCGCTCGATCTCGCGCGTACGCCGGGCGGCGAGTGGAGCGTGATCGCGCATCGCACCGAGGCGCCGTCCGGCCTCGGCTACGCGCTCGAAAACCGCCTGATCGTCTCGACGCTCCTCGCGGAGCCGTTCCGCTCGCTGCGCGTGAGCCGGCTCGCGCCGCTCTATTCGCAACTGATCGCGACGCTCGTGCAGGCCGCGCAAGCGACGATGCGCAACGAGGAAAGCGCCGACGCGTCACCGCATATCGCGCTGCTCACGCCTGGGCCGTACAGCGAAACCTATTTCGAGCATGTGTTTCTGGCGCGCTATCTCGGCGTCACGCTGGTCGAAGGCAAGGATCTGACCGTGCGCGGCGACCGGCTCTATCTGAAGACCCTGGCCGGCCTCGAACGCGTGCACGTCGTGCTGCGCCGTCTCGACGACGCATTCTGCGACCCGATCGAACTGCGCGCCGATTCGACGATCGGCGTGCCGGGGCTGTTGCAGGTGATGCGCGCGGGCAATGTGATCGTGTCGAACGTGCCGGGCTCGGGGTTCGCCGAGTCGCCGGCGTTGCACGGTTTCATGCCGGGTATCGCCGAAGCGTTGCTCGGCGAAGAGCTGCTGCTGCCCGGCGTGCCGACCTGGTGGTGCGGCGAACGGGCCGCGCGCGAGCATGCGTTCGCGCATCTCGACGACGCGTTCATCGTGCCGACCTGGCCGCTCACGGGGCGCGACGCGCCGCCCGGCATCGAAGGGGGCAGGCAGCCGCTCGCGACATGGCGCGAGCGCATCGACGCGTTGCCCGACGCGTTCACGATCCAGCAGGAGCAGCGCTTTTCCTGCACGCCGCGCTTCGAGGAGGGCACGATCGGCGGAAGGCCGTCGGTGCTGCGCGTCTATGCGATCGCCGACGTCAACGGCGGCTGGCACGTGATGCCGGGCGGTTTCACGCGCATGGCCGCGGAGCGTCAGACCACGGTATCGATGCAGCACGGCGGCAGCAGCGTCGATACCTGGGTGCTGTCGAGCCAGCCAAGCTCGACCTTCACACTGCTGCCTTCGCCGATGCAGCCCGCCGATCTCACGCGCAAGCATCGTACGGTATCGAGCCGTGCCGCGGAGAACCTGTTCTGGGCGGGCCGTTACGGCGAGCGGGCGGAAAACAACGTGCGTCTGCTGCGGCTGATTCTCGGCTCGCTCGAAGGCAACGACGCCGATTCGATGTTCGCGACGCTGGTCGAACTCGCGACATGGTGCGGCCTCGTGCAGCCTGGCGACCTGGCGTCGCCGCACGGGCTGCCGTCGCCGCAGACGTTCGAGCGCGCGCTCGTCGCGAATCTCAGCGAGAGCGCGGGCAGCGTCAGCATCAGCCAGAACCTCAATTGCCAGGCGCGCGCGAACGGCGAGGTGCGCGGGCGTTTGTCGAATGATCATTGGCGCATGATCCTCGCGGCGCGCAACGACTTTCAGGACGCGTTGCAGGTGTTGTCGCCAGCCGTGGGCGCGGGCAACGGCGGCGCGGGTGCCACGAGCAGCGGCAATGCGTTCGATCGCTACGACCGCATGACGCTCGCAAATGCGCTCGAGCATCTGTCGGTGCAGCTCTCGGCGATCAGCGGTGCGCAAGGCGACCGCATGACGCGTGATGAGGCGTGGCGGCTGCTGTTCGTCGGACGTCATATCGAGCGCGTCGCGACGATGGCCGCGTTCATGCGCGGCGTCGCCGTGAACGGCCAACTCGCGACGCCGGCCGGCTTCGATCTGCTGCTGCAAATGTTCGACAGCACGCTCACGTATCGCTCGCTGTATCCGGGACGTTTCGAAGTGCCGGCGCTGCTCGATCTGCTCGTGATCGAACCGCATAATCCGCGCGGCATTTATGGCGTGTACGAACGCCTGCGCAACAAACTCGACGAGATCGCCATCGCGGCGGGCAGCGTGCGGCATCGGCCGTTCGCGGAGCTGCTGCCGCCCGTCGAATCGCTGCCGACGCTCGAATCGCTGTGCGAGGTCGACGAACAGGGCTCGTATGGCAAGCTGATTGCGCTGTGCGATCAGATCGGCAGCTTCGCCAATGCGGCCGCGCATGAGATCAGCGCGCGCTATTTCAGTCACGCGACCACGGTTGCCTCGCAGGTGTGGGCATGAAGAACGCGTCGACGGTGCTGTCTGTTTCGCATCGCACTGTTTACCATTACTCGACGTATGTCGAAACCGCGCAGCATCTGGCGACGATCCGGCCGCTCGCGTGTCCGTGGCAGCGTGTGATCTCACGCAGCGAGCGGATCGAGCCGCAGCCGTCGTATCAGCATAGCCGCATCGACGCATTCGGCAACGACGTGCTGTACTTCGCGCTCGATACACCGCACGAGCGCCTGCAACTCGTCAGCGAAACCACGGTCGCGCTGACGCCGCGCTGGACCAACCTCGACGCCGAGGCCACCCCGCCCTGGGAGACGGTGGCCGAGGCGCTGCGGTTTCGCTTGGGCGGCGCGTTCCGTGCCGAGGCGGAGTACTGCTTCGCTTCGCCGAATATTGCGCTGCGGCCGTCGCTGCGCGCGTATGCGTTGCCGAGCTTCACGCCCGGCCGGTCGCTCGTCGCGGGCGCGATCGATCTGATGCATCGGATTCACGAGGACTTCGCGTACAAGCCGTCGGCGACGCTGTTCGACACGCCGGCCGAACGCGCGTTTGAGCTGAAGAGCGGCGTGTGTCAGGATTTCGCGCAAGTGATGATCGGCTGTCTGCGCTCGCTTGGCTTGCCCGCCCGCTACGTCAGCGGCTATCTGCGCAACGATCCGCCGCCGGGACACCCGCGCCTGATTGGCGCGGATGCTTCGCACGCTTGGGTATCGGTGCATTGTCCGGCCAGCGGCTGGATCGATCTCGATCCGACCAATGACGTGCTCGCCGATCTGGATCATGTGACGCTCGCGATCGGGCGCGATTATAGCGACGTGTCACTGCTTCGCGGGACGATTCTTGGCGGCGGCGCGCATCGGATGGAAGTCGGGGTGACGGTGCTGGAGTTGTGATTGCGGGCGCGGTTCGGGGCCGGTATTGGACCGAGGTCGGCCAACTATTCGCCCCGCAACTCATTGCCGAGCAGAACGCGAATAAAGCCGAATCGCGTTGACTGTCTGTGGCCCGGAACGCTGATCGACCAGCTACGACTATTGGCCCTCTCGCGCAATTCAGGCTCCGCTAGAAGTCCTGCTGTGACTGTCGAGGAAAGACACGAACGCCGCAACCTGCTGGAGTTCATGATCCAGATCGGCGAGAACTACCACGCGACCAATCGCACCGATCAGGAACTGTTCACCGTGCTTGCGCTCGACGCCAAGCGGCTTCCTAACCGCCAACTGACACCGGCGGACGCGGCAGCGCTTCTCGCTGACCCTGCGCAGGGCGCGAACGGGAAACTGGCGGCTATGGACGCTTCATGGGCAAAGCACTGACCGGCGTCGGTCACTTACGGTAAAAGCGGCTCAATGCCGCTTTTTTTGTTGGACGGTGATATTGGAAAACTGCACCTGAAAATGAGATGGCCAGAGCAATTGTGAATATCTGTCAAAACCGGATTATCTCGAATTAAAGTCATTGACGGTGACCCGTTTAAATGGTTTATTCGATAGATGTTTTTCTGGAAAACAGAAGAGGTCTAGTGGGAAAACTGAAACAGGATGGTGCCGTGGGCAAGGAAGAATGCCTGCTTTGCCGTATCACCTATTTAGTCTACTTAAACTTCACGCCAATATCGTCTGCAATGGGTCTGAATGTCGAATCCGGCGAATTTTTCCCGCGGGATAGGCTTCAGTTGTATTCGATCTGAACCATAACGCGGAGGGTAACTGATGGTGCTCTTACGCGTGCTCAATGGTCTGATGGTCTGAGAGCGCGAATTAACCTATGGGAGGGTCCAATGTATGAAAGGATGCGCTCCGCAGAGGCGATCATTGCAGAAATGAAGGCTCGCTTTGCGGATATGTTCGAGGGATCAGATAACCGGGAATGTCTTGATTGCCGTATTACATTCAAGATATACAAAGAGTGGCCTGATATGCCTCGTGCAATGACGACAAATCCTAAATCCGGGGAGCGGATTCCGATTAATGCGATCAGGGCTCCCCCATCCGGTTACGACATGAGGCAGGCGTTAGGGCAAGGCGAGGGGTGCCTCTGTCGCAATCGACCTGCAGGCCCGTTCGATGAACGGTTCACGATTAGGGATTACAACGGCAACCCTGTACCAGATGTGCGATACCGGATTCTCGCCGAAGGCAAAGAAATCTGTAGCGGCAAGACAAACGCAGCCGGGCAGACTTCTCGCGTTACAACGCAGGGTTTCAAGTTTCTTACGATTGAAGTGGAGCGTTAGCAAAGTGAACGACAACACCGAATGGGTAACACTCGATGACACTGCTTTTACAAACACGACTCCTGGTTCAAATAGGGACGTCACGATCAACACGATCTCTATCTGCCCGAACATGACCAACAAGGAGTTTCGCAGACAGGCTATGCGGGCACGCGATATCGGCGTCGAGTTAATCAAAAAACGCATTGAGGGCCTTGCACGTTGGGACACGAAAGAGCAGGACCGGCTGACGAACTTCTTTGCAAGTGCGGACGTACATGCAAAGAGGGTACTTAGCGAAGGGCTTCCGAGATTGCTTGCAGCGATGCAGCAACTTGAGCCAGAAAGGATTGTGCGATGGGACAGTGAAACAAACAGGCACCTGTCGTGTGCGGTCACGCCGGATTCGGGCGTCAATCACGCCGCAGTCTGCAAACCAGATTCGGAAAAACGGGTTATCGCTATTTACTCGAAGTTTTGTGAAAGTCCATTTGCCCAGTTGTGGGGAATATGCAAGGTCAAGACGATAATCCACGAATGTACGCACTTCACAGACACTTTTAATTCGCAAGACCACATGTATCTCGACAGCGAAGCGGGGGCGATGATCTTCGCGAGAAATAAGCCTCATCAGGCGATTGGCAACGCGGACAGCATCGCTGGCTACATAGCGACATTCGATGGAGTAAATATCGCACCATGAGTAGACAACCGATTTTGCGCGGTGGCCTTCTCGCGGCATTGCTTGCCGTGTGGTTTTGCTTGGGACGCCCGGTTATTGCTTGTACTATCGGAGAGGTAGCGGCTATTGAGTTGCCATTCAACACGGTTGAACTTTCAAAGGAAAATCGGCGCGCAATCGCAGAGGCGGTGGAAGAGGCAAAGAAGTGGCCTGACGTGCAGATTCAGGCGATTGTGATGGCCGGAGCATATATTGGCGAGCACGATCTTGACGTTTTGCAGGAGCGCCGCGGGGCAAACGTGCAAGCGTATTTGAGGAAGCTCGGTATCAGAAGTGAGAATATCTATATCGTGCCGAAAACTCTTACGGATGGGTTCGTGGTGAAGCGGGCTGACGGTGAACTCGCTGTCCGCCAGATCGAAGTTGAGTTGCATCCGATCTGTAAAGGTAGCTGCGCATGGATGTGCAACGATCCAAGAGTGACCCCACGCACCAAGGTTATCAACCCGTAAGCACACGAATAGGGCCCGGCCTCGGCGGGGCCTTTTCATTCCAGCGTGAAACAGAATCACAGATCGCGCGCCGAGGCATGCAGCGGCCGGGCACCACCACGACCGAGCATAGGCGATATCACCGATGAACTCGATGCCGGTCAGCACGAAGCCGTTAGGACCCATCCAGCTCAGTTCAACATCGTGCAGCGGCGGCAGCGGTTGCGCATCTGCCGAGCCGGATTGCTGGAAGCTCGCCACCTTGCTGGTGCGCTTGTATTGCGCGGGCTGTTCGTGATTGATGGTTACGTCGCCGATCACCGGCTCGGCAGCTTCGATATCGCGATAGCAGTTGTTGAACAGGACGTGTGTGCGCGCCGTGCGCCCCGCAATGTCCTCAATCGGTGGCGCGAGTTCGCGAAGCTCGTCGTCGCTATCGTCATGGTTGAACCGTTCCGCCGCCGACTCGGCGCCGCTCCATGTCGACGCGTCGCGGCCATGCAGCCGTACGATCGCGAGTTCGGGCGACGTCGCTTCCCAAACTGAGTGCGCGCGCTTCGTCATGCCTTCCGGCGCATCCAGAATCACGTGAACGATCCCGCGTTCACGCTCCATCGCAAGCGTTGACTCGCGGTGCTTCTCGCTGAACCAGCTCTCGTGCCGAAATTCGAACGCGGTCACAAACGGGTGCATGCGCTCGGCGCAGTGCTCGACGTGCCTCATCGCTTTCGGTACTGCGGTTATCCAGTGCGGAAACTGGAATAGCACCGCGCCGAGTTTGCCCCCCACGTGCAGTGGCTGCAGGGCCGCAAAGAAGCGCGCCCACAGTTCCTCGATAACTGGCGGCGGTACATCCTTGTAATAGAGATTCTTCTTGCCGGTGTTCGGCAATTCGGCCTGCAGATCCTTCAGGAAAAACATGGGCTCGGTCTGGTGGCCGGTGGAGAGCCGGAATTCGCAATCGATTCCCCTTCCCGAACACGCACGACTATGCATCCGTCGGCGTATCGGTCGCAGTACGTGTAACAGTCCCGCAGGGTTCGCACACAGAAATCGCACGTCCCATCACGATGATTCAGGGTCGCGCGACGCCGCATCGAAATCTCTCGTCGACACCCTTTGGGATAGGGGCTCTACGTGATCAAAGGCTCGCCCTTGCTGCTCAAGTGCAGACGTGCGACGATCACGCGGATTGTTTCGCCAACTGCCTGAGGGCCGGGCCCGCATGGTCGAAAAACCGGCGAATCCCTGAACAGAGATAGTTCAAGCCAGGTTCACCGTCCGGGCTCCGCACAAAGCGATTCTTCGGACACTCGCCCCAGCACAGATTCAGATACTTGCACTGTCGACAAAACGCAGGGAGAGCATTTCGTTTTGCATAGCCGAAGTTCTGCTGGTCCGCTGAAAAAGCCATCTCACCCAGGTGTCTCTCGCGGATGTTCCCCAGCGAGTAGGCAGGGTAGACGTAGTGGTCGCATGAGTAGACTTCACCGTCGTGCTCGATCGCCAGTGCCTTACCGCAAAACTGGGCGGTCACGCAGGTTTGCGCGGGCTTGCCCAAGGTCTGTACGACGGCCGTCTCGAACAGGTTCACCAGAACACGGCCCGCATCCTTTCTATACCACTCGTCGAAGGTTCGCGAAAGGAAGTAGCCCCAATCGTCGGGATCGACTGACCACTCGGTCACGACAGAGTCTGGTTGCCCCGGCTTTGCCGCTGCGCTTCCCAGCATCGGCATCGACTCTGCTGGCCAATGCTGTGGTGCGACGCTATGGAAATTGTTCGGTTCGACACAGGGAATAAACTGGATGTAGGTCGAATCGATTTCGTTACGTAAAAACCGGTAGACATCCACGGGCCGCTTCGCATTAAGGCGGTTGACGACGGTGAGCGTATTGAATCTTAGACCATGCTTTTTTAGCAGACCGATCCCATGCATCACATTATCGAAAGTCGGCTGTCCTTTCCGGTCCAACCGGAAAGCATCGTGCAATTCACGCGGCCCGTCGATACTCACGCCGACCAGGAAGTTATTCTCCTTGAGGAACTCGCACCATTCGTCGTTGAGCAAGGTCGCGTTGGTCTGAAGGTCATTCGAGATCCGGCGGTTCGCGGGGGTATGCCGCTTCTGAATCTCCACGATGTCATGAAAGAACGCAATGCCGAGCATGGTCGGCTCACCGCCCTGCCATGAAAATATGATCTCGTCGCCGTTCTGCGCTTCGATGTACTGCCGGATATAGCGCTCCAGCATGGACGGTTCCATTCGACGACCACGATGCTGGTTAAGCAGGTGCTCCTTGTGCAGGTAGTAGCAATACGTGCAATCGATATTGCAGGTCGAGCCAATGGGCTTGGCCATCGCATGAAAGCGTCCTTTCTGCTCGGGTACGGCCGGCTCCGCTTCAGACGATCGCGCCGGGTAGAAGATCACTGGCTGTTCAGCGTTCGCGTCATGGCTGTTCTGCATGGGTTGGCTCCAGAGATCAACTTCGGGCAGTGTGTGCGCATCGTGGCCGCAGGCAGTCAGCGGTAAATACAACGCGAATCGGTAAGGTCGGTCATTGCGACGATCGCTGTCCTCGAAGCGGGGCGTACACCGTCTTCCAATCCCGCTTCATACTGACAACAACCCAGCCGCGCGCAACGGCCTGGTCCCACGCCTTGTCGAGCCGTGCCATTGAAGATTGGCGGTCGTAGGCGAACTCGCGCTCGGGGTCGTCATGATGCACCAGCAGTGCAAGCGTTTCGCCGGGCCCGCTCGCTGTGTATTCGAGCATTTCCCGATCGCCATCGGAATTGCCGACTGCGAGGATCGGACGCTTGCCAATCGCGCGAAAAATGCCGACAGGTTTGCCCGGTCCGTCGTCGACAAAATCAAAGCCTGGTTGACGTATCAGCACGGGTTTGCCGTCATGGACTTCATACTTCAGCTTCTCTTCGGTGCCTACCACCTGTTCAGGCGGCACGCCGTACGCTTCGGTCACCCACACGCGCATGAACTCCGCCGTACCGCCCGAAACGATCCAGATATTAAAGCCGTTCGTCCGCAGTAAATCGAGCAGTTCGAGTTGCGGCCCATAGACGAGTTCGGTATAGGAACGGTTCAGCGTCGGGTGTTTCGCACTGGCCAGCCATGTACGGATGGACTGGTCGTATTCGTCAGTCGTCATGCCGCTATTGGCCACACCGATAATCTTCAGGAGTGCATTCCGGTTCTGCGCGAGCGCAGCCGTGTCGTGCACGACAAGTGCCTTGAATGCAGGATTGTTTTGCCACTCGGGGTGTCGTGACGCGGCGGCCTTCACCTGCTCGATCATGAACGACAACTGGAAAGGCATAGGCTGCTCGCTCCAGAGCGTGCCGTCGTTATCAAAGACCGCGATTCGTGCTTCTGGCGCCACGTAGGTTGCCGAACCTTTGCGCGTCACGTCGGCGATGAACTTCAAAATGGCATCCCGAGCAGCGCCGTCCTGCCACGAAGGCAATGCTTTCGTCGATAGCTCTCTTGAAAGCGCCTGCTGCTGTGCGTGCGCCATCGCAGAATCCGCTGACGGCGCTTCGTGGCTGACACACGCGCTCATCGCCGCGCATGCGCATAAGATCAATCCCGCCAGATGACGCGACGCATGCCGTGACCACGTGCGATGTTCGATGATACGCATTGTTATCCTCAGCCAGCTGAAAGTATCACCTCGCGCATTGCCACCCCTGGACAAGCGGAGCGCGCTCCGATCGTCCGGCACATTCAGCTGATCAGTTTCCAGTTGGCAGCGGGATGTTGAAGCCATTCTCTTTCAGTTCGTCCCGAATGTATTTGAACCGTTCGTACTGTGTGAGAGTGATCGGCCCGGAATACCCTTCGCTTTGCAGCTTGCGCGGCGGATACTTGACGTAGGTCTGCATCAGACCTTTGACCGCGGCATTGAAGGTAGGAAGTGTCCAGGTGTGCTCCGTATAGTTGTTCATGAAGATGTCGTAACGCTCCTGAGGGTCCTGATACAGATCGAATACTTGCGGAACGGTGGCGACGTAGCTCTCCGGTCCCTTCCAGCCGAGATTGGTGTCCACCGCCAGACCGCCCGTATCCTTGCCTCCATCTCCGCGCAGGTTGAACACCGCCTTGAACTGTCCGACCCGCACGGCACCCGGCGTCAGTTCGTTTTCGGTGAAGTAGAACCACGCATTACGCTTGCTCTTGCCTGTGCCAAACAGCACGGGCGACATGTCGTAGCTGTCAAACACGATCGGTTTGCCTTCACGATCATTTTTGGGCAAATCTACGCCCGCCAATGCTGCAAAGGTCGCCATGCAGTCGAGACCACCCAGGATGTCGAAGTTTCTCGTGTGCGGTTTGATCTTTCCGGGCCACCACGCGATGGCAGGAACACGTGCCCCACCTTCGCGGTCGGTCCCCTTGGTGCCGCGGAAGGGGGTGTAGCCCGCATCTGGATAAACGTCCTGCCAGGCGCCGTTGTCCGTCGTGAAGAATACGAGCGTATTTTTGTCTAGTCCTTTCTCGCGAAGCTTGTCCATGATGTGACCGACACGCGCGTCCAGTTCAACCAGCGAGTCGGCGTATTTGGACTTCGACAAAGACTTGCCGATGTAGTCGGGATCGGGCATGTTCGGCTGGTGGACCTTCATGAAGTTCACGTTGATGAAGAAAGGCTGTCCACGTTGGACGGCATCGTCGATATCGTCGAGTGCGGCTTTCTCGATGTATCGATCGACAAACGGAATTCCGACAACTCGTTTGTCTGGCTCATTTTGATACTGGCCGTTCAGCTTGAAGTCTTCGTGAGGCTTTTCACCCGCCTTGCCGGAGAGCATGCCCGTAGTCACCTTGATGAACAGGTCGCGGGTCTGCTGATCCATCTCAGGAAACCATTTGGGGTCGGAATATGTGTACGCATTCAGGTGATACAGGCCTACGTACTTCATGTCGTCGTAGCCCTGTGCATTCGGAAGGGCGTAGTCCGCTTCGCCGAGGTGCCATTTACCCGTGAAATACGTGCTGTAGTGCGCGAGTTTCAGCACGGAAGCCAGCGTCCATTCCGCATGAGGCAGGCCGCCGCCTTGCCCCTGAAACGCTACGGTCGTCATGCCACTACGATTCGGGTTGCGGCCAGTCTGAAGGGCCGCCCGGCCTGGCGTGCAGCTCGGCTGGCCATAGAAGTCGAAAAATGTCATGCCCTCATCAGCCAGTCTATCGAGGTTGGAAGTCGGGATACCGCGCCCCTCACCGCCGCCGTAGGCACCAAGATCACCCCACCCCACGTCGTCGCCTACAATCAGCACGATGTTAGGCCGCGTGGGCTGCTGCGAATCCGTTTGTGCCTGGCCGCTTATCGCAACGCTCAACAACGCGGCGGCCACCAAAGCGAAAGGCGCGCGTTTGACCGGCCTAGCTGGCGCCACGAAGCATGTTTCAGGTTTCATCATGTATCCCGGGTATCAATTGACAGGTATCGACATTCCCTCTGCGCGATAGCATGTTCGACACTGCGCATTTTTTGCCCGGAAGGCAGTGCGGTGCTATAGGTACTTGGGGCAAGCCGATTGCCCCTTCGGGCAATACGAGATTCGTGCCTTTTCTTTCACATAGATGGCCACTACATTGATCTGTGCAGTTGCCGGGCGATACGTCATCGGCGTCCCCGGCCGGGACGGTAACTGAAATTCACCTGTTATGACGACGCTCGTCCGCCGCTGGCGGGCTTCCCATCGATAGCCGCCTGTGGAAGAGAGGATCGGATCGTGAGCACGCTGCCCGGCAAAATCAAGCGCGAAATCATGAAGGCGATGCCGCCGACTCTGTTTTTTCTTTTTTATTCTCCATGTTGTGTCGCTGATTCGCAGCCTGATGGTAAAAGGCACCGGCTTGTCGATTCCCACGACGACGTCCGTGCTGGTCGCCTCGCTAATACTAGGGAAATCGGTTCCCGTCGCCGATATGCTACCGTTTATCAACCGTATCCCCGATAAGCCGCTAATCTGGAATGTGTCGTGGAAGACCTTGATGTATGCGATCGTCGCGCTCATCGTCCACTATCTGGAACGACTATATGAGTACTGGAAGGAAGCCCCCAACCTGATCGTCGCAAATCGTGCGCTGATCGCCGATATAAGCTGGGCGCGTTTCTGGGCAATCCAGATTCTGCTTGTGACACTGATTCTTATGTACTGCGCGATCGGCGAACTGGCGCGAGTGATCGGCCACCAGAGGCTCAAGACCATTTTCTTTGGCCCCCTCCCTGCACCCCCTGAATAGCTGGTCGCTAGTGAGTGATGCCTAATAAAGTACCTACCGCAATCTCGCATCGTGGCTGTGACGCGCCGGGCGAGTGGATTCACCGGGAGCAATGCATGCAGCAACTCATCAGACATCCCCTCATTCTGCTGGTCGCTTCCTTCGCACTGATGGCGCTGGCCGCCCAGTTCGGAAACTCGGTCCTACGTAGGAGAATTACGTTCGACGAAGACTCGCTCGACGACTTCAGGATTGTGCAGTCCGCCACGCTGACGCTGCTAGCGCTGGTCGTCGGTTTCAGTCTGTCCATGGCGGTAGGCCGCTACGACCAGCGAAAGAATTACGAAGAGGAAGAAGCCAACGCCATCGGGACGGAATTTATCCGCGCGGATCTTTTGCCGCAGAGTGCAGCCGCAGCAATCCGCGCGGACCTCGCCCAGTATCTCGACTTGCGAATCGAGTACTACCAGACTCGCGACGCGCAGCGCGTCGCGCAGATCGACGCTGCCACTGCGGATCTGCAACGCCGGTTGTGGTCTTCGGCCAGAAGCGGCGCTGTGACGCAGCCCAGCCCGGTGGTTGCCCTCGCGGTGGCGGGCATGAACGACGTGATCAACACGCAAGGTTACACACAGGCGGCATGGCTCAACCGGATTCCCTTGGCCGCCTGGATCATGATGCTGCTGATTGGCGTGTTCGCCAATGTGCTGGTGGGTTACGGAGTGAAGAATTCGACCGGCAAAAACCGCTTCTTGCTGATCATGCCGCTGACCGTGTCGCTCTCGTTCATGCTGATTGCGGACATCGATAGCCCTCGCAACGGCATCATCCGTGTGATCCCGCAAAACCTGATTAGCAGCGCGCAATCTTTGCACAAGCCGTGATGACGTCGGCCACTTCGTCGGACTATATAGCCTATCGCGCGAATGCTGCACTGCGATGTCAACAGCGTATGTGGATTTATGCGGTCTGCGGATAGATGATCTGCTTTGCATATCAAAGAAACAGTAGTCCTTAGCGGACAATCAACTGATTAAAGCTGTTCGGATGGTAAAAGGCTCTGGCATAGTTAGCATGACGCACAAGTCCTGTCAGAGCCATGAAAGAGGAAAGCGCCCCGACGATCGTTGCGGCAGCCCGCGCGCGGCGAGCCTTCGCGCAGGCTCGCATTATGCGTTGGGTGTTTCTGGTCATGCTCGGTTTCTGCACGTGCGCTAATGCGGAACACACCTGGCGGGTGGTCATTCTGCCAGGCGCGGACCCCACCCAGCCGGCGGCCCAGGAGCAGATTCGCGCGATACGCCATTCGATTGCCGCTGCCGCTCCGGGCGGTGTGGAGTTTTACACAGACTCACTTGACGATTTACGATTCGACAACGCCGAATTGATGCCGAGCTTTCTGGCGCTTCTGAAGAGGAAATACGAACATAAACAGGTCGACGTAGTGATCGGGTTAGCAGACTTTGCACTCGACTTTACGAAGCGCTACCACGACGAGATCTGGCCGGGCGTACCGGTCGTGATCTCCAGTGTCGCGGAAAGCCGGAAAAAAGACATTCCTGCGGCCTTCGCCTACGTGCCGACGGATTTCGATGTCGATGGGACTCTCGCGCTAGCGGAGACTCTTCAACCGGGCGCACGGCGTCTCGTCATAGTGTCCGGCTCGGCGAAACTGGACCTCCGGTTCGCGCAGCGCGCTGCCGATACGGCGCGTGCGCGCATGTCACGCCAGTGGACCGTCGATGTGTGGAGCGGCCTGGCCGTCCCCGAACTGCAGCAGCGCCTTGCCGCGCTCGACCGTAACGCGGCCGTCCTCTATACGACGATGTATCGCGATCGCACCGGTCGGACCTTTTTTCCCTACGAGGTCGTCGAGCCGATGGCAAAGGTCTCTGGCGCCCCGATATATGGCTGGTATCCCACCTATATCGGTCACGGGATGATGGCGGGTTCGGTAGTCAGCTTCGATGCCAACGGCCGTAATACCGGTGCGCTCGCCGCATCGATTCTGCTCGGCAAGGCGCCCCGCCAAGGTGCCGTCTCATCGGCCAGCATGTCTCACTGCATTGCGGACCTCGGGATGATCGAGAGATTCGGGCTACACGCGACCGGACTGCCCGATGGTTGTGAGTTGATCAACGTGCGCCCTTCGCTCTGGCGGGAGTACCGGGTAATCGTGCTCGGCGCGGCTGCAGTTGTTTTGCTGCAGGCGCTGACCATTGCGGCTTTGCTCTGGCAGCGCAAGCGCCGCCGCATCGCCGAGGATGAAGCAACGCTGCGATCCGACGAACTGGCTCGCGCGGCACGGCTCGCTTCAGCGGGTGAACTGAGCGCATCTGTCGCACATGAAATCGGCCAGCCGCTTGGCGCGATTCTCAGCAATGCGGACGCGGCCGGCATGATGCTCGAAGACGAGCCCGAGGAGGACGAACTTCACTCTATCCTTGCGGACATACGTCGGGACGCGCTTCGCGCAAACCAGGTGGTGCAGCGACTTCGGGCGCTCCTGCAAAAGCATACACTCGACCTGGTCCCACTCGACCTCAATTCGGCGTTCGACGAAGGGCTGGCCTTGCTTGGTCTCGAAGCGCGACGCAGACGCATCGCCGTCGAGTCGAATCTAGCGGCGCAAGACGCCTGCGTGCTAGGCGACCGCGTGCAACTTCAGCAGGTACTGGTCAATCTCGTCATTAATGCAATGGACGCGATGGAGGAGACGCCCGTCGCGGAGCGCATTGTCTCCATCTCGACCCGGGTGGCGGGAACAGGCTACGAGCTGATCGTCGCCGACCGTGGGCACGGCATTCCGGCAGATGCCACAGAACGGCTCTTTGACTCGCTGTTCACGACCAAACCGCAGGGCATGGGACTTGGACTTTCGATTGTGCGCACTATCGTCTCAACGCACGGTGGACGGGTCTGGGGCGCGCCTCGAGACGGCGGCGGTAGTGTTTTCACCGTGTGGCTGCCGTCCGTCGCGGGACACACGCTCTCGCCGGTTCGGGCAGAGTTCGATACATCCACTGAAAAGGCCGCCTTGAAGGCTCGGCCGATGCCGCAAGGGGGACAACCGTGATTGATCACGCCGCAACGGTCATCCATGTCGTTGACGATGATCCCGCCATGCGCACCGCTTTGACGCGACTGCTGACTCAGGCAGGATATACAGTAAAGGGCTATCCGAGCGCCGGGGAATTTCTCGTCGCAGACTTTGACCCGTCGCGAGGCTGCCTGCTGCTGGACCTGGAGCTGCCCGGCCCGGGCGGCCTCGACTTGCAGCACGCGCTGCAACGGCTGGGCAGGCAGATGCCCATCGTCTTCATCAGCGCGCACCGTGATATTCCCAGAACGGTGATGGCGATCAAGGCAGGTGCATGCGACTTCCTCGTCAAGCCAATCGAGGCGCAGACTCTCTTCGCCGCGATAGACAATGCGCTCGCGGCCGCAGTCGTTGTTCCTTCTCCGGCCGAGCCAGGCAAACTGGCCGACGCACACCATCTGAACGCGCGCGAGCTTGTGGTACTGCGCGGCATTGTCGCTGGTCGCCTTAACAAGCAGATCGCCGCGGAACTGGCTGTGAGCGAACGAACCATCAAATCGTGCCGGGCCGACCTCATGCGCAAGCTGCACGCCAATTCGTTCGCCGATCTGGTGATACTGGCTGAGCCAATTGTTCGCGCACACGCCTCGACCTGAACCCGGCTTGCCCCAAAGGGCAACCGGATTGCCCCATGCCCTGATAGCGCCGGACCTTGGCTCACACGAAACTTGAGGCACGAGACCTTGGCGGGCAATGAACCATACCAGACAGTTGATCGTGATCGTCGAAGACGACGCCGGCATGGGTCGGGCATTGCAGCGCCTGTTGCGCGTTTCGGGCTTCGACATCCTGTTGTTCGGCTGCGCCGAAGCATACTCCCACGCGAACTGCATGCGCGTACCATACTGCCTTGTGCTGGACGTTCAACTGCCCGGTATTTCAGGGCCCCGATTCTACGAGCAGCTCGGTTATCGTCGTCCTCCAGCCGTGTTCATCACCTCGCACGACAATCCGGAAACGCGCAGCGCCGTCGCGTGCGCTGGCGGCCAGGAATTGCTGATCAAGCCGTTTGTAGCCAAAGATCTTCTCGACGCGATTTCGCGGGTGGCACCAGGCGGCGGTCCGGCTCCGTGACATCGCACTCCGGATATGCCGGCTGACCAGCTTTGAGAAATTTGCGCGACGTGACGTTCGATGTGGTATCGCGTCGGGCCGTAGCAAACTTGCAAGCGGACATTCAGGGCTGCCGGGCGATCGTCTCAAATTGGCCGGCCGGCGACATCCGCGTCAGTCTAGCGAATTCGCGCCGGCAATCCGGCCATCACGTTCCTTCGCCGTGGCTCTGCGGTCCAGATAAGCCCTGCGATTGCTGCTCCCACCGGGTGATTACATCAAGGCGGCGAAAACCATAACGCTGTTCGAGTGCGTGCTTCTGTTTTCTTCCGACCACCTGCGCGAGCCCTAGTCGCGCACTCAGGCGGTTCGGTCCATTGTGTAGCTCGTCCGGGTACATCTATTCGGCCACCAGCCCTGGGACGATCGTCGGCGGCGGGCGCACATCGGACGACACTGGGCGTAACGGTGTTGACTTTGCGATGGGGTTCAGTTCGTTGCCGGTATTCAAGTCAGTTCAGCCATAATGTAGAAAACGTCGCCGGAGTTCACCCGCTCATGAAGTCTCGTTGCTTGGCAGCAGTTCTCGTCGTTCTCGCTACCGGCTGCACATCGACTCCGGCGAACAATCAGCCGGCGGTCGATACGAACGCCTACATCCTGCATGTTCCAGACGCCGCACCGTCCGCTGACTCCACGTCAAGACCACCGAGACTCACTGTCGGCACCAGCTATTCCGACACGCAACTTATTCTGCCCTGGTTCCTCAATGACCTGATCGACTTCGTCAACTATCGCTAGTCTGGTGCGCGGGGGCACTCGGGTGCGTTCCTTCCTCTGCGAATCTACGGTTGAGCGTGCGTACAGATGTGTGCAATGCCTGCGCAAGATCCTGTATGGTTACCGGCTGCGCAATATTCTGTTCAAGATAGTCGCGCGTTTTAGCCACGATGGAACCGTGATGAAATGCGCTGAATGTCCAGTCTTCCAGCTCGTGAAAGACGGACTGCGAAGGGATATCGCTGTCCATCGGCTGACAAACTCGAACACGAGCGTGGCAGTGCCGGCGTTCGATCTTGGCTTTTCCGACGCCACCGGTTTCTGCCGCGCATTTAAACATTGGACCGGCAGTAGTCCTTTTGACTATCGCAAGAGCACCCGTCAGGGTGAGTGATGAGAAAGAGTCATGTCTGACTATGTTTTAAACGATTTTGAATGCCCGTGTCGAACGGCTGGAACTGGGGCCGAACTACGCCAATCATCGGGCGCGTGTGCCGGACGACGGTGCATCAGTTGGCCAACGAGGGTAAGGCTTACGAGTACGACGAGACGGTGGCCCATTTGGCACTGTCATCGGACTACCCCGAGTCGATCCCGACGTTGCCCATTGACTGGCAGTTGCCGTGTGATGCTTTCAAGCAAGGCGCCGGCCCGCAGTAAGGCTATGTGCAATGATTCCATCAACCTACGACTCCCGCCCGCGTCCTCACGTGGGCCGGCGGGCGTTTCTTCCTGTGCTTTTCGGTGTGGTTCGGAACGCGGAATTTTCCTCGGTAGGCCCGCGATCCTGTGGTTAGCGTGGCTAGAAACAGCGGGCGGGCGTGACGGCAGTGCTGGCGTGACAGCGCGTATGCCTCAAATCGGCCAGGTGAACTATCATGATAGAAGCTGTATTCATCAGCGCAGGAGCACATCATGACCTCCAATCCATCCGCTGAGCCGACCGGCACCTCTCTCGACCCCGCGAAAACTTCCGCCGGCAAGACTCGCCAGCCCGATCCGAAGGGCCTGAAAAATCCGGCCCCAGACGACCTTCCTAACGCCGACGCGGCAGAGCCCGAGCCTCACGAGCACCTCCCGTCCAGAAGCGACGACAACTGATTCAACACCGCGTGTGCCGACGTCGTCCGCATGACAATCCACGCGGCGGGTTCGCGAGTGGTTCGCGCATGCTTTCGCGCCGACGCCGTGAAGTCGGGGAGCGCTCGCGGTTCACGCAAATGGCTCGATGCATTTCGTCCAACAAAGTCACGGCCCAGTTTGAACCGCACAGGAGCAAATCATGCAGAACGTGCTGGTAGGTTATGACGGGTCGGCGTCCGCGCAATATGCCGTTGCTTTCGCGGTCGATCTCGCGAAGCGTTTCGACGCGCGCTTGCATGTGCTCGTCGTCGCGCGCACGCCGGACTGGGGTGCGATAGAAGTTGAGCGAAAAAATCTGATCGATCTGGAAGTGCGCCATGCCACCGCGATCCTCGACGACATCAAGGCGAAGCTCGCCGCTTCGATCGGGGCCGTGGAGTTCGATCTCGTGGTCGGCCCGCCGGCAAAGGAGATCGTGCTGTACGCGGAGCGGCATGCTATCGACCATCTCGTGGTGGGGCATCGCGGACATACGCCGTTCGATCGCTGGCTGATCGGTTCGGTCGCCCGCCAGGTGCTCGCCTACGCGCCGTGCGCGGTCACCATCGTGCGCGATCCGGCGACGATGAAAAAATCGCGGCATGAGAGCGAAGCACCATCGGCATAAAATCCGCACCTGGCCAATCACGCACACGGCTTGCGCGATTGCGACCACGTAGCGCCGATGGCGTCTTCCGGCCAGCGCTCATCGAGCGCTCACCCGATCTCTCTCCGGTCATTGCCAGCCCGTCAGGGCAACACTGGAGAATCATGAAATTGCAAAAGATCGAAGCTGGGAAACTGCTGCAGATGATGGGCTCAGGACAAACGCGACGCCGTGGCTCGAAGGCTGAACGAGCGTCCAAGGAAGACGTTGGATTACGAAACGCCGGCTGAACGGTTCCATCGAACTATTGCATCGACCGGTTGAATCCGCCCTTCGTCAACTGTCGCCAGGCATCGAGCGCGTCGCGCGGCTCTTGACATGATCGATGAACGCACGCAGCTTCGGCATGATCTGGCGGCGGCTCGGATAGTAGAGAAACACGCCAGGGACCATCGGCGCGTACGCCTTCAGAACGTCCACCAGCTTTCCCGTTCGCAACCCCTCGGCGGCCATCGGCTCGGGTAGCTGGGCAAGGCCAACGCCTTCGATCGCCGCGCCCAGCACGCTCGGAAAATCGCTGGCGATGAAAGGACCGGAGACGGCGATCTCGATCGGCTGGCCGTTATCGTTGAACGACCACAATGCGAGCGCGCCGCTGGAGCGCCGCCAGCGAATGCATGCATGCTCGCGCAGATCGTCCATTTGCTCGGGGCGGCCGCGCGCCGCGAAATAGGCAGGACTTCCCACGACGACAAAACGGAACGGTGCCGTGAGCGGCACCGCGACCATGTCGGCGGCGACGAACTGACCGAGCCGGATGCCGGCGTCGAAGCCTTCCGTCGCGAGATCGATCAGCTCCTTGCTGGCCGCTATTTCCACCTCGACCTCGGGATTGGCCTTGCAGAATGACGCGATTAGCGGCTCCAGCAGGATCGGCACGACTGCACGCGGCACGGAAAGACGCAACAGGCCGGACGGTCGCTCGCCGAGTCCGCGCGCCACCTCGCTGGCGGCGACGAGTTCCTCGAAGGCGGGCTTGGCCCGAGCGAGAAAGCGCTCGCCGGCTTCGGTCAAGCCGACGCTGCGCGTGGTGCGGATGAAGAGCGTCGCACCGAGGCGGACTTCGAGCACACGCACCGCCTGACTGACGGCCGACGGCGTCACGCCCAGTTGCGCGGCGGCCCCGCGAAAACTGCGATGCTCGGCAACGCTGAGGAAGACTTCGACGCCGTCGAGCGCGCCCTGCCTGACTGTGAAGTTCTGCTTCATAGCCTGTCAACATTGTGAGGAATAGTCACCCGCGCGAGACGATGGTACACCTAACACCTGCGCATCCAACACTTGACAAGGAGGCACCATGTCATCGCGGCTTCTGTTCCAGTTGCACCTCGTTTTGGGCTATCTCGCCTGGCTGCTGTGCTTCGGCACCTACGTGTGGCCGAAGCTCAAGTCGATGGCTCCATTCGACGCGCAACGCGCGATCGCCACGTTGCACAGCTTCCGCTTCTTCGGGCTCGCCTTTCTGTTGCCTGGTGTCGTCAGTCCGCAACTGTCCGCGAGCTTCGCCGTGTTCGCCGCCTATGGGGATTTCGCCACGGGGGTGCTGGCGATGCTGGCTTTGCTGACGGCCCGGATACGTCCGCTTTTCTGGTCGTTCGTCGTCGCTTTCAATCTTGTTGGTATGGCCGACCTGATCATCGACTACTACCACGCAACCGCGGCCGATCTGCCCGCGCATGCAGGCGAGCTGGGCGCCTTGTACGCGATTCCGATCATCTATGTGCCGACGCTGGCGATCACGCATGTTGCCGCCTTCTATCTGATGTTGCGCCCTCGGCTGAAGCGGCGTCACGCCCGTCCTTCCGTCGGCCGTGACATCTCCCAGGCGTAGCCTGCTGCACTGGGCGCAGTTCGGCCACGTAACGAGGAATCCGATCAGCATCGAGCGACGTTTTTACGCCTTCCACCTGCGTTATGCTGTCGGTCGTCGAGTCGATGCTCGCGGCCTGAACGAAGCAGGTGCGCAAACCCGGCCTGATGCGGCCGGGTGGTACCCTTCACTGGCACTTCCGGCTTTCGTGCATGCGACCTGATTCTCGCGTCCCTTGGCCCGACGACGCGAGCAAACGCCCGGAACGACCACTGAACTCAGCGAGGTGCCGACGTGAAATACTGCATGCTATTTCTGCCGCTCGTTCTCGCCGCCTGCGCACAGGCACCGGAAGTGACAGCGCCGGCGCCATCGGCAACCACGGCGGCCGCCAACCCGGCGTCGCCGACCGGCACCGATCTGTTGACCCGATACCACTGGCAGCTGAACAACGCGATCGATCGCAATGGCACGCACATCGATGCCCTGTTCGTGCGCCCAGACAGGCCAGTGCAGCTCGACTTCAGTCCGTACCGGATCACCGTCGTCAATAGCTGCAACAGCATGGGAGCGGGTTACACCGTCAGGAAAGGGTATTTGCAGATCGGCCCCATGGTCAGCACGATGATGGCCTGCCACGATGCCGCACTTGCCGCACTCGACGATGCGATCTCGCAGCGTGTGCGCGGCAGCGTCAACGTGACCCTGCTCGCACGGGACAACGCGCCGAGCCTGCAACTGGTCACCGATAGCGGCGACACGCTGAGCTTTACCGGTGTGCCCACGGCCGAGATGCGCTACGGCGGCCCCGGTCAAATAGCGTTCCTTGAAGTGGCGGCGCAGTCCGTGCCGTGCAACCATCCGTTGATGCCGAACGCGCAATGTCTGCTCGTGCGCGATCGCTTCTTCGACGAGCAGGGCCTGGCGACCGGCACGCCTGGTCCGTGGCACCCGTTGAATCAGGATATCGAAGGCTACACGCACACGCCGGGCATCCGTAACGTCGTGCGCGTGAAGCGTTTCACAGTCAGGAACCCGCCTGCCGATGGGCCGTCGGTCGCTTATGTGCTGGACCTGGTCGTCGAATCGGAGAAGGTCGGGCAGTAATGCTTCTTCAAACGTGCCGCCAGGCACATTGGCGGCACGGCTCCCCACCAGCGTGACTTCACCCCTTCTGAATCAGCCGCCCCAGCGGCGCGAGCGGTCCCACCGGCAGGTATTCATACTTCATCAGCCCGTCAGCCACGAGCGGCAACGCGTTGAGTATTGCCTTGGCCTCGTCGACCGACCCGACGTTCATCAGGAAAATCGGTCCGGCCTTGTCGCGGAACCAGAACTGCTCGACCTTGCCGTCGAGATAAAGCTGGAGCGTGGCCGGCACCTCGTGGGGCATGTGCTGCTGGAGCTTGTCCGGGGTGAGGGTCGGTTGTGCGGTTGCGATGGCGAAAACTTTCATCAGTGACCTCCTGGGTCGACGTTGGTTGCGATGTACAACGGGGCTCACTGTAGCCCTCGGCCGGGAAAAGCTGTATCGTCGCAAATGACAACTTTAGGGTCATTTACGCCATGCGCATCGCCGTGCTCGCCTTGCAGGGGCTGTTCGACACCGGTCTCACCGTCATGCTCGACGCGTTCTCGCTCGCCAACCGGTTCGCGGCCGCGAAGTTGGGCGGGCGGCCGCACTTCGAACTGTCGGTCGTCGGCGTGCGCAAGAAGGTTCGCTCAGGGCAGGGGCTGACCATCCCCGTGCAAGCGATCACCGCGGACCTGAAGCCGGACTGGGTGATCATTCCCGCGCTCAGTACCGGTACGCCGGAGCAGCTGGTACCCGCGCTCGAGCGGCCGGACGTGCGCGACGCCAGGGCGCAGATGCTGGCATGGCATGCACAGGGCACGTTGATCGCCGCGTCGTGCATCGGCACGTTCCTCGTCGCGGAAACCGGACTCCTCGATCATCGCGAAGCGACCACGACCTGGTGGCTGGGTCCATTGTTCCGGCAACGCTATCCGGCCGTGTTGCTCGACGAGTCGCGCATGCTGGTGCCATCGGACGTCGGTGTGACTGCGGGCGCGGCGATGGGGCATCTCGATCTCGCGCTGTGGTTGATCCGCCGCGCGAGCCCCGAGCTGGCTACGCTCGTGTCGCGCTACCTGCTCGCCGACCTGCGCTCATCGCAGGCGCCGTACATCATCCCGAACCATCTGGCTCAGGCCGATCCGCTGATTCAGCGTTTCGAGCGATGGGCGCGCGATCATCTGAAGGAAGGGTTCTCGCTGCAGCATGCTGCGGCCGCACTGGCGACGAGCGCGCGTACGCTGCAGCGTCGTTGCCAGGACGTGCTCGGCAAATCGCCATTGGCTTACTTTCAGGATCTGCGTGTCGAGTATGCGCAGTCGCTGCTGCATGGCAGCGGCCTCGGCATCGACGCGATTGCGGCCGAGGTCGGCTATGTCGACGGTGCCACGTTGCGCACGCTGTTGCGCCAACGGCTCGGCAAAGGCGTGCGCGATCTTCGTGCGGATCTGCGTTGAAGGCTATAGCGAGCGCGGCAGCGAAGCCGATTGCAAAGTCGACTCTTACGCGCTTTCCGGATCGCAACCGACGCCTGGCTGCAATGCATGCGTGGCCCGCCGGCGGCTCGCGGCACGCCGCTTGCTATGCACCGCATTGCCGTATACCTTCGCGCCTCACATCCCCCAGCGCAGACACGGCGTGCGAGATGAAGCCGACTCGTGCGACCGCGTCTCTAAACCAAGATGGAGACAGTCATGCCCATGCAGCGCGCCGTTCCGTCATCCTTCTCTTTTGTTCCGGTCATTTCCGTCGCGTCATTGCTCGCGGTTCTATCGTTGAGCGGCTGTGGGGGCAGTGACAACATTCAGTCGACCGCCGCCGCGCCGCTTGGCTGCGCGCAGTTGACCGGCAAGAACGTGCCGGCGTCAGCAATCGGTTTGCCGACCACTGGCGCGACTGTGACTGCGGCGACCGTGATGCCCGCGTCCGGCTCGGGCGCGCAAGCGACCGGCGAGTATTGCCTCGTCAGCGGCGCGATCAGTCCCGTCGATCCCGCGGCGCCGCAAATCAAATTCCAGATCGCGATGCCGACCAACTGGAACAGCAAGATCATGATGTTCGGCGGCGGCGGCTACGACGGCACGATTCCCGCGCCGACAGGCAACGTGCCGGCCGGCCCGACCGCGCAACTGACTCCGCTTGGCCGCGGCTACGCGGTGTTCGCGAGTGACTCGGGACACGAGGCCAATGCGCTCGGCAGCGAGGACGCGTCGTTCGGCGTGAACGACGAAGCGATGCAGAACTTCAACGGCGACGCACTGAAGAAAACCCGCGACGCGGCCGTCTATCTGATCGACGCGCGCTACGCGGTGAAGGCGCCGAAGCGGGCGTATTTCGCGGGCGGCTCGTCGGGCGGACGCGAGGCGCTGGCGGTGGTGCAACGCTGGCCGCAGGATTGGGACGGCTCGATCGTGCTGTATCCGGCATGGGCGGCCGCGAGCCTCGATCTGCAGTTCGGCCGCATCACGCGCGCACTGGCGGCGCCGGGTGCCTATCTCGACCAGGCGAAGCGCAAGGTGCTGCTCGACACGGTGCTCGCGAGTTGCGACGCGCTCGACGGCGTTGCCGACGGTCTGATCAGCAACGTCGCCGCGTGCAACGCGACCTTCAATCCCGCGACGGCGACGCTGAACGGCACGCCGCTGCGTTGCGCGGGCGGCGCCGATACCGGCGACACCTGTCTGTCCGACGCGCAGATCGCGGCGCTGAACGTGTACAACACGCCGATCACGTTCGGCTACACCCTCGCGAGCGGCGAGACGCAGTATCCGGGCTTCAACGTGTACGGCGCCGATCTCGGCATCGCGAATCCTTCGGCGTTGCAGCCGACAGTGACCACGCTCGCGCTCGGCAGGTCACAGCCCGCATCGCCGATGCCCACGACCGCGCCGTATCTGAGCGTGTTCTGGGACCAGTGGATCCGCTACTTCGTCACGCGCGACCCGAACTACAACTCGCTCGCCGTCGATCCGCAGAATCCGGGCAGTCTGCAGGCGCGCATCAGTCAGCTGACGGGCCTGCAGGACGTCAACAAGACGGATCTGTCGGCCTTCAATGCGAAGGGCGGCAAGATCCTGATGGCGCACGGCATGGCCGACGCGCTGGTCAGCACGCGTTCGACCGAGCAGTACTATCAGCGTCTGCAAGCGACGATGGGCGTGTCCACCGTGGCGAACTTCGTGCGCTTCTACGAGATTCCCGGCTATGGCCATGCGCTCAGCACCGTGTTCAACGCCTCGTGGGATTCGCTGACGACGCTCGAAAACTGGGTCGAAAACGGCGTGGTGCCGCCCGCGCAGATCGTCGCCGATACGGCCGGCGTGCCCGGACGCACACGGCCGCTGTGCCAATATCCGACCTTTCCCCGCTATAACGGCTCGGGCGACGTGAACGTCGCGGCGAATTTCACCTGCGCAAGCCAGTAGGCGCTGTTCAACTGACGTTGAAATGCACGCGGATGTTTTGCGTGCTTTCGACGGGCCGGCCATCGCGCAGCGCGGGAAAAAAGCGCCAGCGCCGCAACGTGTCGAGCAGCAGCTGATTGAGACGGGGGTTCGGCGTCGCGTGAATGAGCTCGACATCGACCGAGCCGTCGGCGTGGATCGTGAAGCGGGCTGTCGCGATCGTCTGATAGGCCTGCTCGCGCAAGTCGTCGGGCAGCGTCGGTAGCGGTTGCGAGATGGAGCGGGCGGCGGTGTTGGAGCTTGCCGAGGCGGCTGGAGCGGCGTCGTGCTGTGCGGACGATTGCTGCGATCCCGCGGCGGCCGTTTGTTCCGGCTGATCATCTTGCGACGGGCGTTGTGCCTGACTAGCAACCGGTGCCGACGGCGCTGCGGCAGCGGGCGTCGTCAGCGTCTGCGGCCTGGTTGGCACAGGCGGCACCGCGCGATGCGCTGAGGTACGCGATTGCGTCTGCGCGTGCCGTGGCGCCTGTTCCGCTGGAACCGCAACCGGAGTTTGCGACGGACGGGATTCAGGCGGCGCAGGCTCGTCGAGCACGACCACGCGCATATCCAGTGGAGCAGGCGGTGGAGCTGGCTGACTCGACTTCAGCAACCCGGACGAGAGCGCCGCCAGCACCAGAAGCCAGATACCCAGCGAGATCAGACAAGCGACGGCGGTACCCAGCGGTCCCACAACGTGCCCCCCGAACAGCTTGCGGCAAGCTTTAATCACGATGCACGGCGATCAGAAAGTGTTCGGCGCCCGCACGTCGTGCCGCGAGCATGGCCTGCACGACCGCGCCGTGACCCGCGTGATCGTCGGCCGCGATGACGACGTTGCCGTCCGCGCGCAGCAGGCGCTTCACTTCAGGCTCGATCTGATCCGCGCGAACGACGTGGCGATTGACCGAGACCTCGTCGTTGCCGTTCACCGATATCGTCAGCGGCTCGCTCGTGCTGATCGGCTGCGCGCGTCCCGAAGGCAGATTGATCCGCACCGCGTCGAGACGTTGCATCGCCAGCGAGGCGAGCATGAAGGTCGCGAGCAGAAAAAACATCACGTCGATCATCGGAATGATTTCGATGCGGCCGCGCCGCGAGGCGCGCGAGCGTTTGAGTTTCATCAGCGCTCGCCTCGCGCCTCTTGTTGCAGGCGCAGCGCGCTGAGTCGCGCGTTGGCGAATAGTTCGAGTTCATCCATCAGACGCTCGAGCCGCCGTGAAAAATAGTTGAACGCGAACAGTGCGAAGACCGCGACGATGAGTCCGATCGCGGTCGCCACCAGCGACTGCGCCACCCCGCCCGTGACGCCGCCCGGATCTACGAGGCCATTGCCGCCGAACAGCTGGAATGACTTCATCATCCCGACGATCGTGCCGAGCAAGCCGAGCAGCGGCGCCGCCGTGACGATCGTCTCCAGTAGCCACAGACCGCGGCCCATGTCGCGCTCGATCTGTGACGCGATCGATTGCGCCGACGCCTCGCGCAGCCACAGCGGCGAGTCTGATTCCGACAGCCACGGTGCGGCCATGCGCCGAAACGCGTGGTGCGGGGCGAGGCGGTCGAGACGGTTGTCATCGGCTGACGACGTGGTTTGCAAAACACGCGCCGGTGCGCTTGCGAAGCGGGCAAACACATACGCCCGCTCGATGATGATGGTCAATGCGAGCACGCCGAGCACGCTGAGCGGATACATGATCCATCCGCCGGTGCGCATCGCCGCGATAAAGCCTGTCCATTCCTGCATGATGATTCTCCCTGCCGTCGATCAGAAGTACTTGGTCACGCCCGCATAAACCGCGAAATGCGGACCGTACTGCGGCGCGCCGACGCCGATGCCCGAGCCGTCACGCAACTCGTACACGCGGTTGAATGCGTTGATCACCACCAGACGCGCGTCGAACTTGCCGATCATCGGCTCGTTGAAGTGCTGGATTACGCCGAGGTTGAACTGCGCATAGACGGGCAGGCGATCGGTGTTCGCAAAGCCGCTGCGCAGGCCGGAGCCGACGATTCCGTCGAACGTGAAGGTGGTTTGGTGGAAGTCGTATGCCGCGCCGAACGATGCGGTCACGCGCTGGTCGTGATCGAGGTACACCCAGTTGTTCGAGATGTACGCCAGTTCGTCCGCACCGAAATTGAACTGCGCGGAGTTGATGTTCTTGCCTTGCGCGCGGCTATACGCGAGGTTCAGATACGCGGAGAGATTGTCCTGTTTGTAGTTGGCGGTGAATTCGACGCCATACGTTCTGCCGTACTGGTAGTTGAACGGCGTGTAGATCAGCGCGGAGCCGAACTGTCCTTCGTCGAGCAGGTCGGTCGATTTCTTGTAGTACGCGTCGAGTCCGAGCGTGACCGCAGGGCCGAGTTTCTGCGTGATGCCGAGATCGAAATAGTGGCTGCGTTCCGGCTGTACGGGATCGTTCTGTGTTACCGAACTCTGATTCGTCGTGCCGTCGAACTTCGATATCGTCGAGCCGGACACGAGTTCGAACGGCGGCGGCGTGAAGTAGCGCGCGTAGCCGGCGTGCAGCGTCGTGGACGACGTGAGCGTGTAGACGAGGCCGACGCGTGGGCTCAACTGGCTCGCGCTCGTGTACTCGTCCATGCGGTCGTAGCGCAAGCCATAGTTCAGCGTGAGCCGGTCGGTCAGCTTCCATTCGTCCTGCGCGTACAGGCTGTACAGATAGCCGGTCTTGCTGCTGCTGTCCTGGATGTTGAAGGGCACGTCGGAGAGCTGGTTGCCGTCCGCGTCGGCGGGGAACACAGACACGTTATTGTCGAATATCGCGTGTTCCTGCTGGAAGAAGACGCCCGCGCGAACCGTGTGACTGTCGTTGATGCGCCAGGTCGTATCGACCTGCACGCCGTTGGCTGTGTTGCTATGGAAGTCCTCCGATGCTACCCCGTTGAACATGAGGTCGCCGATCGGATCGGGGTTGAACTTCGTGCGCGTATAGCGCGTAAAGAAGGCGACTTGGTAATCGAGCGCGCCGCCGTTGGTGCCTTGAAGCGCGAGCGCCGCGAAATTGTTCAGCTCCGATTGCGTTTCGTTCAGTTGCGACGAATCGAACGTGCTGTGGCCGTTGAGCGCGAAGTTCGGCGTGAGCCCCGGCGTGTTCGGAATCTCGAACTGGTTGCTGGTCGCGCCGAACAACAGACTCACACGAGTGAGCGGATTGAGCAGATACGACAGATAGCCGAATGCATTGCCCTGGCGCGTGTGATCGTGAATCGCACTGGCGCTCGCCGTCGGATTCTCGATGCCGAGATTGTTCATGCCGAGCGAGCCGCTCAGGTAGTAGCTGAACGGTCCCTCGCTGCCGAACACGTCGGCGCTCGTTTTGACGGTCTGATGGCTGCCGCCGAATACGTCGATCGAGCCGCCGCTGCCCATGTCGCCCGATTTGGTGCGGATGTCGACGATACCGGCCGTGCGGTAGCCGTACTGCGCGGGCAGGGCGCCAGTGAGCAGGTTCATTTGATCGATGATGCGCGTGTCGAGCGACTGGCCGAAGCCGCTGATCGGCTCCGGAATGATGATGCCGTTGATCCGGTATTGCAAATTGGCGTGCTCGCCGCGCACGTGCAGCTGGCCGTACGAGTCGTTGGCGACGCCGGGCGCTTGCAGCAGCACCTGATTGAGCGGCGTATTCGCGCCCGCCGGCATCGTGTCGATGTCCGCCTGCGTGAAGCGATAGACGCTGCTGCCCGTTTCGGGCAGCAAGCCGTTGCGGGCAGCGTTCAGACGTTGTGCGTTGACCTGCACGTCGAGTGTATCGCTCTTTTGCAGTTGTACGCTGACGCTTGCCGGGGCGCCGGACTGGGCGGTCGCGATGCTGCTGCCGCTTGCAAAACCGGCCGCGGTGACGACGACCGCATACGTGCCGGGCGCCACGCCGTCGATCGAGAAGTGGCCCGACGTGTCCGTGTTCGACGCGCCGATGGAGGCGCCGCTCGCGTCCTGTACCTCCACTTTCGCGTGAGCGACGGGATGGCCCGCGGGATCGGAGACCGTGCCCGTCAACATGGCGTTGCCTGGCGCACCCCATGCGTTCGAGATGGCGGTACAGAACACGATCGCCGCCTGTGCGGTCAGTGTGCGGTTTTTCATTGTTGTTGCTCGCGCTAAGGACGATGCGTTGATAAATAGAAGCGTTCGGCAAAAGCTCGCCCACCTCGCCCCTGGCCGGCAGGGGAAGGACAGGCGAACTGGAGGTTGACGACGCGCGATAGCAGGCCCGTCGATCAGGCCTACTTTTCGATGAGAACGGTAATGGCGATGACGGTCATAAGTGGTCGTTGAGCATGGACTGTCCGCTCATAGGTCGGACGGATTTTGTTGGGCGTCGCAGTGGGCCGGTGTGAAAAACGGCAGGGCTGGAGCGCCAATTTTTGGTCATGTTATAACATAACAATTACAGCTGGCAAGTCGCAAGATGAAGGCCGCCGTAGCGCAACGGGTGAGCCATTTGCCCGTTGCCATTCGAAAAACTTGACACAGTGCATATGCACACATAAACTTCGCACCATGAACCGTCCTCTCTCCTACGACGAATGCAACTGCTTCGCGCTGCGCCAGGCGGCGCGGCACGTCACGCAGATGTACGAGCGCCATCTCGGCAGCGTCGGGCTGACCGCTGCGCAGTTCACGATCCTCGCGAAGCTCGCGCGCACACCGAACCTGCCTATGGCGGAGCTCGCGGACGCGATGGTGATGGAGCGCACCACGCTGGTCCGCGCGATGAAGCCCCTGCAGCGCGACGGCCTCGTGCTGGCCGAGGCGGCGGACCACGACAACCGCACGTTGCTGTTCAGCCTGACGGAAAAAGGCGAGACGACGTTCGATCAGGCCTCCGTCGCATGGCGCGCCGCACAGGACGAATTCGAAAAGAAGTTCGGCCGCGCCCGCGCAAAGACGCTGCGTACCGAGCTGTTCAGCATCACCGGTTAGATCGCGCGTAGGAACCCGCTTCGGCGGGTTTTATGACGCCGCTTAATGTGCATATGCACTAACGAGCAAAGGAAGTGCAGCGAATGGAAGCGCTTTTCGACGACGACTGCTTTGCGATCCGCCAGGCCGCGCGTCACGTATCGCAGATCTACGACCGGCACCTGTCGAATGTCGGACTGACCATCACGCAGTTTTCGCTGCTGGGGCGCCTGAAGCGCACCGGTCCGATGACGATGAAGCAGATTGCCGAGGCCATGCGCATGCAGCGCACCACGCTGGTCCGGACGATTCAACCGCTGCGACGCGACGGGCTGGTGTCGAGCGAGGCGATGGGCGCGGATGCGCGCGCGCTGCTGATCTCGCTGACCGCTGCGGGCGAAGAGCGGCAAGACGCAGGCCGCGCTCATTGGTATGCCGCACAGGCCGAGTTCGAGCACCGCTTCGGCGAGGACCGCGCGGCTGCACTGCGCACCGAGCTGTTTGCGATCACCCGGGATACGCTTTGACATAAACGCTGAAGATAGCGGAGGCCGGCGCACTGCGCCGTTTTTTTCAATCTGAAGAGTGCATACGCACATATCGACACCATGTCCACAACTCCTTCGACCGTCGCGCCGCCAAGCGCGGTACAACCCGCCAGACAGGTGCGGCGTATCCCGTGGATGCTGCTCGCGATCCTCTCCGTTCTCGTCGTGTTGGCGCTTGCCACTTCGTACTGGTTTTTCGTCGGCCGCTTCGTCGAGAGCACCGACGATGCGTACGTCGGCGGCGACGTCACGGTGATGGCGCCGAAGGTCAACGGCTTCGTCACCGACGTGCTCGTGCACGACAACGAGTTCGTGCACGCCAACCAGGTGCTCGTGCGTCTCGATGCCCGCGACTACGACGCGCGCCTCGCCCAGGCCAGCGCTGAAGTGGAGAGCGCGCAGGCCGCCGTCACCGAACTCGAAGCGAAGAAATCACTGCAACTCGCGGCGATCAACGAGCAGGCCGCCGAGGTCCGCGCGTCGGGCGCCGAGCTCACACGCAGCGCCGCCGACCAGACGCGCTACCGCGAGCTCGTGAAAGACGACGCGGTGTCGAACCAGGTCGTCGAGAAGGCCGACGCCGATCTGACCAAAGCGCGCGCCGCGGTCGATCGCAGCAGCGCGGCGCTGCTCGCGGCGCAACGCCAGATCGCGGTGCTCGACGCTCAGATCGGCGACGCGAAAGCGCGCATCGCGACCGCGCAGGCCGCGCAGCGCGTCGCCGCGTTGAACGTCGAGTACACGACGATCCGCTCGCCGATCGATGGCTATGTCGGCAATCGCACGGCTCGCGTTGGGCTGCTCGCCAACACGGGCGTGTCGCTGCTGACCGTCGTGCCGGCGAGCGGTTTATGGATCGACGCGAACTTCAAGGAAGATCAGCTGCGCAAAATGCATTCGGGCGACAGCGTCGACGTCGAACTCGATGCGTCGAGCACGACGCTGCACGGCGTGGTCGACAGTCTTGCACCGGCGACCGGTGCGACCTTCAGCGTCTTGCCCGCGGAAAACGCGACCGGCAACTTCACGAAGATCGTGCAGCGCGTGCCGGTGCGCGTGCGCCTCGACGTGCCGAAGGACATGCAGGGCGTGCTGCGTCCGGGCCTGTCCGCGACCGTGAAAGTGCACCTCGATGCGGGCCATCCGGCCGCGCAGGGATGAACCGATCATGACTCACGCTTTTGACAACCCCGCCGACCAGCCGACCCGCACCAAGGTCTTCGCATTCGCGCTGATGTGCGTCGGCTTTTTCATGGCGACGCTCGATATCCAGATCGTCGCATCGTCGCTGCGCGATATCGGCGGCGGACTGTCCGCCAGTCAGGATGAACTCTCCTGGGTGCAGACCTCGTATCTGATCGCGGAGATCATCGTGATTCCGATGTCGGGGTGGCTCACGCGCGTGTTCTCGACGCGCTGGGTCTTCACCTTCTCCGCGTTCGGCTTCACGGTCACCAGCATGCTGTGCGGTCTCGCGTGGGACATCAACTCGATGATCCTGTTTCGCGGTCTGCAAGGCGCGCTCGGTGCCGCAATGATCCCGACCGTGTTCACGACCGCGTTCGTACTGTTTCCCGGCAAGCAGCGTTTGATCGCGTCGACGACGATCGGCGCGCTTGCGTCGCTTGCGCCGACGATCGGCCCGGTGATCGGCGGCTGGATCACGTCGCAATGGTCGTGGCACTGGCTGTTCTATCTGAACCTGGTACCGGGCGTCGCCGTCACGCTGTTGGTGCCGAAGTACGTGCATATCGACAAGGTCGATCTGTCCTTGCTGAAAAAGGGCGACTACTTCGGCATCTTGCTGATGTCAGGTTTTCTCGGTTGCCTCGAATACGTGCTCGAAGAGGGACCGCGCAAAAACTGGTTCGGCGACGACGTGATCGTGCTGTGCGCGTGGGTCGCGGCCATCTGCGGGTTTCTGTTCCTCGTGCATGCGTTCACCGCGAAGGAACCAATCGTCGATCTGCGCGCACTGGCGTTGCGCAATTTCGGTATCGGCAGTCTGCTGTCGTTCATTACCGGGATCGGCATCTTCTGCACCGTGTTTCTGACGCCGGTGTTTCTTGCGCGCGTGCGCGGCTTCGATTCGTTGCAGATTGGTCTCGCGTTGCTGTCCGTTGGCTGTTTTCAGCTGCTCGCGCTGGCCGCCTACTCGACGCTCGCGCGCTTCGTCGATATGCGCATGCTGATGGTGTTCGGACTCGCGCTGTTTGGGATCGGCTGCTATCTGTACGTGCCGTTGACGAACCAATGGGGCTGGCAGCAGTTGCTGATTCCGCAAGCGTTGCGCGGAATTGGCCAGCAATTCTGTATTCCGCCGATCGTGACGATGGCGCTGGGTGCGTTGCCGCCGTCGCGGCTGCGCTCCGCGAGCGGGCTGTTCAATCTGATGCGCAATCTCGGCGGTGCGATCGGCATCGCGGTCAGCAGCACGATGTTGAACGACCGTCTGAACCTGCACTACGAACGGCTCGACGAACATCTGAATGCGGGCCGTCCGGTCGTCGAATCGATCTTGCAGAAGCAGGCCGAGTATCTGTCGGCCGTTGGTGGTGATGTCTTGAACGCCGCGAGTGCGGGGCTCGCCGAATTGCACGCGGCATTGATGCGCGAAGCGCTGGTGCTCGCATTCTCGGACGCCTTTTTGGCGGTTGCGCTGTGCTTCGTGGTCGGCTTGCTGAGCGTGCTGTTTTCGCGCCCGTTCGGCAACAGCGCGCCCCCGCCCGATGCCCATTAGGAGACCAACATGAAACGAATCGTGATGAAGTTACTGGCGAGCGCGGCGTTCCTGACGCTCGCGGCCTGCGCGGTGCAACCCGCGACGCACGCGGATTTGCCGCATACGGTGCAGACGCTCGCGCCGGCCGCGTGGAGCGTCGACGCGCCGCAAGACAGCGTGAACACCGATGCCTGGTGGGCGCAATTCGGCGACCCGGTGATGCATCAGCTGATCGAATCGGTGTTGACCGGCAACCTCGACGTGCAGGCCGCGGCCGAACGCGTGAAGCAGTCGCAGGACCTGGTGACGCAGAATCGCGCGGCGCTGCTGCCGGAGCTGAATGCGAACGCGGGCGCATCGACCGAGCGGCAGAACACGCCGCCGCCGCTCGGCTATGTGCGCCAGGCCGGCTTCGGCCTCGCCGCGAGCTGGACGCCGGACGTGTTCGGCGGCGAACGTCTCGCGGTGCTCGCCTCGCAGGCGCAGGTGTCGGGTAGCGTTGCGGCGCTGAACCAGTTGCGGCTCGCGCTCGCCGCGAACACGGCGGCGGCGTATATCGATCTACGCTGGGCGCAGGCGCAATTGCAGATCCTCGACGACAACGAGCAGATTCGCAGCCGCGCGCTGAAGCTCACGCAGGAGCGTCTGCATTACGGCCTGTCGACGCAGCTCGACGTCGCCCGCGCGCAGAATCAGTTGCAGGACTTGCAGGCGCAGATTCCGCGTATGCAATCGGCGGTGCAGCATCAACTGAGTCTGATCGCCGTGTATTCGGGGCGTACGCCGGAAAGCCTCGATACGCTGCTGCTTTCCAACGCGCGCGAGATTCCGGTGCCTGCGCAAAGCGCGCCGCAGGTGTTGCCGTCCGACGCGTTGCTGCATCGACCCGACGTGCGCACCGCCTATGCGCTCGTCGAACAGCGTGCGGCGGAAGTGGGGGTATCGAAGGCGCAGCGCTATCCGCAGTTCAAGATCAACCTGACGAATGGGCTGCTCGCATCGTCGTACCTTGGCTTGCCGACGCTGACCGACAATCTGTTCAGCGCTGCGTTGAATGCGACGAGCCCGATCTTCAACGCCGGGCGCATCACCGCGAACATCGACGCGAGCGAGAGCCGCATGCGCGAATCGCAGCTCGGTTTGCAACAGACGATGTTGCAGGCGCTGAAGGAAGTCGAGGACAATCGCAGCGATCTCGTCAGCGGCGCGGTGCAGGTGCAGCGCCTGGCCGGTGCGCTCGATGCGTCGAATCACGCGCTGCGTTTGTCGACCGAGCTGTATAAGGGCGGTGCGTCGAGCTTCCTCGATGTGCTCGACGCGCAGGAAGCATATCTGCGCGACTCGGAGTCGCTCAACCAGGCCCGTCGCGAGCACGCGCTTTCGGCGATCGCGCTGTACCGGTCGCTGGGGGGCGGGTGGGAGCAGGGGGAAACGGTGGCGGCGCAGTGAAGGCAGCGACATGAAAGCGTATGGAGGGTTGAAGTCCGATCAAGCGTTTCGCAATCGTCACGAGTTGGTGCGCCCTTTCCGCATTGAGTCTTCCGGAATTCGCGCGGCGGCTCGGCTGGGTCGGGTTGCCTCGCACGCACCATCTGGCCGACACCACCCGCCTGCTGGCAACGCTCCCCGGAACCGATCCTCCAATCTTTGCTACATTCCTGCACAAGCACCGAATACGCGGCACCATGAAGATGCGTCCGCCAGCGACGCGCATGATCGGCAAATCGAAATCTTTCAAGAGGCTCAAGATGCGAATTCTGGTAGTAGGAGCGGGCGCGGTAGGCGGTTATTTCGGCGGACGTCTGGCCGCGGCCGGGCAGGACGTGACCTTCCTCGTACGCGCCGGTCGCGCGGAAAAGCTACGGAGCGACGGCCTCGTCATCAACAGCCCGCGCGGCAATCTCCAGTTGCCCGACGTGAAGACGATACTGGCCGGTGTCGCCGCCGAGCCGTTCGACCTCGTGCTGCTGAGCTGCAAGGCCTACAGTCTCGACGACGCGATCGATTCGTTCACGCCGTTCGTCGGCGAAGACACGCTGATCCTACCGATGCTCAACGGCATGCGCCATATCGACGTGCTGACCGCGAGCTTCGGCAAGGAGCGCGTGCTCGGCGGTCAGTGCGTGATCGCCGCGACGCTCGATGCCGAGCAGCACATCGTGCATCTGAACGACATGCACGCGATCACGTTCGGCGAACTCGTGGGCGGCACCTCGGAGCGCACCGAGGCGCTTGCCGATGCAATGTCCGGCGCGAACTTCGACGTCGCAATCAGCGACAACATCCTGCTGCGCATGTGGGAAAAATGGGTGTTCCTCGCCACATTGGCCGCGAGTACGTGCTTGATGCGCGGTTCGGTCGGCGATATCCTGGCTGCGCCGGACGGCAAGCGCGTGATTGAGAATCTGCTCGGCGAATGCCGCGCGGCGGCCGAGCACAACGGCTTCACGATGGCCGCGGACTTCGAGGTACGCGCCACCCAGGTGCTGCTGACGCCGTCGCCGCTGACCGCGTCGATGCTGCGCGACGTCGAAAACCGCTCGCACACCGAGGCGGATCATATCCTCGGCGACCTGATCTCGCGCGGCGGCGACGCGCAAAAGGGCGAACACGGCGTGTCGCTGCTGCGCATCGCCTATAGTCATCTGAAGACGTACGAAGCTCGCCAGACCCGCACTTCCTGACGGCTCGCCGCGGCCGACGCGAACGCGGATCGGGCGGATGGCGCGACGCACGCGAGCGCCGCCGCAACCTGACGATCGGAGGTCAAGCATGCCGGTTCCAACTGGATCGGTGCCCGCGCTCAGCGCCGCTTCCGCGACCGTGTTCTCGATCGGCATCGTGTTTCTCGGCTACTGGGGTATGTATGAGCCGACTGCCTGGCGCAAGGCCGACGTCGTGGTCTTTGTGCTCGCGCTGGCCGGCTTCGCCTGCCTGGGCCTCGTGCCATGGATGGCGACGAGTCCCGTCGAGCCGGAGAACAGCGACTCACGCGTGCGTATCGCGCGGCATCTGTTTCTCGCGGGCGTGACCGCGATCTGGCTCGCGGTGGCGGTATCCGTGATCTTCTGAAGCTCCGCGAAGACGCGCCGCCGCTTACTCCGGCATCTTCCTGAACGAGACCGCAATGCGGTTCCAGCCGTTGATCGCAACAATCAGCAGCGTCAGGTCGCTGATTTCCTGCTCGCTGAAATGCGGCTTCACCGCGTCCCATACCGTATCCGCACGCGCGTTTGCGCGACCAGCGTCACCGCCTCCGTCCATTCGAGCGCCGCGCGTTCGCGCGTCGGGCGTCCGTGGCGGTAAGCTTACGTTCGCCATTGGTCGGTCGAATAACCATTTCGCCGCTATTTGAGGTAACCACCCGAATGGACATTCACATCGCGGTCGAAGGCCATCACGATCTGTCCGGACAGATTTATCGGCAGTTGCGCGCGGGCATTCTCGAAGGGCGCCTTGCCGGCGGCACGCGTCTGCCGTCCACGCGCGATCTCGCGACGCAGCTCGGTGTGTCGCGAAAGACCACGCTCGACGTATTCGAGCGGCTGCTGTCAGAAGGTTATCTGAGCGCCCGCGCCGGTTCGGGCACCTTCGTCGCCGACGGACTCGAACGGTTGCCGGCCGAGCGTTCCGCCCACGCGCGCGCGGCTGCTCGTTCGCGCGAGCGGGCCGCCGCGCAAGCGAAGGCCGCCGCGCGCGCGCAGCCGCTGTGGGAGCAGATGCCCGACAGTCTGCCGTTGCCGCGGCCGTCGGTGCCGTCGCCGCTCGACTTTATCGGCGGCGCGACCGACAAGACGCTGTTTCCCTTCGACGTCTGGCGCCGCTGCGTGAATCATGCGCTACGCGGCCAGGCGCGCAGCCCCGGCACCTATCGCGACGCCGCGGGGGAGCAGCAGCTGCGGCTCGCGATCTCGCGCTACCTCGCTTTCAACCGTGCGGTGTCGAGCAACTGGGAAGACGTGATCGTCACGCAGGGCGCGCAGCACGCGCTCGATCTGATGGCGCGCATCACGCTGCGGCCCGGTGAAATCGCGGCCATCGAAGACCCCGGCTACCCGCCCGCTCATGCATGCTTCAAGGTGACCGGCGCGCGCGTGGTGCCGGTACCGGTCGATCGCGAAGGCCTGATCGTCGGCAAGCTGCCGGACAAGGCACGGCTCGTCTACGTGACGCCTTCGCATCAGTTTCCGCTCGGTATGCCGATGAGCCTCGAGCGTCGCGTCGAACTGCTCGAATGGGCGCAAAAGCGCGGCGCGGTCATCATCGAGGACGACTACGACTGCGAGTACCGTTTCGAAGGCCGGCCGATGGAGCCGCTGAAGAGCCTCGATCGCGCCGGCCTCGTCGCCTACGTCGGCACGTTTTCGAAGACGATCTTCCCCGAGCTGCGCATCGGCTACCTGGTGCCGCCCGCGTCGTTGCACGGCCCGCTGCTGAAGGCGCGGCAGATCGCCGATTGTCACGGCTGCACGCTGACGCAAACGGCGCTCGCGTCGTTCATGCTCAATGGCGACTTCGCGCGCCATCTGCGGCGCATGCACAAGGCTTACGCGGCCCGCCGCGCGATGCTGCTCGAGCATCTGCAAGGCGGTCTCGCGCGCTGGTTCGAGCCGATCGTGCCGACCGCCGGCATCCATCTGGCGGCGCGGCTCAAGGGGCCGTTGGCGTCGCTCGGCGAAGAGGTGCTCGTTGCCGCCGCGCGTGAAGCGTCGATCGGCCTCTATGGACTCGCGCCATTTCACCATCGCGTGACACCACAGCCTGGGTTGATCTTCGGCTATGGCAGCATCGCGGCCGAACATATCGACACGGCGCTGACGACGCTCGCCGACATCCTGCAGCGCATCGCACGCTGAAACGGAGCTCGCCGCAAGCGAGGCGCAGGCATCGTCGAAACGTTGGGGGTGCGTTGCTTGACGCGTCAAACGAAGAAAATGCCCTGTTTCAAGGGGCGAAAACATCGGCTCGCCCCGACGCAACCGCCTCGAAACCACGGCCGAAACGAACTGTAACGAGCGTTACTCCTGAATGTCAAAGCGCTCGCCACGCGCGTTTTAGCCGCTAAAACAGGGACTAAAACGTGTTGCACCGTCGGCGCCGCGCAAAAAACTTCGTCGCAATACATAAAAGAGTCGCGCAAATCGCTTTAGCGCTTGTAGAATCCGGCGTTGAAGCGTGCACATACGGTGTGCGCTTCGAGCAATTCACTGACCACAACAGGTAGGAGAAACATGCCGACTTCCGCAAAAAAGGTGGCCAAGAAGGCTGCTGCCCCGGTACCGACCAAGAAGGTTGCTGCAAAGAAAGTTCCTGCGAAGAAAGCCGTCGCAGCCAAGAAGGTCGCCGTGAAGGCGTCTGGCGCACCGTCGCCGATCAAGGACACCTTCACGAAGGCCTCGTTGGCAGCTCACATCGCTGAACGCGCTGCAGTGGAACCGAAGACCGCCAAGGCCGTGTTGGCCGCGCTCGAAGACACGATCCTCGGCACGGTGCACAAGAAGGGCGCTGGCGAATTCACGCTGTCGGGTCTGCTGAAGATCGTCGTGCAGGCTGTGCCGGCGAAGAAGAAGCGCTTCGGCAAGGACCCGTTCACGGGTGAAGAGCGCTGGTTCCCGGCCAAGCCGGCCAGCGTGCGCATCAAGACACGCGCGCTGAAGAAGCTGAAGGACGCAGCGGCAGCCTGAACGCGTTGCTCGCACGACTCAGGCGTCGGCATGGCGCTGTTGTGTTTAACCATGCCTGACGTTTGAGTGCGTGAAAAAGCGCCTGCATGCAGGTGATCGAAGTCCCCGTGGATGAAGATTCACGGGGACTTTTTTTATGCGCTCGCTTCGTAGTGCGCGTCGAGTCCATTGGCGAAACGGCAAGCGCGCCTCTCATAGTGTGCTCCCTGATGGCGCACACGCACCTGACTGGCGCATCATGTGCCACGACAGTACGATCAAGGCAATCCGACGCCCTGCGGATGCGCCATTAGCGGGCACGTCAACGCGCTCTATCCCGACACATTCAATGGCATAACGCTTGCTTGATCGAAGGTCGAATACCGAATGCGCAGCGCATTCGCCTTCTATTTGACAACAAGACTGGGGCTGACATGCGATGCTTTGACGAGATGCGCCATCACGCCGATGGCGTACGGCCGCATTACGCGCGCTTTGAGCGATGGTTGGACAGTCAGGGCGATGAAGCGATCGCACGCAAGCGCGCGGAAGCGGACCTGCTGTTCCGGCGCGTCGGCATCACGTTCGCGGTAAACGGTGACCTGTCAGGCACCGAGCGGCTGATTCCCTTCGATCTGATTCCGCGCATCATCCCGCGCGGCGAATGGCAGACGCTCGAAGCGGGTTTGCGACAGCGCGTGCAGGCTCTCAATCTGTTTATCCACGACGTCTATCACGATCGCAACATCGTGCGCGCGGGCATCGTGCCGGCCGACCAGGTCTATACCAACGCACAGTATCGTCCCGAGATGCAGGGCGTCGACGTGCCGCTCGGTGTTTACGCGCATATCGCGGGCGTCGACGTGGTGCGCGCCGGCGATGAAGGCGAATTCTACGTACTCGAAGACAATCTGCGTGTGCCGTCGGGCGTGTCGTACATGCTCGAAAACCGCAAGATGATGATGCGGCTCTTCCCCGAGCTGTTCGTGCAGAACCGCATCGCGCCGGTCGCGCATTATCCCGACCTGCTGCTCGATACGCTGCGCTCGGTCGCGCCCGCGGGCGTCGACGATCCGGTCGTCGTCGTGCTGACGCCGGGCATGTACAACTCCGCGTATTTCGAGCATACGTTCCTCGCGCAGCAGATGGGCGTCGAGCTCGTCGAAGGCAAGGATCTGTTCGTCGACGACAACTACGTGTTCATGCGCACCACGCAAGGACCGAAGCGCGTCGACGTGATCTACCGGCGCGTCGACGACGATTTTCTCGATCCGCTTGCGTTTCGCCCCGACTCCGCGCTCGGCGTACCGGGTCTGCTCACCGCCTATCGCGCCGGCCGCGTCGCGCTCGCGAACGCGATGGGCACCGGCATCGCCGACGACAAATCGATCTACCCGTACGTGCCGGACATGATCGCGTTTTATCTTGGCGAAAAGCCGATTCTGAACAACGTACCGACCTATCAGTGCCGTAAGCCCGAGGATCTCGCCTATACGCTCGCGCATCTGCCGGAGCTGGTGGTCAAGGAAGTGCACGGCGCGGGCGGCTACGGGATGCTGGTCGGCCCCGCCTCGACGAAGGCCGAAGTCGAGGCCTTCCGCGAGCGGCTGATCGCGCGTCCGGCCGGTTATATCGCACAGCCCACGCTGGCGCTGTCCGCGTGTCCGACTTTCGTCGAATCGGGCATCGCGCCGCGCCATATCGACCTGCGGCCGTTCGTGCTGTCGGGCAAGACCACCACGATGGTGGCGGGCGGCCTCACGCGGGTCGCGTTGCAGGAGGGCTCGCTCGTCGTCAATTCATCGCAGGGAGGCGGGACCAAGGACACCTGGATGGTCGACTGACGCGGTTGCCGCCGCGCTTTTCGCCTCGCTTCTCGCCTCGCTCGCAACAGAGCAGAGCAGGGCGTGACACTCGCAACCTGATGCGCGCTGGCGCTCAACGGATAACCAGCGCGGACCTTCGTCGCTGACGAAGGCCTCGCGCGTTCAGATCACAGACATGGAACGTCGTCATGCTTAGCCGAACCGCCGATCACCTCTTCTGGATGGCCCGCTATATGGAGCGTGCGGAGAACACCGCCCGCATGCTCGACATCAACCTGAAGGCGCAACTGCTGCCGCAGACGGCCGAACAGGAGGCTCGCGCGCAGCGCTCGGTGCTGCGCATCTCCGAGCTCGAAAGCGCCTTCGCGCAGCGCTACGACGAACCGACGCGCGAGCACATGCTCGACTTCATGATCGCCGACGCAAGTAATTCGTCGAGCATTCATTCGTGCCTGCAGGCCGCGCGTGAAAACGCCCGCGCGGTGCGCGGCACGCTGACGACCGAGTGGTGGGAAACCATCAACGACACGTGGCTCGAATTCAACGAGCGGCTCGCGAGCGGGCAGGCCGCGAGCAATCCGGGCTCGTTGTTCGAGTGGGTCAAGTTCCGCTCGCATCTGTCGCGCGGCGTGACGATCGGCACCGCGCTGCAGGACGACGCGTTCTTCTTCACGCAGCTAGGCACGTATCTGGAGCGCGCCGACAACACCGCACGGATTCTCGATGTGCGTTTCGCGAACGTCGAGCCGAATTCACGCGACGCGGCGCGCCAGCTCGAGGACTTCTATTACTGGACCTCGATCCTGAGTTCGGTGTCGGCGCTCGAGATCTACCGCAGGGTATATCGCGACGTCGTGACGCCCGCGCGCGTCGTCGAGCTGATGATCCTCAATCAGCAGATGCCGCGCTCGCTGCTCGCCTCGCTCGACGGCGTGTGCAGCAATCTCGCGATGCTGCGCACATCGGGCTCGAACCAGTGCGAGCGCTTCGCCGGCAAGCTGCGCGCCGAGCTGTTGTATGCCGACATCCGGCAGATTTTCGAAAGCGGTCTGCACGCCTATCTGACGCAGTTCCTCGCTCGCGTGTTCGATCTGGGCAATCTGGTCGCGCGTACTTATCTGATGCTGCCAGTGGCCTGACGGAGTTTTCTCATGTACCTGACGATCCGCCACGACACCTCCTACCGCTACGAAGCGACGGTTCACTATTCGATCCAGCAGTTGCGCCTGACGCCCGCGAGCGGCGCCGGACAGACCGTGCGGCGCTGGAACATCGACGCGCCGGGCAAGCTCGACGCGACGCTCGACGCCTACGGCAACGTGCTGCACACGCTCGTCATGAACAAGCCGCACGACGAGATTCATCTGCGCGTGTCGGGCGAGGTGGACACGATGCCGCTCGTCGACGGCGTGCTGGGTGATCCGCCCGGCCCGATTCCGCTCGAGCATTTCACCTGCGCGACGCGTCTGACCGAAGCCGACGGCGCGATCCGCGAACTGGCGGAGTCGGTGGCGAATCTGGCGAGCCCGGCAAGCCTGCTCGCGCTGTCCGAGCAGATCGTGCAGCGCGTGCAGTACCGGCCCGGCGTAACCGAGGTTACGAGCACGGCCGCCGAGGCGCTCGCGCTCGGCAACGGCGTGTGCCAGGACCATGCGCATCTGATGCTCGCGTGCTGCCGCGCGCGCGGCGTGCCGGCGCGCTATGTGAGCGGATATATCGAACCCGGCGACGTGCCGCATGGCGCGAGTCACGCGTGGGTCGACGTATGGCTCGAAGGCAAAGGGTGGATTTCGATCGACGTCACGCATGCCGGGTTTGCCAGCGAGATCTACTGCCGGCTCGCGGTCGCCCGTGACTATGAGGCCGCGGCACCGGTGCGCGGCCGACGCATCGGCGGACTCGAAGAGGAGCTTCACGTGGCGGTGGCGGTCAGCGCGCAGATGTCGCAGTAGCCGCATTGCAACGCCAACGCGCGCGACCGCATTTAACATTCCTGCCACGTGTTCGGAATCAGCTGCCAAAGGCTGCAAAAAGGCTGCAAAAAAGGCCGTAAACACGGATAAAAGGCGCCTGTGCGCCGCATTACAATAGCTCCGTTCCTTTGCCTTCCGCGGATTCCTTATGACTTACTGCGTAGCGATGGCCGTCAACGACGGCCTCGTATTTTTGTCCGACACGCGTACCAATGCGGGCGTCGATCACATCAGTACCGCGCGCAAGATGTCGGTGTTCGAGCAACCCGGCGAACGCATGCTGGTGCTGCTCGGCGCCGGCAATCTGTCGATCACGCAAGCGGTGCTGCACGAGCTGTCCGAGCCCGCCGATGCCGGCGAGCCCACGCTGTGGAGCGTGCCGACCATGGCGGACGCCGCGCGCGTGGTCGGCAGCGCGGTGCGTCGCGTGCATGAGCGCGAGGCCGAGGCGATGCAGAAGTTCGGTGTCGACTTCAATTGCAGCTTCATTCTCGGCGGCCAGATCGCGGGCAACCGGATGCGCCTTTTCATGATCTACGCGGCGGGCAATTTCATCGAGGCGTCGGCCGTGAATCCGTATTTCCAGATCGGCGAGGCGAAGTATGGCAAGCCGATCATCGATCGGGTGCTGACGCCGTCCACACCGCTCGACGAGGCAGCGAAGTCCGCGCTGATCTCGATGGACTCGACGCTGCGCTCGAACCTGTCAGTGGGCTTGCCGCTCGATCTGCTCGTGTACGAGAAGGATGCGCTGCGGGTCACGCGGTTCGTGTCGATCGATCGCGACAACGCGTACTTCGACATGCTTCACCGCACGTGGGGCGAGCGTCTGCGCCAGGTGTTCGCCGAGATTCCCGATCCGGACTGGCAGCAGTCGCTGGATGCGCCGTCGCTGCAGTCGGAGCGGGCGCTGGTGCTATATCGCGCGCCGGTCGGCGCCGATGGCGTCGAGCATGAGCACGATGTGTCGCCCGCGCAGATTCTCGCGCAGGCCGACAAGGGCAAGGCGCAGCGGCGCTAGCTGCGTTGGGTTCGGAGCGCGCGTCAGGCTCGCTTGGGCCCGCACCAAAACCTCAGGACGAAAAAAAACCAGCCATCGGCATCGCCTCTGGCTGGTTTCTGGTCTCTGGCTACGCAGCCCGTCGGCTGCGTAGCAGGTCCGATTCGAAGTCCGATTAGAACTTGTGACGGATACCAACGCTGACCATGACCTGGTTGTTGGTGCTCGACTGGTTGCCATACGAACCGATCGAAGCCGTGGACGAAACGAGTGCGCCCGTAGCCGGATCACGCTGTTGGCCGCTTGCATGCTGCCATGCGGCGACCGTGTACAGGTCGGTGCGCTTCGACAGCGAGTAGTCGCCGCCCAGCGAAACCTGGTTGTACGTTGCCACCGCGTCGCCCGTACCGCGGGTGTACGCGTAGCCGATACCCAGCAGGGCTGCCGGCGTGATCTGGTAGCCGACGTACACGCGGCCGACGTTGAAGATCTGCGTCGACGTGAACGCCGATTGTGCGTCCGGCTTGTAGCGCGCGTTGCTGTACGACAGGTTAGCCGTCAACGGGCCCGTCACGTACTGAGCAGCTGCCGAAGCGATACTGATCGACTTCGCCGTGGTGTAAGCCTGGTTGATGCCTGCGTTGTTCGGGAAGTTCGTGTCGAACGTAGCGCCGGGGACCGTCGTGCTGTTCCAGCCCGTGCGGACAGGAAGGTTGGTGCTTGCGTTGTCAGTCCTCAGGTAGCCACCCGCGACGCTGAACGGACCCGTTGCGTACGTTGCTGCGCCGCCCCACGTTTGACCCGAACCCGTCGCGCCTGCGACGCCGCCCAGAGCGTACATGCCTTCGACCTGGAAGCCCGACCACACCGGCGACACATACTTCAGCGAGTTGTTCACGCGGAAGCTGTTGTCGTTGTTGTCGACGTCACCCGGCGTAGCGAACGTGCTGCCGAAGTAGTTGTCGCCCGTCAGCGGCTGGATCATGTCGACCAGCGGGTCGTATTGACGACCAGCTGTGAAGGTGCCCCAAGAGTCGCCCGTCAAACCGACGTAAGCCTGACGACCGAACATCAGGCCGCCTTGACCGAGCTTGCCGTTGTTGATGTCAAAGCCGTTTTCCAACTGGAAAATTGCCTTCAGGCCGCCGCCGAGGTCTTCCGTGCCCTTCAGGCCGAAACGGTTACCTTGCAGGTTGCCGCCAAACATTTGTACGAGGCTACCGCCGTTGGGCGTAGCGTTGTTCACGTACTGGACCGATTCATCCAGCACGCCATACAGGGTCACGCTGCTTTGCGCGTGAGCGATACCGGCGACGCCGAGGAGCGCCAGTGAGAGGGTAGACAGTGCGATTCGTTTCATCCATTTCTCCACGCAGATGATTGTTCGTTGTTGCGGAAAGCAGAATAGCTCAGCGGCTCGGCGGGGTAGAAACGGAAAAAAAAGAGTGTCGCCAAAAACTGACAATCGATGCAAACCCTTGTATTTAAAGCTCTCAGCGATTGTTTCCATTTGCGCAACATTTATTGGTCTGATGTGCATTATTGTTGATTTGTTGATAGTGACTGGGTGAACGAACGCACTATCAGCATCGATTTGCATGCTAAATGTAATCTAGTCGTCTACACGTCCACTCGCCTTTGTAGTGAAATCATAAAAGAGACGGCTGACGAAAGGACTAGACAGGCTGGACAGACGGGGCGCGTTGTGTGTCCAGGCGCAATCGACTGGATTGACGGCGCAACACGTGCATCTATAAGGGTATGGACGGTAGCGTGGTGAGAAGCGCCCGCTTCAGCGCCGGTCGGCGCCACGGCGCGCCATGGCCGCGGCCGTGAGCCCCGCGGCGGCCGCGAGCAGCACCGAGGTCCACGGGTTGCGTCGCACGTAGCGGTCGGCGGCAGTCGCCTGGCGGCGCGCTTCGACGAGGGCGGACGCCGCGAAACGGGTGGCTTGCGCTTCGGCGTCGAGCACCTTGCGCGTAACGTCCACTGCGGTTTCATGCGCGGAGCGCCTTTGCGCCGCCGCGTTGATTCCCGCGGGCAGCGGCGTAGCCGTTTGGCTGGCAACACCCACAGCAGCGGGAGCAGACGGCGCGGCATTTGCCGCGACGGTCGATGCCGCCAGTACCGACGCGAGCTTCGCGCGGCTGCCCGGCGGCGACTCGCCCTGCATGCCCCAGCCACCACGCGGATCGTGCAGCCGGCCGCGCGCCGCCGAGAACTCCGCGCCGAGCAGCAGCACCAGCGCCGAGAAGTACAGCCACATCAGCAGCACCGCGAGCGAGCCGGCCGCGCCGAACGCGCTGGCCATTCCCGCATGCGCGAGATACAGCGCGAACAGCTTCTTGCCAGCCGTGAACAACACGGCCGCGACGATGCCGCCCACCACCGCATCGCGCCACAGCACGCGAGCGTCGGGCAGAAACTTGAGCAGTCCGGCGAACGCGAAGATCAGCACGAACAGCCCGACGCCGAGCTGCAGCAGATTGCCGATTACGACATACGGCGAGTCGCCCCACAGCCAGTTGCCGATAAAGACGATCACCGTATCGAGCACCAGCGACACGATCAGCAGGAACGCGACGCCGAGCACGAGCCCGAACGAAATCAGTCGCACCCGCACCAGCGCGAGCCAGCTGGAAGTGCGCGGCCCGCTGTACGGCCACACTATATTGAGCGCGCTGTTCAGCGACGAGAACGTCGCCGACGCGCCGATCGCCAGCAGCGAGAACGAGATGATCGTCGCGATGCCGCCTTTGGCGCCCGCGTGATGCGCGTTCTCGACGATCGTCTGCACGCCGGCCGCGGCCTGGTCGCCGATCAGCCCGTTGATGTGGCCGAACAGCTCGCCGCGCGCGGCCGCCGGGCCGAAGAACCAGCCGGCCACCGCGAGCACCATCACGAGCGTCGGCGCGAGCGAAAACGCCGCATAGAACGCGATGCTCGCCGCCAACGCAGGACAGCGGTTCTCCGCGAACTGCCGCAGTGCACCCATCGCCCAATTGGCCTGATGACGCGCGGCCTGCTGGAGGTTCTCGCGAGAGAGCGTGTCGATGTCCATGATCGTGTCTGAATCGTGAGGGCGCCTTCAGGGTGTTTGCTTCATTGCCTTTCGCAAACCTCGTGCCCGTCACTATACAAGTTAAGCGGCGCGCTGCATGGCCTGCGTTCATGGCCTGTTTTGCGGCCCGTTTCGCGGCCGCCCGCGCGTACCGCTAGAATGCAGCGGGTTAATGTCACCTTTCCGCTCATCATGCATTCGCACGAACTCGTACAGCAACTGGACGTCATCGAGCGCGACCAGTGGAGCGCGCATCTGCCCGCGCACGTCATCGAACAATTGCCGGCGCGCGGGATCACGGTGTTCGCCGTCACCGACGACGCCTCCGACACCGCCGCATTCAGCGCTCGCTACGGCTTCGGTCTCGAAGACTGCGCGAACACGATCGTGATCCGCTACAGGAAAGAGGGTGGCGAGCACTATGCGGCGCTCGTGTCGCTCGGCTCGCGGCGGCTCGACATCAACGGCGCGGTGAAGGCCGCGCTCGGCGCACAGCGGCTGTCATTCGCGAAGCGCGAGGCGGCGGTCGAGCATAGCCAGATGGAGTTCGGCGCGATTACCGCGTTCGGTCTGCCGGCCGACTGGCGCGTCCTCGTCGACGCCGCCGTGATGGAGCGTGCGCAGATCGTGATGGGCGCCGGCGTGCGCGCGGCCAAGCTGCTGACGTCGCCCGACATGCTGCGGCAATGGCCGCGCTGCGAGGTGGCGGCGCTGACGCTGCCTGCGGACGGAAACCCGCAACCTTGAAGCCGCACTGAAGTTTTCCTCCGTCGCGCCGTTAATCCCGACAACGACATGAAACGTTTGCGGCGTCCGTTCGCGCGGACAGCCGCCGACCACGACAAGGGATACGGAAGATGGAACGGTTTCGCCTGAAAGTGCGGCTGTGGCTCGCGCTCGCGGTGATGTGCATGGGCATTCTGGCGATCGGCCTGTGGGGGGCGTTCAAGACACGAGACACGATGATCGCCGATCGCGAGGGCGAGCTGAAAAACGTGGTCAGCATCGCGTACAGCGTGCTCGATCGCTACAACGCGCTCGTCGCGGCCGGCACGATGCCGCTCGCCGATGCGCAGCGCGCCGCGATGGACGACCTGCGCGCAATGCGCTACGACGGTGCCGGCGGCTATCTCGTGCTCGAAGACAGCCAGGCGCACGTGCTGATGCATGCCACGCGCGCCGATCTCGTCGGCAAGGACATGACCAACGTCACCGATCCGGACGGCCGCCACGTGTTCAAGGAAGGTTCCGAGCAAACGCAGCGCGAAGGCGAGGCCTTCGTTCATCTGCAGTTCCCGAAGCCCGGCACCGACAGGCTTGCGCCGAAGATCAACTACATGCGGCTTTACAAGCCGTGGGACTGGACCATCGTCACCGGCGTCTTCACGGACGACATCGACGGCGTGTTCTACCGCACCCTCGTGCAATACGTGATCGCGGCGGTGGTGCTTTGCGCGCTCGTGTCACTGGTGATCGGCGTGATTCTGCGCAGCATTCTGCGGCAGCTTGGCGGCGAACCGGCGTACGCGCTGCAGATCGCGTCGCGTATCGCGGACGGCGACCTCGACGTGGTCGTCGACGCGAAGGCCGGCGACAGCACGAGCCTGCTCGCCGCGATGAAACGGATGCAGCAGCGTCTCGCGCAGGCGATCGAGCAGATTCGCGCCGGCGCGACGCTGATTTCGTCGGTGTCGAACGAGATCGCCGCGGGTAATTCGGACCTGTCGCGCCGCACCGAGCAGCAGGCGGCCGCGCTCGGCGAGACCGCGTCGAGCATGGAGCAGATCACCGCGACCGTGCGTCAGAACGCCGACAACGCGAAGCAGGCGAGCCAGCTCTCGCACAACGCGTCGGAGACCGCGGCGCGCGGCGGCGCGGTGGTCGGTCAGGTGATCGACACGATGCGCGGGATTTCACAATCGTCGCACCGGATCGGCGACATCATCGGCGTGATCGAAGGGATTGCGTTCCAAACCAATATTCTCGCGTTGAACGCGGCCGTCGAGGCGGCGCGCGCGGGCGAGGAGGGCCGCGGTTTCGCGGTGGTCGCGGGCGAAGTGCGCACGCTCGCGCAACGCAGCGCGGCGGCCGCGAAGGAGATCAAGGCGCTGATCGAGGAATCGGCCGCGCAGATCGCGGGCGGTTCGGAGCACGTCGGACGCGCGGGTGACACGATGCAGGAAGTCGTGCAGGCGGTACGTCGTGTCAACGACATCATGGGCGAGATCAGCGCGGCGTCGGCCGAGCAGACCTCGGGCATCGAGCAGGTCAACATCGCGGTCGCGAGCATGGATCAGACGACGCAGCAGAATGCGGCGCTCGTCGAGGAGGCGAGCGCGGCGGCCGATGTGCTGAAGACGCAGACCGGGCAGTTGTCGGCGGCGATCGCGGTGTTCCGGTTGCCCGAGCAGCGCTAAGGCACCAGGCCGCGTTGTCGACGCGCGCGAGAATTCACCGCATGCGGGCTCGCAACACGGTGCGTGTCTCACGCCAAGCCGATCCCCGCGCGGCTCAACAATTGGCGGTTGCGCTCCGACAGATTCTTCATGCGCAATTGCTTGCCCGCCTTGCGATAGCGCTCGGCCAGACCCTGCAACGCGGCGAGCGCCGAATGATCGGCGAGCAGCAGGTGACTGCAATCGACGGTCACGCTCGCCGGGTCGCGCGCCGGATCGAACAGCTCGTGAAAGCGCGTCGTCGACGCGAAAAACAGCGTGCCGCGCGGCACATACGTTTTATGGCCCGCTCGATCCTCGGCATGCGTGTAAATTTCGCGCGCGTGCTGCCACGCGAAGTTGAGCGCGGCGATCACGATGCCGCACATCACCGCGATCGCGAGATCGGCAAACACCGTGATGACCGTGACCGCGACGATCACGAGCGCGTCGTTGCGCGGCACCTTGCCGAGCACGCGCAGCGATCCCCACGCGAAGGTTTGCTGCGCGACCACGAACATCACGCCCACCAGCGCCGCGAGCGGAATTCGCTCGATCAGCGGCGACAGGAACAGGATGTACAGCAGGATCATCACGCCGCTGACGATTCCCGACAGCCGCGAGCGTCCCCCCGAATTCAGGTTGATCATGGTCTGGCCGATCATCGCGCAACCGCCCATGCCGCCGAACAGCCCCGATGCGAGGTTCGCCGCGCCGAGCGCGACGCATTCGCGATTCGGCTGACCGCGCGTTTCGGTGATTTCGTCGGTCAGGTTGAACGTCAGCAGCGTTTCGAGCAGACCGACGATCGCGATCAGCACGGCGTACGGCAGGATGATGCGAAGCGTCTCGAGATCGAGCGGCACGTCGGGCAGATGCAGCGTCGGCAGATTGCCGGCGACATGCGCCATGTCGCCGAGCGTGCGCGTCGGCAGATGCAGCAGCTGCGTGAAAAGGCCGATGCCGAGAATGGCCACGAGCGCCGGTGGCACGGCTCGCGTAAGTCGCGGCAGCAGATAGACGATCGCCATCGTCAGCGCGACGAGCGCGCACATCGTCGCGAGCGCGCTGCCGTGCAGCCAGGCTTCGCCGTGCGGCGTGAGCGTTTTGAAGTGAGCGAGCTGCGCGGTCGCGATGACGATCGCGAGTCCGTTGACGAAGCCGAGCATGACCGGATGCGGGACCATGCGGATTAGTTTGCCGAGCCGCAATATGCCGAACAGGATCATCAGGAGGCCGCTCAGGATCACGGTCGCAAGCAGATACTGCGCGCCGTGCTCGACGACGAGCGCGACGATCACGACGGCCATCGAGCCCGCCGCGCCCGAAATCATGCCGGGACGTCCGCCAAATAGCGCGGTGACGGTGCAGATAAAGAATGCGCCGTACAGACCCATCAACGGATTCAGATGGGCGACGAGCGCAAAGGCGATGCATTCGGGCACCAGCGCGAACGACGAGGTCAAGCCTGCGAGCACGTTGCTGCGAATGCCGGACAGCCAGGCGGGCCGACCGGAAGCGGGACTAGCGGTGTTCATGTTCTACGAGGTGGCGCGCGAGCGCAATGCTGAGGCTTGTATGGGCTGCGCTGGACTGGCGTGGCAACGCGCGGCTGCGCGAAGGATTGCGTCCGCTGGGCGCGGACGGTTGACGAAAGGGGCGAATTCTACCGTAGCGCGATGAACGGCGCTGGCGAAGCGGGCGGGAACGCTATGGCCCGAACGCGCGGTGCGCTCGCGCCACAAATCCGGAAGAGGGAAAGCTCCGCTCGGATACTCAGATAATCAGCCGCGACACCTTCGTGCCCTCGAGCGACACGCCGGCCATCAAGCCGCCGTTGGTTAGCACGAAAGCCTGCACCGGGCTCGTCGCGGTCGACGAATCGACCGCGCCGTTCGCGCCGACTTTCAGCACGGCGACGGTCGCGTTCGCGCCGACTGCCCAGCCCTGGCTGTGCATGAATTCGTCGAGCGCTTCCTGCGTCATGAACAGAAACACGAGCGCCTTCGACTGCGCGCCGATCTGCAACCCGAACGAGCCCGCGACCGTGCTGTAGTAGCCGACCGTGCGGCCGCCGATGCGCATCGCCCCTTCACCATACTGTCCGCCGACCCAGAAGCCGGCCGAGATCACCGATGGAAACACCAGCACGCCGCGCGCTTTCGCAACGAGCTCACGCGCCCCGTCGACGTTTTCGTAGAGACGCGCGAGCGTCGAGTCGACGCCGGCGTTGATCGTGTCGCGCTTGCCGGCGTTGGCAGACGGCGATGCGTTCGAGGACGGCGAAGTCGTCGTGCAACCGGTGAGGCTCAGGCCTGCGACGGCCAATGCAGCGCTGCCGGTCATGATGAATTGTCGTCTGCGCATGACGGTTTTCCTTTGCGTTTCTCACGCGTGTTGTACGTTTTGGAAGAGTGCGGCGAGTCGCCTGCTTTGCTTTGTTCTCATATGCACGCTGGAGGTTCCGTGCGCGCGGTCATCGCAGCCAGGCGGCGGCGTGCCGCGACGTTCGCATCGCGGACGCCCACCGCTCAAATAGCAGGTGGCGTGCCCAATGGCCGCGCCGCCTTGCGCGAGAGCGGCGCGGCCATTGCAGTTCGGGTTTTTGCGCCGCTTTCCGTCACGCGTCGTCGCTACGCCGTTGGGCGAATGTTCTGGTTATGACGGAACAGGTTGCGCGGATCGTAGCGGTCCTTCACGGCGACGAGCCGCTCATAGTTGGGCCCATAGGCATCCGCGATACGGCCGCCTTCCTCCTGAGTCATGAAGTTGACGTACACGCTGCCTAGCGCAAAGGGGCGCGCCGCGTCGAAAAAGTCGCGCGCCCATTTGACACAGCGCTCGTCGTCGCGCGCATCGTCCCAGCGGCCGTGCACGTTCATCGCGTATTGCGTCTCGCGACTTGGGTAAGCGGTCGCGTCGACCGCCACGCGCTGCGTTTGCGCGCCGATCAAGCCGAAGAAAATTTCGCATTGCGCGGACGGCAGTGTGTCGATCGCGCGGATCAGCGCGTCGATCAGTCCATCGTCGATGGTGGCGAGGTTGTGCGACTTCCAGTAGTTGCGCGCGCCCGGCGTGAGCAGCGGATCGAAGGCCTGTTGCCAAACTTCATAAGGCATCGGACCGAGATGTTCGCCGAGCGGCTTGCCGAAGCCGCGCACGGCTTCCACCGCGGCTGGGCCTTTTTCGACCGGCCCGTTGTAGCACATCGCGAACACCAGCACGGGTTGGCCGTGCACGTCGGGCGGCAGGAACGGCAGCGGTGGCGCGAGCCGCGCGACGGCCCAGACGGCCAACTCGTCGGGCATCGCGGGCACGGCATCGCGGTATTTGATCAGCGCTTCCTTCGCGTCGGCGAGCGGCAACACGACGAGGCCGCCGTACACGAGCGGGCCGACCTCATGCAGCGCGAACTCGAATAGCGTAACGACGCCGAAATTGCCGCCGCCGCCGCGAATCGCCCAGAACAGATCGTCGTGCGAAGTGGCGCTCAGGCGGCGCAATTCACCGTCCGCGGTGACGATGTCGGCCGCGACGAGGTTGTCGACCGTCATGCCGTAGCGGCGGCTCAACCAGCCGAAGCCGCCGCCGAGCGTCAGACCCGCGACGCCGGTCGTCGAGTTGATGCCGAGCGGCGTCGCGAGTCCGAATGCCTGCGCTTCGTGATCGAGATCGTGCAGCGTCGCGCCCGGTTCGACATAGGCGCGCCGCGCTTGCGGGTCGATGCGCACCGATTTCATCGTGGACAGATCGAGCACGAGGCCGTCGTCGCACACAGCGCTACCGCCGATGTTGTGGCCGCCGCCGCGAATCGCGAGCGGCAGGCCGTTGTCACGCGCGAAGGCGACGCCGCGGCGCACGTCGGCAACACCCGCGCAGCGCAGGATCATCGCGGGAGAACGGTCGATCATTGCGTTCCAGATGCTGCGCGCCGTGTCGAAGCCCGGCGTGTCGGGCAGCAGAAGCTGACCGCGAAGTCCGGATTTGAATTCGTCGACCGCGCTGCTGGAGATAGTAACCATGTTGTACCTCGTCGAAGAGGGGGAGGCGCTCGCAGAACGCTGCTCCGCAGACCAACCAAAAATGCGGGCGGTGAATGAAAGCGGATTGAGAGGTTCGGCTGCGTGCAGTAAACGGGGCGCCGCGTCGAAGTCAAACAAAGGTTTACCCGCGTTCGTGGGCGATTCCGCGCGGTGGCTCGCGGGGACAGGCTTTTGCGGGCAGGGCAACGACGATACGCGGCGGTACTGCCGAAGATGGTGGGAATGCTCCGGGAAAAGCGTGCGCGCTGATGTGTTGGTTATCCGACGCGCTGGTGGTTGTGCCACGACACTTTGCATATGGGCGTGGCTCGTGATCGCGTGCGACCGAGGCACACGTTCGACGACTGTGCGAGGTAGCGCACATGGCGACAGCGATTTTCGCGACGCACGCGCATTGCCCGACGACGCGTAATGTTTCGCACGCGCGTTTCGGTGATTTTCATTGCGTTGTCTATTGGGTTGCTCTCATTGGGTTTTTCTATTTCTATTTTTATGTGCGAATGGCCACATGAATAAAACCAATGATGTGTAAATGGACAGTATTTGTCCGATAAAACCAAAGGCTAATTTTCGTTTTTCTGATCAGATTGCATTGAGCGCGAGATTTTTTAACTTCCTGTCTGAAGAATGTGGAGTAGCGGATTTGGCGGGCGGATCGTCGTTTAACGCCGCCTGACGGGCCGTATCGGCAATATCGCATTGCGTGGTCTAGCGCACGGTCGAGCGATTGCGCTGCGAATAACTTCAACGTCCATCAAGCCTCGCTGTGCTGCTCTCACGATCACGTGCGCGCACAGCCAGCCGATTCTCTCGAAGCACGCCAAATCGGACCGGGGATTTTCCGTGAGAGAAGTGTTTAGTGCGAATGCATTTTTAATTCGCATAAAGCGAAGCTGCGCAAAGGCTTTGACTTTTCGTTTTGTTGACGAGCGGAGATTCACTCGTTAATTGGACCGGTCTTTTTGGTGAAATAATTCGGAGAGTGAAATGAAGAAGCAAAGCGGGGACGCGTGGATATTGGGAACGCGACGGGCGGCTTTGGCGGTCGCGGTCAGTCTTTATGCGGCGATGGCGGGTGCGCAGACGAATTCGGGGAGCACCGCCGCGCCGGCAACGAATCCCGCAGTGATGGTGCTCGCCGAGGCTAGCGTGCACGGCGGATGTCCGTCGGGCGGCGGGCCGGGCTGCACGTCGCAGGGATTCGGGCAGCTCGGGGCGGGCGCCTTCGGCGTCGCGGCGGCGGGGCTCGGCCCGACATCGCCCACCGGCTCGCCGGCGGGCAACGGGACGTCCTCGACAGGCACGGGCGCGGGAAGCGGTGGCGGGAATAGCTCGGCTAATTCCGGCCCGGGCGGGGTGGGCTCGGGAAATACCGGCGGCAACAACGGCAATGGCGGTGCCGGCGACAACGGTAACGGCGGCGCGGGTAGCGGTGGTGGCGGGAATGGCTCGGGGAATGGCGGCACGGGCGGCGATGGCGGCGGTAACGGAGGCGGTGATAACGGCGGGGACGGTGGTGGGGATGGTGGTCATGGTCATGGGCATGGTCATGGTCATGGTCATGGCCACGGCGGTGATGGTGACGGCGATGGCGGCCATGGTCATGGCCACGGCGGTGATGGTGACGGCGATGGCGGCCATGGTCATGGCCACGGCGGTGATGGTGACGGCGATGGCGGCCATGGTCATGG